>JAFUUZ010000043.1 GCA_017471285.1 Paludibacteraceae bacterium | reverse complement strand
TATGGCATTTTTTGAACTACATAGCGAGGCGAAGGCAGTAGGACCGCGGGCGGGAGTCATTCATACCGACCACGGCGACATCCTGACGCCTATCTTCATGCCGGTAGGAACGGTAGGAACGGTCAAAGGCGTGCAACGCAAAGAGCTGGAGGAAGATATCAAAGCGCAGATCATTCTGGGTAACACCTACCACCTCTTTCTTCGTCCGGGCACCGGGATCCTGCGCCAAGCCGGCGGACTCCACCGGTTCGAAGGATGGCAGAGACCGATCCTGACGGACAGCGGCGGATTCCAGGTATTCAGTCTGACCGACATCCGCAAGATGACGGAAGAGGGTGTGCGGTTCAGCAGCCATATAGACGGACGCAAACTGCTGTTTACGCCGGAGAGCGTGATGGACATAGAGCGCGAGATAGGGGCAGACATCATGATGGCTTTCGACGAATGCTGCCCCGGTACGGCGGACAAGAAATACGCCAAAGACTCGATGGACCGCACGCATCGGTGGCTGGACCGCTGTATCGCCCGTTTCGACGGGACAGACGACCTGTACGGCTACAAGCAACACCTCTTCCCTATCGTTCAGGGCTGCACCTACACCGACCTGCGCCAGGAGGCATCCAAGCGTCTGCGCGACCTGGACCGCGACGGCTACGCCATCGGCGGACTGGCTGTAGGCGAACCGACAGAGGTGATGTATGACATGATCGAGGTATGCAACGACATCCTGCCGGAGAACAAACCACGTTACCTGATGGGCGTAGGAACGCCGTGGAACATATTAGAGGCTATCGAACGCGGCGTAGATATGTTCGACTGCGTGATGCCTACCCGCAACGGCCGCAACGGAATGATCTTCACCTGGAACGGCGTAATGAACCTGCGGAACAAGAAATGGGAGGACGATTTTACGGAACTCGATCCGAGCGGCACAAGCTATGTGGATCATGCCTATACGAGAGCCTACGCACGGCACCTGATCCACGCACAAGAGATGCTGGGACTGGAGATCCTGTCGATACACAACCTTGCGTTCTATCTGGACCTGGTGACGCAGGCACGGAACCATATTCTGGCAGGAGACTACAGCGAGTGGAAAGCAAGCGTGATGCCTTCAATCACAGCGAGGCTGTAATAACCCCACCCCAGGGAGTTCTACGGACGGCCACCGGCAGTCCGATCGAGCAGAGCTCTTCACCCGCTCAAGGGAGGGGGCTCGCGCAATGATGCGCGAGAAATGCACAAAGAGGATTGGATGATTTAGTAAAGCGTTAGTGAAGCGATTAGACTGGTATATAGTTCGGAAGTTTTTGGGCACGTTTTTCTTTTCGATCGTGCTCATTTTGTCTATCGCCATCGTCTTTGACCTGACGGAGAAGATGGATGATTTTTTTGAGAACCAAGTACCTCTCCGCGAAATCATTTTTGACTACTACCTGCCGTTCATCCCGTATTACATGAACATGTTCAGTTCGCTGTTCATCTTCATCTCCGTAATCTATTTCACCAGCAAGATGGCAGGCAATTCGGAGTTTATCGCGATGCACGCCGCCGGCATGAGTTACCACCGGCTGATGCTACCCTACCTGGTTTCAGCGACGCTGCTTTTCATACTAAGTATTGCGCTGGGCGGATGGGTCATTCCCCGGAGCTCCGAACGGATGCTGCGTTTCACCGACAAATACGTAGAGCATTTTACCTCCGAGCACGCGCGTAACATCCAGATGGAGGTACAACCGGGCACGATTCTGTATATCGAGTCCTTCCAGCGCCGCTCAGGCATCGGTTACCGCTGTTCGATTGAGAAATTCGAAGGCAAGACCCTTGTCCAGCGTATCACTGCCGACCGGATCTATTACGATTCGCTTGAGAACTGGCATCTGGACAAATATACCCAACGGACTTTCACCGGCCTGAGGGAAAGTCTGGAGCGCGGCGAGCGCAAAGACATCACCATGCCGATCATTCCGGACGAACTGTTCATCACCGCGCAGCAGGCCCAGGAGATGACCACGCCGGAACTGAAACATTACATGGAACGTCAACGGGAGAGAGGCAGCGGCAATGTCAAAGCCTTTGAGGTGGAATACCACAAACGCTGGGCTTCACCGCTGGGAGCATTCATCATGACGCTCCTCGGCGTGACAATGAGCAGCCGGAAAGTGCGCGGCGGAATGGGAAAAAACTTAGGTATCGGTATCGTTCTGACCGCCGGATATATCCTTTTCTCCACCGTCAGTACCACTTTCTCCGTCAATAATGTGATGTCTCCTTTTATGGCTGCATGGCTGCCGAATTTTGTCTTCCTCGGCCTCTCCATCCCGCTGTATATCAAGGCGGCGAAGTAAGGGGATAGTTGATAATTGATAGTTGATAGTTGATAGTTGAAAGGTGAAAGGTGAAAGGACACAAAAAAGGGCGCCGAAGCGTCCTTTCCGTTTAACGAAGTTCTATTCTCCGTGTCACTGTTTCGCCGTTGACTTTTGCAAAGAGGCGGTATGTACCGCGATCCAATTCAAACTCAACAAACTTGCCACGTTCTTTTTGAAGCAGTTTACCCTGCATTGAGTAGATTCTGGCTTCTTCCATTTGGGTGGACGTTACCACCAACGTGTTCTCGCGGAAACGGACAGTGAAATTATCATTGCTTTTTGCAGCATCCGCGATTGTGTAACCTGCCATCAGGCAGCAAATTGTCATTAGATAACTAACTTTCAACATGTACTTTCTCATAGTTATCTCCTTTCTTTTTAAATAGACCAATACCGTTTTCCGTTCACGTCAATGCGTGGGCATCCCGCCTTTTCGACGTACCTTGAGAGCAGACGTCATCGAAAAACGGTGCAAAATTACTGCCTTTGAGCGAGACTACCAAATATTTTTGACAAAAAGCAATAAATTTCTAAAAACTGCCGAGTCGAGTTTACAAATTATCACAAAACAGCCGCATATTCTAACATATTGTCAAATGCGTTTAGCAAAAACAAAATTATATACAACGTGCTCGGCAGTCTGGTAAAATAAGAGCCAAAAGAGCAAAAAAATAAAGAAAAGTGGCATACACTATTGTGTATGTCGTTTTTTTTTTGTACCTTTGCGCCCGATTTTAAAATGGCGTAGTTTGCGCCCTGCTTACGTTAAGAAAAAAAAGTATTATGCAAAATATAAGAAATATAGCTATTATTGCTCACGTCGATCACGGCAAAACGACGCTGGTGGACAAGATGCTGTACACGGCAAAAGTAGTCAGCAGTCAGCATTCAGAATTCAGCGACCAGCCGAGAGAGTTGATTCTGGACAACAATGATCTGGAGCGCGAGCGCGGTATTACGATTCTGGCGAAGAATGTCGCCATTGACTACAAAGGTACAAAAATCAACATTATCGACACTCCGGGACACGCGGATTTCGGCGGCGAGGTAGAGCGCGTGCTGAACATGGCGGACGGTGTTTTGCTGCTTGTTGACGCTTTTGAGGGCGCCATGCCGCAAACCCGTTTTGTATTGCAAAAAGCACTGGAGATCGGTCTCAAACCGATTGTCGTTATCAACAAAGTGGATAAACTGAACTGCCGTCCGGACGAGGTGCAGGAAGAGGTCTTTGACCTGATGTGCAACCTCAACGCGACGGATGACCAGTTGGATTTCCAAACGCTGTACGGATCCGCCAAGCAAGGGTGGATGAGCACCGACTGGCGCAAGCCGACAAGCGACCTGACAGACCTGATGGATGCCATCATCAAGTATATCCCTGCTCCGCAGGAGAACCCGGGCACACCGCAGATGCTGATTACGAGTCTGGATTACAACTCCTATGTAGGCCGTATCGCTATCGGACGCGTGCATCGCGGCGAACTGCGCGACGGACAGACCGTCACGCTGGCGAAGAAAGACGGTACGATGATCAAGACCAAGATCAAAGAGCTGCACACTTTCTCGGGTATGGGTCATGTCAAGACCGACGCAGTGAAGAACGGCGACATCTGTGCGCTGATCGGTATTGACGGATTCGAAATCGGCGACACGATATGCGACGCAGAGAACCCCGAACCGCTCAAGCCGATTGCAATTGACGAGCCTACGATGAGTATGACTTTCTGTATCAACGACAGTCCTTTCTTCGGACAGGACGGAAAATTCGTCACCAGCCGTCATATCCAGGACCGTCTGAACAAGGAATTGGAGAAGAACCTTGCTCTGCGCGTAGAGAAAGGCGCAGAAGAGAGCAGCTGGCGTGTTTTCGGCCGCGGTGTGCTGCATCTGAGTGTGCTGATCGAGACCATGCGCCGCGAAGGTTATGAATTGCAGGTAGGCCAGCCGCAGGTGATCATCAAAGAGATAGACGGCGTGAAATGCGAACCGGTGGAGAGTCTGACGGTCAACACGCCGGAAGAATGCAGCGGTAAGATCATCGAGTTTGTCTCCACCCACAAAGGCGAGATGACGAAGATGGAGATGGTGAACGACCGCGTACATCTGGAGTTTACCATCCCGAGCCGCGGTATCATGGGTATGCGTACCTACGTGATGAACGTATCCGCCGGCGAGGCTATCATGGCGCACCGGTTCCTGGAATACCAGCCGTGGAAAGGCGAGATTGTCAAGCGTACCAACGGCTCCCTCATCGCTATGGAGGCGGGAACAGCTTATGCCTATGCGCTGGACAAACTGCAGGACCGCGGACGGTTCTTCATCGAACCGCAAGAGGAAGTGTATGCCGGTCAGGTAGTAGGCGAGAACGCCAAAGAAGGCGACATCGTCATCAACGTGACCAAGAGCAAGAAACTGACCAATATGCGTTCCAAGAGCGCGGACGACAAAGCAGTGCTGCCGCCGCCCGTGAAGATGAGTCTGGAGGAAGCGTTAGAGTACATCAAAGAGGACGAATATGTAGAGGTCACCCCGCACGCAATGCGTATCCGTAAAATCATTCTCGACGAGCTGGAGCGCAAGAGAGCGGGAAGAGCCTAAACAAGTACGAAGGACAAAAGTACCATGTACGAAGGATTTACGAAGGGAAGAAAGGACGAAGGTTGCAAATAATAAAAACGCAAAATGATCCGCTAAGCGAAAAAAATCGTACATAAATCGTACATCGTAAATGAATAAAACGTAAATTTTTATTATATTATGAAGATTAATCAAAGTGAATTAAAAGACCTGATGGCTGTAGTAACGCTGACAATCGAGCCAGCCGACTATCAGGAAGAAGTAACCAAGCAACTGAAAGAAGTACGTCACAAAGCGCAAATGCCGGGGTTCCGCCCGGGCATGGTGCCTGCCGGACTGGTAAAGAAAATGTACGGAAAGGGTATCTTGGCTGACGTGCTGAACAAGAAAGTAGGCGAAGGTCTGCAGAAGCACATCGAGGACAACAAACTGAATATCTTAGGTGACCCGCTGCCCAGCAAAGAATCCCCGAAGATCGACCTGGACAACGAGGAGAGCTTCACCTTTATGTTTGACATCGCTGTAGCTCCAGAGTTCGACGCCAAACTGACAGGCAAGAACAAACTGACCGAGTACGTGATCGAGGTTACCGACGAGATGGTCAACAACCAGATCCAGTCGTACTGCGCACGCTTCGGCGAATACGCACAGGCAGAAGAGGTGGCAGAAGGCGACATCGTGAAAGGTATTGCCAAGCAGGTTGACGGCGAGATCGTCAAAGAGGGCGCCGTCCTCAATCCGGCTTACATGAAACAGAAGACACAGCAGAAGAAATTCATCGGAGCGAAGAAAGGCGAAGTAGTGACCTTCAACCCGACGAAAGCCTTCGGCAGCGAAGTAGAGGTAAGCTCCCTGCTGGGTATCAGCAAAGAGCAGGCAACCGGTCTGACCAGCGATTTCACCTTTGAGATCCAGGAGATCACCCGCCATACGGACGCCGCTCTCAACGAAGAACTGTTCACGAAAGTATATGGCGAGAACGCGCCGAAAGACGAGGCAGAGTTCCGCGCCCGCATCAAAGCAGAGATCGAAGCCAACATGGCTGAGGACAGCAAATACAAATTCGGTCTAGACGCCAAAGAGGCAATCATGAAGAAGATGGAGAAGATCGAGTTCCCTGTTGATTTCCTCAAACGCTGGGTATTGGAGACCAACGAGAAGATGACCCAGGAAGAGTTGGACAAAGATTTCGACAAGATGCTGGAGGAACTGAAATGGCATCTGGCTAAAGACCAGCTGATGAAGGAATACAAGATCGACGTACAGAAAGAGGACGTAGAGGCATACGCGAAAGAGGTAGCCCGCATGCAGTTCATGCAGTACGGTCTGATGCACGTGGATGACCAGTATCTGACCAACTACGCCAACGAGATGCTGAAACAGGAGAACCAACTGCGCGGCATTGTAGAGCGCGTAGCCGAGAACAAGATCTACGAAGCGCTGAAAGGCGTTGTGAAGGTCGAGCAAAAGAAGATCTCGCACGAAGAGTTTGGTAAATTGTTTAGTTAATGACACACATTCATTTTATAGCTATTGGCGGCGCGGCAATGCACAATCTGGCATTAGCCGTTGCCTCCAAGGCGGGGTACAAAGTAACGGGGTCGGATGATGAAATCTTCGACCCTGCTTTGTCTCATTTGCGCGAGGCGGGACTGCTTCCGGACGAGATGGGTTGGCATCCCGAGCGTATCACGCCGGACATTGACGCCATCATTCTGGGCATGCATGCCCGCGAAGACAATCCGGAGCTGGTCAAAGCCCGCGAGTTAGGAATCAAGATCTATTCCTTCCCCGAATACCTGTATGAGCAAACGAAAGACAAGATCCGTATTGTAGTAGGCGGCAGCCACGGCAAGACCACTACGACCAGCATGATCCTGTATGTGCTGCAGCGGTTAGGGATCGAAGCGGACTATATGGTAGGTGCCCAGATAGAGGGTTTCGAGCGGATGGTACGGCTGTCCGACACCGCCAAGTATGCCGTGTTTGAGGGCGACGAGTACCTCACTTCCCCACTCGACCTGCGGTCTAAGTTCCTTTGGTACCATCCACATGTAGCTATCCTGACCGGTATTGCGTGGGACCATATCAATGTCTTCCCTACTTTCCCGCAATATGTAGATACTTTCCGCAAGTTTGTACACTCGATTGAGCCGGACGGCAGTTTTATCTACTACAAGGGCGACGAGAACCTGCGGGCGATAGCCGGGGAGGCACGCAAAGATATCACATGCATCCCGTACGATGCGTACGACGGCAACGTAGAGATGCAGATTTTCGGCCGGCATAACATGCAGAACCTGCAGGCAGCCATGCTGGCATGCCATTGCATCGGCGTAGCGCCGGAGGATTTCTACCGCGAGATCAGTACGTTCACCGGTGCATCGAACCGTCTGGAGAAGATATGCGAAACGGCAGACAGCGTAGCCTACAAAGACTTCGCGCACTCGCCGAGCAAACTGAAAGCGACCATCAATGCCGTACGCGAACGCTATCCGGAGAAGAAACTGGTTGCCTGCATGGAGTTGCATACCTTCAGCAGCCTGATGGCGGAGTTTCTGCCGCAGTACAAAGGGTGCATGGCAGAAGCGGACGTGGCGTATGTCTATTTCAACCCAAAGGTAATCGAGCACAAACGTCTGACGCCTATTAGCGCGGAAGAGGTACGTGAGGCATTTGGCACAAAAAATGTAGAGGTTTTCACGGAGAGCTTGGCACTGCAACTCAGGCTACAAAGTCTAGACTTTACCAACACCGCCCTGCTGATGATGTCCAGCGGCACTTTCGACGGAATCAACATAAAGGAATTTGCAAAACAATTAATCCATGGATAAGCAAAAAAGACGCGACTACCTGTACATGCGCATGGCACGTACATGGGCGGAGAACAGTTACTGCGTGCGCCGCAAAGTAGGTGCACTGCTGGTAAAAGACCAAATGATCATCTCTGACGGCTACAACGGCACTCCTTCGGGATTCGAGAACATCTGCGAGGACGAGAACAACGTGTCCAAGCCGTACGTGCTGCACGCGGAGGCGAACGCGCTGACGAAAGTAGCGCGGTCCAACAACAGTTCCGACGGCGCAACGCTGTATGTGACGGCTTCACCGTGTCTGGAGTGCTCGAAGCTGATTATCCAGAGCGGTATCAAAAGGGTCGTTTACGGCGAAGAATACAGGATTATGGACGGCGTGGAGCTGTTGAAACGTGCAGGCGTAGAAGTAGAGTTTCTGAAGGACTAAAGCGAAAGGAAGAAAGATGAAGAAATTTATTTTGCCGACCTTAACCGTGCTCGGCGTAGTATTAGGTATCATCATCGGTATGGCGTTGAGCCAGAAAGCGAACGCACAGCGGATTATTTATCAGAACGGCACATGGCAGTTAGAACAATCCAAAGTGGACCGTCTGCTGCAACTGATGCAAACAGCCTATGTGGACGAACTGAATATAGACAGTATTACCGACGAGGCGATGACGGATCTGGTACACAAATTAGATCCGCATAGTTCGTATATCCCGAAGGAAGATCTGGAAATGGTGAACTCGGAGTTAGCCGGTTCATTCTCGGGTATCGGAGTACAGTTCTCGATCCAGCAGGACACGGTACGTATCGTAGCCGTCATTGCCGGCGGTCCGAGCGAAGGCGTTGGTGTATTAGCCGGCGACAAACTGATTACCGTAGATGACAGCGTTTTCACGGGCAAAAAGATCAATAACGAGAAAGTGATGCGTACACTCCGCGGCGAAAAGGACACCCAAGTAAAACTGGGCGTGCTTCGTTCCGGAATGAACGAGCCGCTCTATTTCACAGTCACAAGAGGCGATATACCGGTGACGAGCGTGGATGCGAAGTTCATCATTGAGCCAGAAGCCGAAGGTCAAAAGTCGAAAGACAAAATCGGATTTATCCGTGTTAACAAGTTCGGCGAGACGACGTATAAGGAGTTCATCTCCGCTTTAGCAGACCTGTATGCCAAGGGAGCGACACGTTTTATCGTAGACCTGCGCGAGAACAGCGGCGGTTATATGGAGCAGGCAATCCGCATGGCGAATGAGTTTCTGCATCGCGGTGACTTGATCGTATATTCAGAGGGTCGTGCTTATCCGCGATATGAGGCAAACGCTAACGGCAGCGGGCGATTCAAGGACGTGCCGCTGGTTGTGCTGATCGACAATTTCTCGGCTTCAGCGAGCGAGATTTTCGCCGGTGCGATGCAGGACAACGACCGCGCTACTATCGTAGGCCGGCGTTCGTTCGGCAAAGGTCTGGTACAACAACAGATGCCTTTCGACGACGGCAGCGCCGTGCGACTGACCGTGGCGCGGTACTACACCCCTTCGGGCCGATGCATCCAGAAGCCTTACACTCTGGGTGATCAGGAGGATTACGAGAAAGACCTGCTGGACCGGTTCGAACACGGCGAGTTCTATTCTGCCGATTCTATCCATTTTGCGGATACCACTATTTATTACACCAAAGGCGGACGCAAGATGTACGGCGGCGGCGGTATCATGCCGGATGTATTCGTAGGAAGGGACACAACGCTCAATACGCCTTGGTACAACCGCTGCGTGAATCTGGCATACACGTACCAGTTTGCATACCAATACACGGACCAACACCGCAAAGAGTTGAGCAAATTCAAGGACTGGCAGAGTCTGGAGAAGTATCTGCTTAAACAGAATGTATTGCGTGAGTTTGTGAAGTTTGCAGAAGACAAGGGCGTAGAGCCGAACGAGGCGGAGATACAAAAATCGCGCCCGTTAATGACGCGACTTTTGAATGCCTATATCGTGCGCAATATCTTAGGAGACGAAGGATTCTTCCCTCTCTTTGAGCGCGACGACGAGATCACTAAAGCTGCTGTAGAGCAGCTAACACAAAGCGATAGAACTTCTGCACAGTAGCGATATTCACACGCTCATCGGGGGAATGGGGATGCTCAATGGTAGGACCGAAAGAGATCATCTCCATTCCTTCGTATTTAGCCCCTATGATACCACATTCGAGTCCGGCGTGAATAATGATAACACGCGGCTCGGAGCCAAACTCTTTCTCGTAGGTCTCCTTCATCGTAGCAAGGAGACGGCTCTTGAGGTTGGGTTTCCAGCCGGGGTATGATCCGCTGAACTGTACGTCTGCGCCTGCAAGGGAGAAAGCGGACTGGATGATGGATGCCAGTTCTTCCTTTCGGCTCTCTACGGACGAGCGGGTGAGACAGCAAACCTCAACGACATGTACCATTTGGTCATTTGCCATTTTGGTATTTGTAGAGATCATAGCGAGGTTGTTGGACGTCTCGACGATGTCCGGTGCTTCAGGGATTACACGGTAAACGCCATGCGGACAGAGGGTGATAGCGTGAATAAGGAAGTCCTGTACATCCTCGGGCATTTCGGTCTTCGGGCATTCCACTTCGTGAGCCGTAAAATGCAGGTCCGTCTCAATACCGTCATATTCGCGCAGCCAGAGGTCTTCATAACGATCCACCAGATCCTGTACGTCCTGATAACTGTCTGCAGGAATTGTAATAACGGCAGATGCCTCACGCGGGATTGCATTACGGAGCGATCCTCCTTCCACACATGCGAGCCGCGCCTCATAGTCAGCCACCGCCTCTTTGAGAAAACGGAAGAGCAGTTTGATAGCATTCGCGCGTTGAAGATGGATGTCGCATCCGGAGTGTCCTCCCTTGCAACCCTTGACTTCTACTTTCAAAGCAATGTCCCCTTCTTCGGTCTCCACTTCCTGATAGGAGAAAGTAGCGGTAGTATCAATTCCTCCGGCGCATCCCACGTAGAGTTCGCCTTCCGTCTCCGAATCCAGGTTGAGCAGGTATTTGCCTTTGAGCCATCCCGGTTGGAGGGCATTGGCACCGTACATTCCTGTCTCTTCATCAATCGTGAAGAACGCCTCCAACGGCGGGTGAACGACCGACTTGTCTGCAAGGATAGCCATCGCAGTAGCCACACCTATACCGTTATCAGCGCCAAGCGTAGTACCGTCTGCAGTCACCCATTCCCCATTCTCCTCTACATATGCCTGAATAGCATCTTTCTCGAAATCAAAGACCTTGTCGCTGTTCTTTTGCGGCACCATATCCATGTGTCCCTGGAGAATTACACCGGGATGGTTCTCCATTCCCGGCGAGGCCGGTTTACGGATAAGGACATTGCCGATTTCGTCCTGAAGGGTTTCCAGACCAAGCGACTTACCGTAGTTAACAAGAAAATCCGCTATCTCTTTGCGTTTGCCGCTGGGACGCGGGATTTGGGTAAGGCTGTAGAAGCAGTTCCACAAACCTTGAGGCTGTAAGCCATTTACCATTTTTTCATTTGCCATTTTTTCATTTATTTTAATCCGCCAGAGTTGGCGGATGGTTAGTCTATAGTCATTTCTCCGCAGATGTCTTTGCCGAGCAGGGTGCTAACAAGTTCCGTGTCATCGGGGTTCTCTCCGAAGAGAAGCATCATCTTGGTGAGTAGCGCTTCGGTCGTAATATCATGTCCTGAAATCACACCCGCTTTCATCAGGTTAAGCGAAACAGCGTACAGGCCCATTTCGACAGAACCGGTGTTGCACTGGGTCTTATTGACAATCACGATACCTTTGTCAACCGCCGCTTTCAGTTCCCGGTATAACCATTTGTCGGTAGGCGCATTTCCTGCGCCGAAGGTCTCCAGCACCACTCCTTTTAAACCGCGCGTACGCAAGAGTGCGCGCACGACAGGCTGCTGAATGCCCGGAAAGAGTTTCAGCACCGCCACATTGCAGTCAAAATTCGTATGCAGCCTCAAGGGTGCATTCAAATCGGTATAGTGCACCAAATGCGGCTGGTAAGTAATATGTACTCCGGCTTTCGCGAGCGCGGGATAGTTATAGCTATTGAACGCCGAGAAATGCTCTGCATTACGTTTTGTAGTACGGTTAGCGCGGAAGAGGCTATCCTCAAAGAAAATGGTCACTTCAGGCACGATTGCATTTCCTTCTTCATCCTGCGCCGCGGCGATCTCTATAGCCGTCAACAGGTTTTCCTTTGCATCCGAGCGTAGTACACCGACCGGCAACTGCGACCCTGTGAAGACAACGGGTTTGGACAGGTTCTCGAGCATGAAAGAGAGCGCAGACGCGGAATAGGACATAGTGTCTGTACCATGAAGGATCACAAATCCGTCGTATTCCTCATAATGATCATATACCATTCGCGCCATTCTCACCCAGCAGTCCGGATTGACATCGGACGAATCCAAGAGAGGCGAGAAAGCTTGTATATCCACTTGTATATCCCCCGCGAAGAGTTCCGGCATATAAGCCTTAAAATTCTCAATATCCGCAGGCACCAAGGCCCCGGATGTTTTACTCCGCACCATGGTAATTGTTCCGCCGGTAGAGATCAAAAGTACTTTGCTCATAGCTTTTTAACAATTTTGCGGTGCAAAATTACAATTTTTTTTGCATATATGCAAATTATTTCGTAATTTTGCAGCAGATTTTATGGCAGCCAAAATTCTAATCATAGACGGAGACATCAGTCTCTCGACGGTGTTGAACGACTACCTGCTCAGTCGCGGGTACAAGTCGCACGTGGTTCATACTGGTCAGGCAGGCCAGGAATGCCTTCGCAAAGAGCCATGGGATCTGGTACTGACAGAGTTGCAGGGGTTAGGTATCAACGGCTACGAGTTGCTCAAAGACATCCGTCACCGTTTGCCGAATATCCCTTTGATTATACTGACGACGCGTAGCGACCGCGAAGACCAGATGCGGGCATTCCAGTTGGGCTGCGACGACTATCAGACCAAACCGTTTACGATGGATATTCTGATCTGCCGGATGGAAGCTATTCTGCGTCGTGTACGGGCTTTCGAAGAGAGCAAACAGAAGGTGTTTAAATTGAACGGCAAGGTGTTTGACGCCGTTCACCAGACTTTCGACGGAAAGCATCTCTCTTCGCGTGAAAGCGATCTGCTTCTGATGCTTTGCAGGAGCGAAGGCGAGGTGGTGGACAAGCATCGTATTTTGGTAGCGTTATGGAAAGAGGACAATGCCTTCACGGCTCGTTCTTTAGGCGTGTATATCAACCATTTACGGCAGTTCCTGACACCGGCAGGTTACGGGATTATAGCCGTGCGGTATAGGGGATACAAATTGGTCGCTAATGCGACGTTAAATAGTTAAAATGGTCGCTACGCGACGTTAAATAGTTAAAGTGTTATGAGACTGATAGCACCGAGTGTATTGTCTGCCGATTTCGGCCATTTGGCAGATGATTTAGCAATGATCAACCGCAGCGAAGCGGACTGGCTGCATGTGGATGTGATGGACGGTACGTTTGTGCCGAATATATCGTTCGGTTTTCCGCTGATGAAACCATTCAAGCAGTATTGCACGAAGCCGCTGGACGTACATCTGATGATCGTTCATCCGGAGAAATACGTGGAGCGTTTTTGCGATGCAGGTGCATGGTCCGTCGGTTTTCACCTGGAAGCCGTGGAAGATCCGATGCCAATTCTGGAATTGATCAAGGCAAAGGGTGTCCGTACTTGTCTGACCATCAATCCGGATATAAACGTAAAGCGTTTAGTTCCTTATCTGGACAAGGTAGATATGGTTCTGCTGATGTCTGTTTTTGCGGGTTTCGGCGGTCAGAAATTTATCCCGGAAACGATAGACAAGATCCGTTTTATCCGCGAAGAGATCGACCGCCGCGGTCTAAAGACTCTGATAGAGATCGACGGCGGCGTGAACACGGAGAACGCCCATGAGCTGTTTGCCGCCGGTGCAGATGTACTGGTTGCGGGAAGCGCTGTTTTCGGAGCCAAAGACCCGGAAAACGCCATTCGGGTTATGAAAGGCTAACTTTTCTCCCTCTTGCCTCTCTTTGACGTAGTACGAATAACC
>JAFUUZ010000042.1 GCA_017471285.1 Paludibacteraceae bacterium | reverse complement strand
GGTCCAGACCCAACCAGGGAACTGGCGCCTCCTGCCCCTTCTCGTGGGCGGCATAAGTCAGCGTCGCGCCGTCGAACACGTTCGCCATCGGTGTTCCCTGATCCTTCGGGATGTATGTCCCGATCACCAGGCCGCCCGTGAGTTGCACCCCGTCCGACCCGTACAACTCCATCTCCGCGATATCTCCTGTCCCGCCAGCCGGAGGCAGATAGCGGACATACCGGTAGCGTCGCCCGCCGCCGATCTCCAGCGTCTGGTAGTTCATCCCCACCGACACCGGGATCTCCAGCCGCAGTGCATTCCGAAATCCTGCATTATCTGACAGCTCGAACGCCCCGCCCTGCAGCATCGCCACGAACTTCCGCGGGCTGCGCTCCATGAACTTCCGCGTCAGGCGCACCGTCTCCCGGTGGTCCAGGTCCGGGATCAGCTCCTTCGCCCGGCCCGTGCTGTCCACCAGCACCGGCCAGCCCGCCACCGTCAATCCACCGTTCCGGTAATACTGCGGGAGCATCACCACCGGATAGCCCATCTCCCGGAAGGTCGCCCGCCTCCCCCGGCGCCGAGCCGCGCACAGCGGCACCCAATCCCGGTTGTCAAAGGCGCTGAACACTACGTAACGGCTCCGCCCTCTCCCCGGGCGCAGGCGCACCGGCACGTCCGTCACCGGCACGTACACACCCGTCACGTCCTTCAGACGGGGATTCATCAGCCACCCAGGCAGGTCGCCCGGCCGCGGCGGGAACAGCCCCCGCTCCACCACGCCCGGGCCGTCCGGGGACTCCGTCCAGCGGTATGCTTTCGCCAGCCGGTAGGCGAACTGTTTCACCCCCGCAGGGCGGGCCATCTCGTCCAGCGTGCAGTGGTAGGTACTGTCCTTGTGCACCATTCCCACCCACGAGTGACCGTTCGCGTGGTTCCCCCACTGCGGCGTGAAGTCACGCGCCACAGGCATCCCGTAGGTACGCGCGATGGCCATATACACGATCTGGCTGTCATCGCAGGTCCCGCCCAGCATCCGCATAAGCGACGACGGCTTCGGCGTCGGACGCCCGGACGGGTAGCCGTTGTAGGTCCGAAGCCCCTTGAAGTACCTGTTCACACCCAGGCTGAACTGGCGCATGCACTCCGCCAGGTCTTCGGCCGGGTACGTCAGGCTGTCCAGCCCCGGGCCGAAGCGCTCCCGGCAGATCTCCCACCAAGGCTCCAGTTCCTCATTCCCGAACCGATATGGGAGCACATACTCACAGAACTCCTCGATGCCCAGGTCTGCCGCCCAGGGGGAATTACGTACAGCAAACGCCGACTCGATCCTGTCAATGAGATATGCTGCGCTCACGGACCGGGCGTCGGGAACGCGCTCCAGGTCTTTGAAATAGTCTCCCGATGCGAATAGCGAATCCTGGAAGGCCTTCTGAGCGAAATAGTCGATCCCCGGGCGCTCATAGAAACGCGCCATCTCCGAGTAATACTTATCCAGCGAAGGGCCCGACAACGTGTACCGCCCCCGCATGTTCTCCAGCAAGAAACAGGCGGCGCGGTATCGCTCCGCGTCGCCTGTCGACTTGAAGTGGTCTAAAAACTGTGTTAATTCCGCACGATTTAGACTCGCCTCTTGAAGCGTTCGCATCACGCAAGTAGGGTAGTCGGAACAGGAAATAGCACAGAGAGCAAATATTATCCCTGTCGCCACCCTAAAAAATAAACCCATGCAACTATATATTCTTGATAGAGAGATAAGAATCATGGATCAATGACATCAAAAAGCACTTTTATTATATGGAACCCTTCCTCCGAGTTACAATCAATAACAGCATTAATTTGTTGATGTCCGTATTTGCGCTCTGTTTCAATCGTCAATGTCAGTTTAGTTTCCTCCCCTGAAAGAATCTGGTTTTGCAACAATTCGTAGTTTGTACACGAGCAGTCTGGGTGAACACTTTCTATAATTAACATCTCAGACCCAGTATTACGAATCATAAACGAGGCCGAAATCGTGTCTCCGCGTTCGATTTCGCCAAGTTGCTGCGTTTTGTTGGGAATCTCTATGCTGGTCAGTGGATACTCAATCTCAGTTTCATGATCCTCTTGCTGTACATTGCGCACTCCTTTGTTAATGGTGTTATTATACAATAGCACAAAAATAATCCATAATGCGGCCAATACCGATATTATCGTGAGCAACGTACTCGTCACCTTATTCCATCTCGAATTCGTAGCAATAGAGTTGTTCTGCTTCTTCATCAAATTGAATATTTGAAATCACCTTCTTCCCACTCACACCTATAACGCAGAAATCCTTCGGCACATCCAGGTCAGCGATCAGAACTTCATCTTCATATATTTGCAAGCCATCGGACGAGGAAACTGCCCCTTTCTTATATGAACGGAACACATAACGTCCATACACTTTAACCGATCCATAATACCCTTTTGTTTCACGGTTCCTGCGAAAGTTTTTTACATCTTCCCCCCTAAAGCTGTTTACAGGCAAATAATCCTGATCCATATCTTTGCCCGGAGAACCAAAAACATGTTGTGGACGCCCCCTAGAATCGCATAGATAGAGTTCGGGGGTTCCCTCAAAGCTCACCAGCATCTTATCGCTTCCCGGCAGCAAATCATAATGAATGTAGCTGAAAGCAAATAATTGATAGGGAGACTCATAATATTTGGAAGGAAACCCCTTCACGATAACCTTTCCTTCATGTGTATTCTTATCTATGACTGCCAGATGATATGCCTCCTCTAAAAACTTGGCAGTATGATTTAGCATGTTGAACTTTGGATTCTCGCAGAAAAGGCAGTATAGAATCTCGCTATCCCCCCGCGTATGAACTTCCGGCATTATTGAATGCGTGTAAGTAGAATAATCATTACTGGCGTCGGAGCCATTCTGTTGATACGCAATCATAAAATAATCGCGATCTCCTCGTACTGAGTGCGTCTCCACGTCTAAGCCATTGCCCAGCAAGGTCAAGTCTCCCGCCTCATCGAGGTAAAAGCCGAATGGATTCTCTATGATCACTTCCCCGGGGCCCCTTCCTAAGCCATACTTCCGATCGAGAAAAGTACCATCAATATCAAATGAATACAAATAGCCCAAATAACGATCGAAATAGCAGATTTTAAGTGAAGTTGTAAAACAGGAGAAACCGATACCACTACAGTACACAGAATCTAATGAAACTTTATCCAAGGTCACAGAATCGATCCGAATTTGCCTCGCCCCTGGCGAGGGCTGGATATTAGGCCATTTCTGCTCCTGAAGGGAGCAACCCACCAAGAGCAGAAAAACAAACAGGTACCGGCAGGGTTTCATGAATGACAGTTATTATTAAACCTCCAACACCTTCTCGTCCCTTCTGGGGCACATTCTGCCCCATCATTATCTACCGCACACGATTGGCCTTGCATCGTTGAGCATTTGCAAACAAAGTTAACCTCGGATTGGGTAAGAACTTCTGGTTCACAAGATAACACGTCATTCAACTTTGCTGAAGAGATGTTTACTGACTTGAAGGTCATAAAGACAGCTGAAACGACCAAAGCCAGAGCAATTGCAATTCGTTTTTGAATCTTCATAATACTGATAATTAATAGATTAGTATGGTATAGGTAATTATTGTTGGTTAGGACCTGGGAAGGGAATACTCCTCATTTTGCTTCCCGTGTCCGTAAGAGAAAAAAAATGAACAGGGGAAAAATAGGAAAAGAGTATTAGACAACAAATGTAGCATTAGATATCATAAATCGTCGGCGGATTAACGAAAAGCGTTACAGTTTCCTGATGTCCAGTTGATACAAACCCCATGTTCGCGAATCTTCAGCTTTTGAAAGATACAACCTATCCGAAGTCGCATTACAGCCCATATAGACACCGTCAAGTTCGTATTTCTTCAGGATATGGCCATTCCAATCAAGTTTAAACAATACAGTCGTACTGCCTTCCGCCGATAACTCGCTGCTTCGTTTTCCAAGGTATAAAGCATAAATGAACTGATCATTTGCACAGACGTCTGAAAAAAATATGCGAGATTCATTCGCTGACAGGTCATATTTACCTTTCAATCGGAACCCTTTTGCCTTGCCGGACGCAATATCCAAAAAACCAAAGACCGGCATTGCTCCCATCGCAAAACATACGCTTGTTTTCTCGCGATTAACGCAATCATGTAAATTAAACATGGCCATCGTCACTCCTTCAGAAGAGTGATTAAGTGGAGACGCGTCAAACAAATGGAGAGCTCGCTTCTCCGAACCTTTCTCATAATCATATATAGCGTAATAGGGGTTCTCAATGCTCACCGCTTCGAATGGCGCTTGAATGGAATTATAAACTAACAACTCCTTTTCCCCGACCTTATGCGACGACGCAATTATCGGAATCCCCTGTCCCGGAGGGACTTCCAATTTTACCTGATGAGCGATAGCCCCGACTTGATCCCCGGCAATGCATACCTCGGAAAACATTCCAGTCCCCCCATCATAAACGAGAACTGCACTGTCCGTTATGGAAAACGGAGGAAAAATACTCAAAAACTCCCCCGGTCCTCTTCCAATCCGACAAAGCGGATGGAGTATTTTACCGGAAGTCCTGTCAAAAACATCCAGACCATGATCAGATCCAAACATTGAGGTCGTAATCAGCACATCCTCATCCACAGCAAAACCTGTTAAGTCCCGGATGTCCGCCGTGACTTTTTCCGCAGGGATCTTCTCGGTTTTGGGCTCTTCCTGTAATGCCTTGACCGGGAACTTAAGCAGATTCTTTTCAGTTATCGCCGTGCAACTCCCAAGAAAGAAGGAGGTTAATAGGACGAGACTTCTGACGAAAAAAAATAGTATACGAGAATTCATCATTTAAATAAGGGTGTTTCGGATAAAAAAACCTAATGAGACTTTAGTTAACATGCACACAATCTACAAGTGCATCACGAACCTTGTAGGAGTGTGGATAATAACAATGCCCCAGGTCGTCAGGAGGACATAAAACACCGTTATATAGCATAATATTACCGAAGTTATCTTGAATATAGCACTGACGCTTTCCGCTAGCTTCTTGGGAAGAAAGAGCTTCCAAATTAGCATTAATAAAACAATTGTTCTGAAAGGAAACGGTTGCATATGCAACGCCGACTGCCATCACCACTGCGATAATGGTTATGCTTAAAAGAAATCTTTTTTTCATAATATAATTCTATTTATTTGTTTGTTTATTAACTGCATTCATAAAGAGTCGGTGCATCTCTCTCGAAGAAATAGGATCTCCGACAAACATTGGAGTCCCCGTGTGGTCTACCAAAATAGTGTGCAATCTTTGATCGAAAGTAATTGACGGGTTTAATTCCGGAAACTTATTCCCGATGTCAAAATACACAGGACATCTGACCTCCGAATCCAACACGTATCTTTCAGCCGGTATTCCTAACAACTCAATATTTGGGAATATTAGCATTAATTCGAATAATCCTTTCTCTTTCAACAACTGAAAAATATGATAATATTTACCGATTTGGGATATCCGACATGTCGTACACTCTGTTGAATCGATATATACTATTAGTTTTGGCTTGTCTCGCAAGGAATCTGGCATCGGAAATACTTCTCCATTATACACGCAAGAAATCTTCTCCGGCAGGACGATCGTGCTAGACATCAACTCCTTCAACTGCGCGCGCAGCCGCGCCTTCTTGCAGCCGGTCGAGGAGATAGCAAGAAGACACAGAACTATAATGAGCAGGATACGACGCATGTTTCGGGCTACTCTATTTCAAAAGACCCGATATACTCGTGCCCGCCAGTGAGCGTAAACGTTATCTCATAGATGCCCGCATCCCCCGAGATAGCAAATGCATGGACGCCTTGCGTGGCATCTATTAATGTCTGGGAGTGTGTGCCCGTGGTGACATTTTCAATCTCCACGGTCATTAAACCGAGATCGACGCTACAACTGACTAGAATGGTGGAAAGAGACGAATAATAACACGCTGAAATGGGAATCAATGCCGGACTCCGTATAATAGGCTTATCACCAAGTCCCGGCTCTCCGACGAAAATGATAACCGGATCATCGTCACCGTCTGCGCGGCAACATGGTGCGGAAGTCATTGCGAATAATCCCAAAGAAAGAAACGCAATCAAAAGGATTTGGATGTTTGTTTTCATTTCACTCTTATTTTGCTCGAAAGCAAATATAAGAATCAGTTCATGAGAAAACCAAATATCCAACGAAAGTTTTCATTACAAGGCCTATCTGCAATTAGTTGATTATAAGCTATTTGCAACGGCGTAATGATTTATGATATTACACGCCTGAAGAATCGCCATGCTCGTCTCGCTAAATAATTGATACACAGACTCTTACGCCCCCCCGGAGCATCTCTATTCTCGTCGAAATTAATGACTTATCTGCGAATAGCGAACAAAACATCATAGTCCGGGTTGTTCAGTTTGGCAATCTGGCCCCGGAGACGAGACTTTTTGACGCGAACATTATTGGGCGTTGTCTTAAACCTTGCGGCCACTACATCTGCCGGTATATCCAACAGGCAACATCCCAGGAACAGTTGTTCCTGAGGCTTGTCCTGCACATGCAACGCCTCCAGTAAGGACACCAGCACTCCGCCAAGTTCCTGGTCCAGACGACGGATCAGATCCTCCCCCGTACCATCAATATCATAGACATAGGAAAGTTCTTTCTTGATCTCTGTCATGGTCGAATTGTCCGCGTGACTCTCTTCCTGCAGACTGAGGTGGTCGAGTCTCCAGAGAGAAGCCCGTAACTTGCCGGCCTGGCGGAAACGCTGGACCCGCTCACGCCTTGCAATCTCCCGGAATTTCGCCAGCTGCTCCTGAAGGCGGGCCGTTACTGTCTCCTGCTCCGCCGCCTCTGCCTGAAGAGCAGAACATACATCGAGGATACGGGATCTCTCTGATTCAAGTTTTCTGCGTCGCAGCGCGGCCAGAACCAGGGCCAATGTCAGTAGCAACAGGATGATGGCCATGATAGCCATGTTGAATCGGTATTGCATCTGCTTTTGCCGGGCAGCCTGAGCATTATATGCAGAAATGGCTTCCGAGACAGAATCCGACAGCGACGCCTGTATCACTGAGTCTTCTGACAGACGGGCACGATACAAGGACTCATAGGCGCGCTTATAGTCTCCGGAAGCCAGAGCACACCGTCCGAGCCACGGTTCTACCTCCATCGGTGAAGACATGGCACGTTTCTCCAATTGGTCAACGATGCCTTGCGCATCCTTTTCCCGGCCGGAAAGCGTCAAGGCATAGGCGTATATACCAGCTTCCCGGAGCGAAAGTCCCTGGCCCGATTCTTTCCGTTTCCTGTCGAGAAGTGCAAGGGCGCCCTCCGGATCCGGCGTCGGCTGCAGGACTTTCATCTGGGCATAGTTGGAGAGGAAAACCGATTCTGCCTGGGGGTTTGAGAAGGGGGCGTCCAGTCCTTTGCGGAAGAGAGAATCCGCCTTTTCCCATTCCCGCAATGCGAACAGGGACACGGCCAGCTGTCCCTGGGCCAATTCTTTCATCGGATCGTCGATCTCTTCGAAAAGCATCAGGCCCTTCTCCGTATACTCTTTCTGCTTGCCAATATTATGCACTGTACCGTAGACTACAGCCTCCGACAGATAAAGCACACCCAAGGCATGTTTGTCCGTGACGTCATTTGCAAACTCTTCAGCACGCGAAAAGAATACAGCCGCTCCGTTCTGATCTTTCCTCTCTTGAGCGATACGTCCCTGATAGTACAAGGCCTTCATTCGTTCATCCGCAGACCCATGCCGCTCGTACCAGTTTACCGCAGGATCCAGCAGCCCCGGCCGGGTGATGTCTTCGAAGCATTTGTCCAGTGCCATCACCCGCAGCAGCGAGTACCGGGCCCGCAGGGCACGGGTGTGCAGGGCGGTGGTGTCCACCGACCGCAGCACCGCCAGGGCGCTGTCGGGACGGTCGTTGATGTAAGACTCCACACTATCCAAGGTTGCCGCAACGTGATTGCCTGCCCGAATACGCGTACAGGAAACCAGCTGACCTGCAATGACTGCCAGGAGATATAAACAGAATGGTAAACGAAATCGCATCATACCTGCCAGATAGTAATAACTAATTCCGGATAACAACCGCTCAATTACAAACCTTAGATTTGCAGAGTGGTATTCTACTCCAAGGCTTGTAACAACAAAAGTAGTAAATTTATGCCGGATAATAAAGTTGAATTAAGGACAATGGAGCCGGGCGGTTCTCAATCT
>JAFUUZ010000041.1 GCA_017471285.1 Paludibacteraceae bacterium | reverse complement strand
GAACGGGTTGGAGACGCTGCAGGAGATAAAACGTCTGCGTCCGGAAATACCCGTGGTGATGATCACTAAAAGCGAAGAAGAGCATATCATGGAGCAGGCTATCGGAGAGAAGATAGCCGACTATCTCATCAAGCCCGTCAATCCCTCCCAGATCCTCTTGTGCCTCAAGAAACATATCCACCAACAGGAGATCGTAACGGAACAGGTGCAGCAGAGTTACCGCCAGGAATGGAGCGACATCACCTATCTCATTGATACCGCTTCCACTATCGAGGAATGGCAGGCTATCGAGCGCCTGCTCAGCAAATGGGATTTGGAACTTGCCGGTTTGGAACCCGAGCAAGGCGGTCATTCGGGCATGCACAGCCTGATCGAAGATCAACGTACGCAGGCTAATGCTGCGTTTGCCAAATGGATATCCAAGAACTACGTGTCGATAGTAGAAAGCAGAAAGACCGCTTCGCCCAAAGACGCAAGCATGATTATGTCGCCGGACGTGATGAAGCATGCTGTCTTCCCGCTTCTGGACAAGGGAGAGAAAGTGTTGCTCTGCGTCATTGATAACTTCCGTTACGACCAATGGAAGATGATCCAGCCGCTGATAAGTGAGTTCTATTCCATCCGTACGGAGGAGCAATATACCTCTATCCTGCCTACCGCCACGCAATATGCCCGGAATGCTATTTTCTCCGGTCTGCTGCCGTTGCAGATACAGGAGATGTATCCGCAATACTGGGTGGAAGAAGGGGACGAAGATAGCAAGAACCAGTATGAGAAAGAGTTGGTTCAGACCCTGCTTGACCGCTATCGCAGAAGAGAGAGTTTCAACTATTGGAAGGTGAACGAAAGCGATTTCTGCGAACGGGTCATCCAGCAACTCAAGGGAGTGCAAGCACCGCTGAATATCGTTGTACTCAATTTCATAGACATGCTCTCCCATTCCCGTACGGAGAGTAAGATCATGCGGGAGTTAGCGAACGACGAAGCGGCTTACCGCAGCCTGACTCTCAGCTGGTTCAGACATTCGCCTACCTATGAATTGCTGCGGCTTGCTGCCGAACGCGGATTTACACTGGTTCTCACAACGGACCATGGTACCACCCGTGTCAAAAACGCTATACAAATCATTGCTGACAAAAACACCAATACGAACATCCGCTACAAGGTAGGCAAAGCACTTAATTGCAGTTCGAAGAATGTCATGACTATTGACCAGCCGAAACGCGCCGGCTTGCCATGCCCGAATGTGAGCAGCAGTTATATGTTCTGTACGGGCAGTGATTTCTTTGCGTACCCGAACCAGTTTAATTACTACGCGCAATACTTCCGCAATACATTCCAGCATGGCGGTATATCGCTGGAAGAAATGATTGTTCCCCTGGTTACTTTGGTGCCTAAGAGTCATTAAGATGCTGGATTTTATTCTTATAGCTATCACTGTTCTGACCTGGAACACGGGTCGTATGGGTGAATTCAAAAAACCTGAGAAGAACGAAGTATTGCAATACTTGCTGTCTCAGGATGCCGACGTGGTATGTCTGCAGGAAGTGGATGTATATAAGAACGAAGAGTTTCTCACGCTGCCGGATGTCAAACGCACGCTAAGCAAGAAATATCCTTATTCGTATATCGATTTCTCGGTCTATAACAAACGCCACCAGTACGGCACGATGGTATGGGCGAAATATCCGCTAATCAACAAACACAGTATCCATTACGAAACAAGCGGCAACCTGTCCAACCGGTGCGACATGGTTATCGGGACGGATACATTCCGGATTATAAACAACCACCTGGAGTCCTACAAGTTTACCACAGAAGACTTGGCTGAGATAGAATCCATACGTGACTACAAAGGTATCCGTGCCGCTATCAGACGCCTCAAAGCCAAATGGGACCGGGCTATCCCCCTGCGGGAGAATCAGGCGCGGGTGGTACGCAAAGAGATAGATGAAAGTCCCTACCCGGTTATTGTGGTAGGCGATTTCAACTCTCCTTCCCTCGGTTTCGCTTACCGGCATATAAGCGAGAACTTACATGACGCATGGAACGAAACCCACTATTTCTGGCAAAGAGGAACCACTTGCGAAAAAGAAGGAATAGGAGTGCGGATTGACTATATCCTGTGTTCCGACCCGCTACAGCCAAAGCAATGCGTCGTTCCGGACGCCCCCGGATCCGATCATAAACCTGTCGTCGCAACGTTGGCATGGTAAATACAATATATCTATGAAGAAATACCTCATTCTCGGCTTGGTTATGTTAGCCTCATGTAGTACAAAAAGTCCGTTGAAACCGGACGAATCTGCACCTCGCGGCGTACAGCAGGCAGCAGCGTTATGGACAGAAAAAGACGGCACACCGCAAGATTTTGACCGATTGGTAGCAGATTATTACTGCGCCACGGACAGCGAACGGCTTGTTCTTTTTGAATCACTGAGCAGGATTTTTGAACAAGTATATCAATCGGCAGATATGCTTACCGTGGAACTATTGCGCCCTACCCAACTGACCAACGCTGCAGAACCTCAAGAGCCGGACTGGATTATGTCCGGCTACAGTCCGCTGGCGCATTTCTCGGATGATATGTTTGACAACAAACTGGCATTCATCACTATCATCAATTTCCCGCATTACAGTCTGGAAGAGAAAAACCGTCTGGGCAAGGAATGGAGCCGGCAGGAATGGGCGTACGCGCGTATGGGAGACATATTTACCACCCGCGTGCCGGCAGAAGTAAACACACGCATGGCGCAAGCGCTGGCAGAAGCGGAGAACTATATCGCTGATTATAATATCTACATGGGAAATCTCCGCACGGAGGATGGCCGGCAACTATGGGATGATGACAAGATACTGCTCAGCCACTGGAACCTGCGCGACGAACTGAAAGCATTGTATCAATCGGACAACCTGGAGGCAAGAGGACGAAACCGTGAGAAACAGGAGATGATTTGCAGGGTGATGCAGCGTATAGTGGACCAGTCTATTCCTGCCGAAGCCATCAATAATCCCGATTATATATGGCAGCCTTATTCCGATGAAACCGGAGGTAATGAACCTTACACACGGTACCGGAAGATACTGGATATCGCCCATGCTTATTTTGCAGAAGATGCCTATTGCCCCTCCGCACCGACAGGTATCCGGCGTAATTTTGAGGAAGGAGTAGAGATCCCGGCAGCGGAGCTGGATAGTCTCTTCCGCGCACTGATAGGATCGAAGCAGGTGGCTCAGGTTGCAGCCGTTATCAAAGAGCGGCTGGAACGCGATCTGCGTCCGTACGATATATGGTATGACGGGTTCAAAGCAAGAGCCAGCCTGAACGAAGACGCCCTGAGTGCGCAGACACGGAAACTATATCCGGACGCCAATGCCTTTGCAGCAGATATGCGGCGGCTGCTGACGAAGATGGGATTTTATTCCGAAGACGCCCGTCGCATAGCGCAGCATATAGCGGTAGAGCCGGCGCGCGGTTCGGGACACGCATGGCCCTCTTTGGGACGCAAGGAAGATGCGCGTTTGCGCACCAGAATACCTGAAAACGGCATGGATTACAAGGGATACAACATCGCCGTACATGAGTTCGGCCATTGCGTGGAGCAAGTGCTGGATATGTATTTTATTGATCACTATATGCTGTCCGGCGTACCCAATACCGCCTATACCGAGGCTTCCGCTTTTCTCTGGCAGCACCGGGATCTGCAACTTCTGCCGGACGGACAAATGGGCAACGGCATCAATAATCCGGACGAAGTGCTGGACCAGTTCTGGTCGATGTACGAGATCATGGGAGTCAGTCTGGTAGATATGCGGATGTGGCAATGGATATACGCTCATCCCAAAGCTACCCCTCAAGAACTATGCGAAGCAACGATACAGATTGCCAAAGAGGTATGGAATGAATACTACGAACCGGTATTAGGCGAACACGACTGTACCTTACTGGCTGTTTACAGCCATATGGTGAATGCTCCGATGTACTTGCCCAATTATCCGTTGGGACATATCGTACAATACCAGTTGGAGGAGCACCTGGCACAATACAAGACGCAGCAGGAGTTCGCGCAGGAATATATGCGTATATACCGCTTGGGAAGACTGACTCCGAAGGAGTGGATGATCCAGGCAGTAGGCGAAGCACCGTCTATTGATCCTATACTCCGCGCAGTGGATACACTCTGCGGAGAGACTCAAAGGCAGTAGGGTCTTTCTTGAGAGAATCGGAGATTCGGGACAGCCATCCGGGCGCCGAGTCTCCTTTTTGTATGGAGGCAGAGGAAGTTCCCGTGGAGGCTATATAGCGGTATTCCGATATATCGATTTTGGGAAGCCGGAAGAGTTCAGCGATGGCGTCAAGACACATCTGGGAGGCGTTGCGTTTGCCTTGTACCGAATAGCCCGCAATATGCATCGAGACCAGGAATGCTTTATCCAGTACGGAAAGGTTGATATGCGGTTCATTTTCCCATGTATCCAAAATGAAAGGATGCTCGCTTGCCAACAGCGCCTGCTCGTCCACCACTCCTCCGCGCGCCGCATTGATGATGAGAGCGCCCGGCTTGCATTTGCGCAGGAACGCTTCGTCACAGAGGTGGAAGGTGGAGCCCCCCTTGAAGCCCCCCTCAGTCACCCCATAGAGGGGGGAAGAGTTTGTGGTTTGTGGTTTGTGTTTTATTAGGGGGACATGGAAGGTGATGATGTCGCTGTTTTCTGCGATGAAATCGAGCGAAACGCCTATTCCTTTGGGTGGGTCGTTCAGCAGCACTTTCAGCCCTTTGCGTTCCGCCATCTGCGCAACCAATGAGCCTACATGACCTACTCCGACGACGCCGATAGACAGATCGCTTCGCTGTAAGACCGCTTCGCTGCAAGACCGCTGCGCTGCAAGACCGCTCACGAAGTTCGCTGTAAGATACTCGTCCAGGGCTTCTTCGATATAGTCGCAGACGGCTTGCGCATTGCATCCGGGACAGGACATCCATTGTATATGATTCGCTTCGCAGTAAGCGGTATCTATATGGTCAAAGCCGATGGTGGCAGTACAGACCATTCTGACCTGCGAACCGGCGAGCAGCGATTCATCGATTTTGGTCCGCGTGCGCACTACCAAAACGTCCGCATCGCGGACAGCAGAAGGTGTAATTTCTTCCGATTCCATCGGACAAATCTCCACTTCCTGCCATTCGCGTTTTACGGCTTCCTCCAAGAAAGGAATATTTTTGTCTATAACTATCTTCATCCTATACAATGGCTATAGCGATGTTCCTTTTAAACGATACTAATATATCGTATATGTATCGTGTTTTACTGCGGAATTAGTGCAGATTAAATGCCATTAGTTTGTGTATTTGATGTTGTCGATGAGGCGGACGGGACCGCAATAGACAGTGACGCAGCCGATAGCGTGGTTGAAGGTATCGGTAGGAAGGAGTGTGGTCTGATCTACTATCTCGTAGTATTCCACCTCGAGTCCTTCTACAGCGTTAATGGTGTCTATCACACGCTGCTGCACTTTCTTCACCGCTTCAGCGGAGTTGTTCTGTACGCCGTCTGCAGTAGCTCCTTTTGCCCATTCCAACGACTCAAAAAGAGTCTTGGAGATAGCCAATGCCGTTTCTTTTTCTTCGGCAGAGAGTCTTTCATTCCGGCTGGAGAGCGCTAATCCCGACTCCTCACGTACGATAGGGCATCCGATGATTTTCAGGTCTCCGAAAGTGCCTGCCATAGAGCTACGCTCTACCATGTGACGGATGATAGCCAGTTGCTGGAAATCTTTTTCTCCGAAATACGCCTTGTCGGGCTGCACGAGATAGAAAAGACGGCTAACGACCTGTACCACTCCGTTGAAATGTCCGGGACGCATTTTACCCTCCATCACTTGGTCCAAGCCTGCGAAATCGAATTGGAAAGTAGTGTTCATCTCCTCCGCCGAATACATCTCTTCGGGCGTCGGAGCAAATACGAAATGGGCACCTAAGTTGCTCAATAATTCCGCATCCCGCTGAATATTACGGGGATATTTCGCGAGATCCTCTTTGTTGTTAAACTGAGTTGGGTTGACAAATACAGAGACAACACAAACGTCGTTCTCCGCCACAGCGCGTTTGACCAGACTGGCGTGCCCTGCGTGCAAAGCTCCCATAGTAGGAACCAAACCGATTGTTTTCCCTGCATTCTTGCATGCTGCCACAGCAGCCTGCAGTTCTTTTTTCGTACTAATAATTTGCATAGATATGTATTAAAAAAGGGTCGATAATGTCAAAAAACGTGCAAAGATAATCAAAAAATGTCGAAAAATAAAATTTTTCGTCACTTTTTGGTCTTTTTTTTTCGTCATGTCGGATTTTTTTTGTACCTTTGCAATGCGAAAAAGTGTACATGCCTATGAAAGAGCCGAAACGTATCTTATTTATCTCTCAGGAGATATACCCTTATTTAGCAGAGGAAACACCCATCCGCATGCTGAATCGCCAGTTACCAGAGTTCTTCCAAGGACATGGTTATGAAACACGCACTTTTATGCCTAAATTCGGTGAGATTAACGAACGTCGCAACCAGTTGCATGAAGTAATCCGTCTTTCCGGAATGAACCTTATCATCGAGGAATCCGACCACCCGTTGCTGATAAAGGTTGCGTCAATCCAGACAGCCCGTATTCA
This sequence comes from Paludibacteraceae bacterium, assembly GCA_017471285.1. Classification (GTDB taxonomy): domain Bacteria; phylum Bacteroidota; class Bacteroidia; order Bacteroidales; family Paludibacteraceae; genus Colicola. The sequence continues at coordinate 15,138 of JAFUUZ010000041.1, read as the reverse complement.
AATCTATTTTATAGACAATGATGATTTATTCCACCGTCGCAAAGGAGTGACCAACGAGAACGGCGTAGAATATCCGGACAATGACGACCGCGTTATTTTCTATGCCCGCGGCGTAATAGAAACGGTGAAGAAACTGCGCTGGACGCCGGATGTTATTCTGTGTTCGGGATGGATGAGTGCGTTAGCTCCGCTGTATCTGAAGAAAGCCTTCAACGACGAGCCTTTCTTTGCGCACTCGAAGATAGTGCTGATGCTGGATGACAACGAGTACAAGACGCCGTTCCACTCCAAATTCGCGGACAAGTTACGTATAGAGGGAATCATGAATACGGATGTTCGTTCTATAGCCGATTTCCCTGTAGGATATGAAGAATTGATGCGTTTGGCAGTTGATTATTCGGATGCTATTGTCTATGCCACTCCTACTGTAAACCAACGTGTAGCCAATTATGCCGAGACCAAGAACAAGCCTATTTTGAAATATGAGGAGACCGAGGACCTTGCCGCCGCAGCCAAACGCCAATGGGATTTTTATAACACACTCCTCGAGGTAGAGAATGTATAAACGTATTGCGTTCATAGGGTTTTCGCTGCTCGCGGTAATGTTGCTGTGGACAGCGTGCAAGGATGATGTAACCACCACCGGCGAGTCGATATTGGATGAAAACGACGCCATTATTGTATTGGCAGACACGTTTTCCATATCCTCCGCCGTAGACAGCTGCGATGCCATTATCTCCCAGGCTGATTCGTTCCTGTTGGGCGAGATAGAGACCGATTACGGTGTATTACGCGCCTCCGTGCTGACCCAGCTGGCATGCCCGGAGGGATACACCTATCCCGAAGGATTCACGGTGGACTCGATATGCTTGTTCATGTACTATTCGAGTTGGGTGGGCGACGACAAGTCGCCTCTGGCTATCAATGCCTATTTGATGGATAAGAATACCTTCCGATACAATAGTACCTACCCTACGGACCTGAATATCGACGACTATTGCACGCGTAGCAAGAGCATCCTGACCAACCACAGGATCGTGGTGGCGTCCGAGAAACGCGACTCTATCCGCAACACCGACGGACAATATATCCCGATGGTACGTATGCGTGTGAACGACGATTTCATGCAGGATTTCGCATCTATCACCAACTTCGAGAGCCAGGACAAATTCAATGAGCAGTTCAAGGGCCTGCTGCTGGAGACCTCATTCGGATCGGCAACGATGCTGAATATCTCCGATGTGGCGTTAGGTGTGTTCTACCATTTCCAATACAACAAAGCAGGCAAAGACACGACCGTATCGGACATGAAGGCATTCTATGCCAATTCAGAGGTTCGTACGGTGAACCAACTGGTATATCGCGACAAGAAAGAATGGGTGGAAGCGCTACAGCAGGATTCCGACACCTATAATTATATTATCGCGCCCGCGGGCGTATATACGCGTCTGCGCATACCGATGGAGCAGATCACGGACAAGATCTTCACCCAGACGGAGTTGAAACGCCCCTATGTGAACAAAGCGGAGATCCGCGTGAGCGTAATGAATATGGACCCGGATAACAACGACCGGAACGACTGGCTGTTACCCTCCAGCCATATGCTTCTGATCAAAGAGAAGAGCATGACCCGTTTCTTCAAGAACCGTGAGTTGCCGTCCGACACATGTGCGCTGCTGGGCCAGCTGACGCAAGGCGTTGACTCCGTAGGCGACGCGATCTACTATTACAGTTATGACATGTCGGATTTTCTGACCAACCAGTTGCGCAAAGAGGAGAACGACTCCATTCTGGACATGCTGCTGGTACCGGTGACAATCAATACGACAACGACGAATACTTCGTCCACAGCAGTCACTTCCGTCCGTCAGCAACAGACCATATCCGCCACCAAGATACGTTCCGCCAAGAACGGCATGAAACTGGAGATCGTCTATAGCGGATTCTAAGACGGCAGGTACACCTATCCACATAATAAAACGCGGCTATTCATAACCGCGTTTTATTTTTATCATTAGCCCAAACCTATACCGGTCGGTTTATACGGCGTTCTGCATCCGATAGAGATCTATTCTCTCCAGTTTGCGGGAAGCATATTCTTTGGTGACCGCAAAGGTCTGCGGGCCTATTTTCCTGTGGTTCGGCAGTTCGAACATCAGATCGGTCATGACAGCTTCCATGAGTCCGCGCAGTCCGCGTGCTCCCAAGTTGTACTCCAGCGCCTTGTCCACGATATAATCCAAAGCTTCATCCTCGAACACCAGCGTTACATTATCCATCGCCAGCAGTTTCTGATACTGCTTGGTCAGGGCGTTCTTGGGTTGCGTGAGGATCGCGCGTAGCGCATCGTGGTCCAGCGGGTCGAGATGGGTCAGAACCGGCAGACGTCCTATGATCTCAGGGATGAGACCGTAGGATTTGAGGTCCTGCGGAGCTATATACTGGATCAGGTTGTTCTTATCCAGATGCTCGGTCTCCTGTTGCGCCGTAAAGCCTATCACCTGTGTGTGGAGCCTCTGGGCTATCTTACGCTCGATACCCTCGAACGCTCCGCCGCAGATGAACAGGATATTGGCGGTATTGATATGTATAAACTCCTGGTCCGGATGTTTGCGTCCTCCTTGCGGCGGTACGTTCACTACCGACCCTTCGAGCATCTTGAGCAGAGCCTGCTGTACGCCCTCTCCGCTCACGTCGCGGGTGATGGACATATTCTCGCTTTTGCGTGATATCTTGTCGATCTCATCGATAAAGACGATACCTTTCTCCGCTTTCCGCACGTCGTAGTTGGCGTCCTGCAGAAGCCGCACGAGGATGTTCTCCACGTCCTCTCCTACATATCCGGCCTGGGTAAGGGAAGTAGCGTCCGTGATAGCGAACGGCACCTTGAGCATCTTAGCTATCGTTCTTGCCAGAAGGGTTTTCCCCGTGCCGGTAGAACCGACAAGAAGGATATTGCTTTTCTCGATCTCTACGTCATCATTGGTTATCTCCTGCAACAGCCGTTTGTAGTGGTTATATACAGCGACCGAGAGGAAGCGTTTTGCTTCCTCCTGGCCGATGACATATTGATCAAGAAAATCTTTGATCTTCTGCGGTGTAGGCAAGTTCTCGAAATCCAGGTCCTTAGCCGTGTTTCCTGCCTCTTTGGGCATGGTTGCCACCAGCTCGTGCCCCGCCTCTATACAATCCGTACAGATCAGTGTGCCTCCGATACCGGAGAACATGTTCGGTTTGCTTTCGCCGCAGAAAGAACAAGTATTCGGTTTACGCTCTTTAGCCATTACCAAGCGTTTCCTTATTTTTTATCCGCTGCTTTTTTCTCAGCACGACGTGCTTGCGCCAACTGGATGTCGTAAGCAATCGGCGAAGCGATGAACACAGACGAATAGGTACCTACAATCACACCAACCAAGAGTGCGAATACGAAGCCCTGGATGGTCTCGCCACCGAAGATAAAGATAGCGAGGAGGACAACGAATGTACTCATAGAGGTCGAGAAGGTACGGCTGAGCGTATTATTCAATGCGTCGTTGATATTGACTTTCTTCTCGCGTTTCGGATAGAGTTTGTTGTACTCACGTACACGGTCGAAGATAACCACGGTATCGTTGATCGAATAACCGATAACGGTCAGGATAGCCGCGATGAACGCCTGGTCGATCTCCATGGAGAAAGGCATGATCTTCCAGAGGATAGCGTACAGACCGAGCACGATAACGGTATCGTGTGCAAGAGCTGTCAGTGCGCCTACCGAGTATGCGAAGTTACGGAACCGCAAGAGGATATAGAGGAAGATCACAACAAGCGCAGCGAGGACAGCCCATACAGCGCTGGTAGTGATATCATCGGCGATAGCCGGACCTACTTTCTGGCTCTGCATGATACCTACTGCCGCGTTGGACTCGGTCGAACGGAAATCATTGAAGGTTATATCCTCGCCCAAGAACGGCTTGCATCCCTCGTAGAGCAGTGCCTCGATAGCCTCGTCAGCCTCAGCGGTCTCCTCGTGGATACGATAGTTGGTAGAGATACGAACCTGGTTAGCGTCGTTACCGTAGGTAATCACATTGAGCGAGAAGAGCTCGCCGTCCTCCAAGGTTGCCGAGAAAGTCTTATCGAGGCTCTCGCGTACGTCCTGGGTGTTGATATTCCGGTCGAAACGAACGACATAGTTCCGTCCTCCGGAGAAGTCGATACCGAGGTTCAGTTTACCGAAGATATGCGGTTCAAGACCGAGGATAGCGAAGATGACGAGCGCACCGGAGAGGCAGTAAGCCCATTTGCGTGCATTGACGAAATCGAAATGTACGTTCTGGAGGAAGTTCTTCATCAGTTTGGTGGTGAAGGACAGTTCCTTTGCATTGTCCTTGCCGGCATAATCCTCGAGCAACAGACGTGTGATGAACACAGCGGTGAGGAACGAGGAGATAATACCGATCATATAGGTAACGGCGAAGCCCTTGATAGGACCTGTACCGAAGATAGCCAGGATGGCACCGGTGAGGAAGGATGTTACGTTCGCATCAATAATTGCGGTGATAGCACCCTTGAAACCGTCTTCTATCGCTTTACGCATACCCTTGCCGCTACGCAGCTCCTCACGGATACGCTCGTAGATCAGCACGTTGGCATCCACGGCGGTACCCATCGTCAGGACGATACCGGCGATACCCGGCAGAGTCAGTACTGCGGAGAAGGAAGCAAGGATACCGAGCAGCAGGAACACGTTGCACAGCAATGCGGCATCGGCGATGAGACCCGGGATCCAGCCATAGTAGAACACCATGTAGATGAGGATGAGGCAGAAGCCGAGCAGGAAGGACCACATACCGGCCTGGATAGCCTCACGACCCAGCGAAGGACCAACCACGCTCTCCTCGATGATACGGGCCGGAGCCGGCATCTTACCGGATTTGAGGGTATTAGCCAAGTCCTTGGCCTCTTCTACGGTGAAGTTACCGGTGATCTGGCTGTTACCGCCGGAGATCTCATTCTGTACCGTCGGGAAAGAATATACATATCCGTCGAGCACGATAGCAACCGATTTGCCGATATTGTCTTTGGTCAGACGCTGCCATGTCTTGGCACCCTCTGCATTCATCGACATAGATACGTTAGCGTAAGCGCTGAACTGCGAGAAGTCCGCACGTGCGTCGGTGATCACGTCTCCTTCGAGTGATGCACGTCCGTCACGCTGCGCCTTCAGGGCAACGAGCTGGTAGTAACTGCCGGCTTCGTCGATAGCCTTAACGGTCCAGAAGAAACGTGCGTCACGCGGAAGGATTGCCTTAGCAATCTGCGAGTTCAGCATAGCGTTTACTTTGGCGGTATCTACATAATGTACAGTACCGATCACCGGTCCGCGATAAGCCTGTCCTGCCTGGTTTACAGACGGGTTGAGGATAGCGAAAAGCGGGTTGTTTTTCTTGTACTCGGCGAGTTGTGCAGCCTGGTCAGCCTCTACAGCTGCGCTGTCGGCGTTGATGTTCTCAACGAGGTCAGCGATCTCATCCGATTCCGCTTTCGGAGCCTCAGCAGGTTTTACTTCCTCGGCTTTGGTCTCCTTCTCCTCTGCTGCTTCGGGAGCAGTAGCTGCGAAGTCACGATTTATCTGCGCGAGCATAGGCAGCAGCTCGGAAGCCTCGTAGGTCTCCCAGAACTCAAGGTTAGCCGATCCTTGGAGCAGTTTGCGGACACGCTCCGGCTCCTTGATACCCGGCAGCTCGATGAGGATACGTCCCGGTTGGGAGAGTTTCTGGATGTTGGGTTGAACGACACCGAAGCGGTCGATACGCGTACGGAGCACGTTGAAGGAGTTCTGGATAGCGCCGTCCACTTCCTCGCGGATCACTTTCTCAACCTCGGCATTCGTGGAGTTCAGCGTCACTTTGTCTTTGAGCTCGAAAGTAGAGAAGATCGAAGCGAGTTGTCCGTTCGGGTCCACTTCGTTGAACGACTCGATGAAGAGCGTTACGAAATCAGCACCGCTTGATTTCTGTTTCTGTTTGGCGCGTGCGAGAGCCTCTTTGTAGTTCGGGGTCTCGTTGTGTCCGCTGAGGGCGTCGAGAATGTCCGGAACGGAAACCTCCATGGTCACGTTCATACCTCCCTTGAGGTCAAGACCGAGGTTGATCTCTTTCTCGCGGCACTCCTTGAGCGTGTAGCCAAACCATACTTTCTTTGTAGCAATAGAGTCCAGATAGAGGAACTCTTTTGCATCATCACCTGCTGCATACTCTTTTGCTTTCTTGTCATAGTGGCTCGTTACCAGCGAGAACGACAGGTAAAAAGCGCAGACAAGTGCAAGGCAGACAGCCAAAATTCTAACAAGTCCTTTGTTTTGCATAGTTGTTTTATTTATTTTAAGTTTTCGAGTTATCTGTTACTTTGTTTCTTGTGCTTTCGCGCGTGTATGTCCGTGCACGCAACATAAAAAGCGTGCAAAGGTACTGCTTTTTTTTCAATTATGCAAATAAAAAATGAAAAAATCGCCCCAAAGGACGTTTTTTGAGCAAAATAATAACGGCGCACGCATATGCATGTGCCGTTATTACTGAATCCGTGCGAGAGCGCGCCTGCTCTCACCGGCTTTGTCTTCTTAGAGTTGCGGACCGGCAGCAACGAGTGCCTTGCCTGCCTCGTTCGACGTATATTTGTCGAAGTTCTTGATGAAGCGTGCAGCGAGGTCTTTAGCCTTAACCTCCCACTCGGCAGCGTCTTTGTAGGTGTCGCGCGGATCGAGGATAGCAGGATCAACGCCCGGCAGAGCTGTCGGAACCTCGAAGTTGAAATACGGGATCTTCTTCGTCGGAGCGGTGAGGATGTCGCCGCCGAGGATAGCGTCGATGATACCACGTGTGTCACGGATGGAGATACGTTTGCCTGTACCGTTCCAGCCGGTGTTGACGAGGTATGCCTTCGCGCCGGATTTCTCCATGCGTTTAACCAGCTCCTCTGCGTATTTGGTAGGATGGAGTTCCAGGAACGCCTGTCCGAAGCAAGCGGAGAAGGTAGGAGTCGGCTCGGTGATGCCGCGCTCGGTACCTGCCAGCTTGGCGGTGAAGCCGCTCAGGAAGTAGTACTTGGTCTGCTCCGGAGTCAGGATAGATACAGGAGGCAGTACGCCAAAGGCGTCAGCGGAGAGGAAGATCACGTTCTTGGCTGCAGGACCTGCAGAGATAGGACGGACGATCTTCTCGATGTGGTTGATCGGGTACGATACACGGGTGTTCTCGGTCACGGACTTGTCCGCGAAATCGATCTTGCCGTTCTCGTCCACGGTTACGTTCTCCAGGAGAGCGTTGCGGCGGATAGCGTTGTAGATGTCCGGCTCGGACTCTTTGTCGAGGTTGATGACCTTGGCATAGCATCCGCCTTCGAGGTTGAATACGCCTTCGTCGTCCCATCCGTGCTCGTCGTCACCGATAAGGAGACGTTTCGGGTCGGTAGAAAGGGTGGTCTTACCGGTACCGGAGAGACCGAAGAAGATAGCGGTGTTCTTACCCTCCATGTCGGTGTTCGCGGAGCAGTGCATCGAAGCGATGCCGCGGAGAGGCAGGTAGTAGTTTTGCATGGAGAACATACCTTTCTTCATCTCGCCGCCGTACCATGTGTTGATGATTACCTGCTCGCGGCTGGTGGTGTTGAATGCTACGCAGGTCTCGCTGTTCAGACCCAGCTCTTTGTAGTTCTCCACTTTGGCTTTGGAAGCGTTGTAGATGACGAAGTTCGGCTCGAAGTTCTCCAACTCCTCTTCGGTCGGCTGGATGAACATGTTTTTTACGAAGTGTGCCTGCCATGCTACCTCTACGATGAAGCGGACAGCCAGACGGGTCTCTTTGTTTGCGCCGCAGAAAGCATCTACTACGTACAGGTCTTTGTTGCTCAGCTCCTTGATAGCCAGCTCTTTCACCTTAGCCCAAACATCCTCGGACATGGGGTGGTTGTCGTTCTTGTAGCCCTCGGTGGTCCACCATACGTTGTTGTGGCTCTGCGCGTCATCCACGATGTATTTGTCCTTAGGCGAACGGCCGGTGTAGATACCGGTCATTACGTTAACAGCACCGAGCTCGGTCAGCTGACCTTTGTCATAACCGGTGAGTCCGGGCTTGGTCTCCTCTGCGAACAGATACTCGTAGGAGGGGTTGTGGGCGATCACACGTGCGCCCTGAATACCATACTTGGTAAGATCTAATTCTTTCATAAGATATATATTTTGTTTGAAATTGTCTTTCGACTTTGCGCCTACTAAATCGGCTACAAAATTACAACATTTTTTGCAATTATGCAAATACGCGGCATGTTTTTAAGAAAAATTCTTAAATTTGCTATTTTTGTTTGGCAATTTTGCTTTCCATTTGGCAAATATGCAAATTTTGAACTTGGGAAATTACCTATGCAATAGCAGTGCAACGACCGCTAAACGAGTCGTAAATGAGTCGTAAATGACCCGTGAGTAAATTAGCACTCTATGCCGAGTTAGAAACGCTACCATCACGGGACCTTTTCGGACTGCCAAGTCAAGGCAGTCCGAAAAGGGAAGGCAGGCGGGGAGCCTAAGCCGACCGAGAAGAAGGACGACGTCGGCCCCACGCCGCCCTCACGCCGGCTCAAAGAAGAAAAAACAATGCCTAAATTGTAAATAACCACGAGTTGCCCCTTACTTGCCTCTTACTTACGTCTTGTTTGACTCTTATTCAAGTCTTATTCCACCTGCTGTCCTCTTACTCTATCCGCCAGAAATGGTAATATGTGAATTTCTCTTCATCATACCAAGTTTCCCATAATTCATTTTGTGATATTGGCAGAATGGATTCTTGTTCTCCTGCATAAGAAACAGTAACACTATCTCCCACAAAAAGTACACGATTAAGAAATATAAACAGCGCATTATTACTGCTACCACATTCGCTCAAACAGCGATACCTTGACATATCGGGATTCCCAAACCGATCTTGTGTGTAAAACAAGACCATCTGCCCGGCTGCAAGCGTTATAGTAGAACCAACCGCAAGAGAGTTTTCCTCTTTGTAATTATCATTTCCGGACACATATATAGGATTAGGGGTATTCGCTACTTCGTAATAGACGTTTTTGGGGGCATTGTTCTGGTAAAAGCGCAGTATTATTTCATGTGCAGAGGAATTCCCTATTTGGAAGGATTCATAGATGCTATAGTCTTGTTCTTGAAGAGAATAACAGGAACTAAAACCGACTATAGCCATTAGTAAAATAATCTTTTTCATTGCTTAGCCCTTTCTATTTTTTGATGATCTATTACAAAAGTATGATCGTAGCGGTATGGTTCTTCCTTGTCTTCTGTTGTAACCCAATCTGTATCATTGTAAATACTCCATTCGTCGCCATAGACATAATCATATCGATGCTCTTTCCATATGATGGTATCATTTCCGGCTATGAGTTGGGCCGATGCACCGATTATACGACTAATCATCAAGACATCTCCGGCTCTCACGTTTTTATATTCACGCCGGATAGGGTGCAGGCGGATTGTCTTGCCGGCAGCTATTGGTATATTATTGGTACTATACCATGCCCGTTGCGGATTAACTATAGAACACGTATCCCACATTACTGCTTGATCTAGTACCAAACGGATTTCTTCTTCTGTTTGATTAGAAACAAAGTAAGTGTCGGTGTAAGTCGTATAAGGATGGCCGCATGAGGCGAACATGCATCCGAATATTAGACCATATAACCACGTCCGTGCGCGGCTGAGGGATTGTTTGTCACTCCCAACTATGAAATGCATCATAAGCTTGATCAATTATTTCTTGTTTGAGAATAGTCAGCGAGTTACCATTGATCGTTGCACGGAAACTCGTGGGACGATAATACTGGGAACTATAAATGAGTCCGGAGTATCACTCGATACTTAGAAACCGTTATTTTGTTTGCTCCGGTAAAGGATAAAGCAATGTGTTATTTTCATAAAATGCCTTAAGAGTACTTGTGGTCATCGAATTATCCAAAGGCCCCAATATTCCGCGCCGCTCATTTCCGACATATTCTACATCCGGATCTCTGGGAGCCGGATAGGTTTGCTCGTATTCTATGCGTCGAGCCTTTCTACCGTCCGCCAGAGTAATCACTTCGGTTTTTATTACTTTGGCTTTGCGTCTCGGAATACCACCGAATGGGTCTTCCTGTTGCTCAATGTAATCTCCCTCTTTTAATGAGAAATCATATAAAAGAATCTCTTTTTTCGATTCATAATTGTACATATATATGCGGCTCTGCGTTTGCCGCATTGGATAGTAATTATCTATCATCCGATATGTCTTGTTGCTAATGACAGTGTCCTTACCGACAAGAATAGTCCTGGAAGAAGTTATACCATCTTCCACGGTATAGTCCACCTCCCATTTGTAAGAACGACTTAGATACGCGTCTTGTGAAACTGATGGTTCCGACGGATTGCATGCTATCATAATTACAACAATAGCCGCAAAAAACAAAATACGTGTTTTCATATTAATCACATTTTTTAGGTTGAAGGATTATTCCTTTCTGTAAAAAATAGCAGGTACTAATTATTCTTTCTAAAAGCGACATCCGACACCGGCAGAAAGCATACCTTTGTAGCCATAGCCGATTTCTACATTTCCGTACACCCGCTTGCCGAACCGCACGCCTAACGCTGTTATCTGCCACGTAAACCGTGAGGTAGTTAGCAATAGAGGTGTCGATTCGGTCGTATGGAACCGGATATTGGCACCTATAGTGAAACCGGAATACAAGTCTGTGATATGTTTGTGATAGTAATTAAAACGGGCTCCCGCTGCAATATACAGATTTGAATGTAAGTAATAAGCATATACTTTATCATCAGAAAGATAATTTTCTGTCATACACATAGACATAGTTGATACTTCAGCTCCTACTTCCAGCCATTTAAGAGGACGATAGTAATAAGACAGCGAAAACGTAGGTATGATCCATTCATTTTCATATCCGCTGACGCCTTTAGGAAGGGTGTAAGGGCGAGAGTTACCTGCCCATTTCTCGAATGTCAGGTATTCTGTTTGGTTGTCAACAAACATACCGTTGATTCCCCATGTAGAAGTTAGAGGCTCACCTATAGAAAACTCAATGTGATGTTTGGCGGAGAATGCCTCTTCTCCCTTCAAGGGGGCGGGTATCAAGAGCAATGTGATTAAACCGCAACACAAGAAACTACAAGAACTATTCCTTTTCATAACAGATGTGCTTTGATTTGGCGCTGCAAAGATACAACTATTTTGCGGGATATGCAAATTTCTAGTTTGGGAAAATTGTTGGGATTTTCACACCGCCAAATAAATTTACATTTTTATTCTACTTTTTCAAAAATTCCGCTCAAAAACTTGCGTATGTGCAATTTTTGTTGTACCTTTGCAGGCGCTATGGATTTTGGCAGATACGACAGAGAGGATTTGCAGGAAGCACTGCGGGTGCTCCGCGAAGGGGGCATCATAGTCTATCCGACGGATACGGTGTGGGGTATCGGTTGCGATGCGACCAACGAAGCGGCGGTGGCTAAGATATATGCTCTCAAGCAGCGCGAAGATAGTAAATCCATGCTCGTACTCCTCGATTCGGCAGCAAAACTGGACTACTATGTAGATGTGCCGGAGACCGCGGAAATGCTGTTAGGAGTACAGAGTACAGACCGTTACACTGACAGAGTACAGACCGAATTACAAGACGAAGATAGCAAGCCTCTGACCCTGATCTATCCGAACGCACGCCATCTGGCGAAAAACCTCATTGCGGAGGACGGGTCTATAGGTATCCGTATTACGAACGAGGCTTTCAGCAAGGCACTCTGCGCGCAGTTGAAGCATCCTGTCGTCTCCACTTCGGCGAACATCAGCGGACATCCCACCGCGCATTTCTTCCATGAGATAGAAGAAGCCATCTTGAACGGCGCAGACTATGTCTGCCGTTTCCGCAGAGAGGATGAGACACCCCATGAACCCAGTTCCATCATCAAAGTGAACGCAGATAGCACATTCGTCATCATCAGAGAGTAATGGATTTACGTCGCAAACAGCAAATATGGTACATCCTGGCGGACCTCATCAGCAGCGAACTGGTGTGGCTGTGTTTTCTGGGTTTCCGGTGGATGGTGTTTGAGGGTCGTATGGAACTGCTGGAGGATGTGCTCATTCCCGCCTTCGATTTCCGGCTTCCGCTGATAGCGTATCCTTTGGTCTGCCTCACGGTCTATTACCTCTCCGGCTATTACCTGCGGCCGCTCCAGAAACCGCTATGGCGCGAGTTCCTGAGGACTATTGTCTCTGCGGCTGTCATAGCGTTATTGTTTTTCTTTATCATCATCATCGACGATCCGACGGAGAACTACAAGCACTATCTGGTGTCTCTCTCTGTCCTTTTCAGCTTGCAGTTCGTGCTGAGTTATATCCCTCGTCTGACGATCACTCTTCTCTCCCGCCGCCGTGGTGTTCTGCGCACGAAGACGGTTCATTCGATGGCAGAAGCGGAGCAGCTGCATCCGGGGGAACAGGACGAAGTGATTATCGACCTGCCGGACGGTTACACGGACCGCGAGTTATATGCGCTTATCGCGCGCCTGTACCCGCTCTCATGCGAGATCAGTATGGTTCCGCGCGTGTACGATATGCTAACGGGTGCGGCGCGTATCGGACATCTGGACCGGCCTTCGCTCGTCCGTATCACCGATTATCACATGACGGATGCCGAACTGTGTATCAAGCGGGCATTTGATATCGCCGTCTCAGCCGTAGGTCTTGTCCTGCTTTCGCCGCTGTTTGCCATCATCGCGCTGCAGATCAGACTCTCTTCCAAAGGCTCCGTCTTCTATTCCCAGGAGCGTATCGGCCGTTACGGTCTGCCCTTCCGGATCTATAAGTTCCGCACGATGATCGAGCACGCCGAGGAAGGGACGCCGCAGCTGACCCGAGATGACGATCCGCGTATCACCAAGATCGGGCACTGGCTGCGCAAATACCGGCTGGACGAACTGCCGCAGCTATGGAACATCCTATGCGGAGAGATGTCTGTCGTCGGACCGCGGCCCGAACGCCAGTATTTCATTAACCGTATCATGACAGAGGCTCCGTATTACTGCCTGCTGTACAAAGTGCGTCCGGGACTCACCTCATGGGGACCGATACGCGTTGGTTATACCGATACGGTGGAGAAGATGATCGAGCGCCTCAATGCGGATATCGTCTATATAGAAAACATGTCCCTTCTCCTGGACCTCAAGATCCTCTTCTTCACGATAGGCGTGATAATCGGAGGAAAAGGAAAATAACCGGCTTATGAACTACGACGAAAACATAAAGAAAGCCGAGGCTATAATAGCTCAGCTCGAAGCCTCCGAAGCAATCTCCATGGAGGAGTACAAACGCCTGGCGGCAGAGGCTACGGCGTTGCTGAAAGCGTGCAAGGAAGAGCTCACCCAAACACGCATCTGATCTGGCTCTGTATCTATACAAGAAAAATCGAAGATTAATCGTGCTTAAGCAAAGAAAAAGCGCACAAAAATGCGCTTTTTCTGTTCAAACAGCCTCAAAGGAGGTCAAAATTTCTGTGCTCCGTAGCCGGCTTTGGCGCCGAAGAGTTGCAGCGCTTTGCCGAAGTTATAGCGGTTGCCGTACATCGAGACGCGGATGGTCTCCGAACCCTGCATGTTCATGCCGATAGCGTTGCGGAACTGGTTCGCTGCCGAGTTGCGGTCGAAAGAACTGCTGCTTACCACCTTGAGCGTAGCAAAACCCTTCAGGTAATCCTGGTCCAGCGCTTTGATGAACGAATCGCCCTCTTTGAGCTCGAAATTACCCTCTACTTTCGGTATCAGGCTCTCGTCGAGGTCCTCGAACTGCGCCACCTTCACATTGGTCCATTTGCCGCCGCCCGTAGGAGGCAGCTGCAGGTCGGCTGCGTTCATGAAGAAGGCGTTGTCGTAGATATTCGTCACGCGTTTCGCCTTGATAGGCTTGTCCGGTCCGCTCAGGACATGGGTCCGGGCGATAGCCGCCATGTTGTTGCAGGCGAAGATATTATGGTGGATATCGCAGTTGATCTTCGTCATGCACTCGTAGCCGTAGCCCATATCCGCCATCTCTTTGTCGCGGCACCAAGAGAAAGCAACCGTGTTGTGGTGGAAATTGACGTGGCATGCCTCGCCGTTCTTGTCGCCTCCGTCGATACGGCATGCTCCGTAGCGGTTGGAGATGAACACGTTATTGCATATCTCCACCTCGCCGCAGCGGCTGCCGAACTGGAGCGCGAAATAGACTCCGTTGGCGAAGACGCAGTTGCGGATAATCACATTGCCTGCTATCCAGCCGTCTGAATGGAAGATCTGGTGCTCCACCTGGGGCGGGATAGCGTCTTCGATACGCCCTGTCTCAAACGCTTTTGACGGGCAGCCGAACTTCGGGTCAGACGGATCGGCCGGCTTATAGACGTTCTCGAAACCGAGGTTGATGAAGATACCGTCGATGACGAGTGTGCCTTTGGGCTTTTTCGCCATCACGTCGTCCAACGCACGGTTCGTATGGATCACGCCTTTCGAGCCGTTCGAGCCCAGCTGCTCCTGCGTCGGCTCCATCTTTGTGATGTATTTCAGCGGGTTGCGCTCCGTGAAAGAGGCGTTCCAGCCGCCTTCCAGCGTGACGAAATTATATATCTCCACATAGCCGGAGTTCATGTATCCGAGGTAGTTACCCTCTGCGATACGGATGACGGCTCCGTTCTCGCCGTTGTCGCGAATGAGGTTGAGCACGGCTTGCAGGTCTTTCTTGGCTTTGTCTGGAGACTTGCCGTCCGCACGCGCGGAACCCGCAGCAGACACGTAATAGACTACGCCTTGACCTTTGACAGCCTCTTCCTCGGCTTTCTTCTCTGTCTCTTTCTTTTCTTTCTCGATCTCGTTTTTCTTCGCACCTTGCTCGATTGCGCCTTTGATGCGACCGAAGTTACCGCCGAACTGACCATACGACGGTACTGCCATTAGCATGCATAGCAACCATGCCATGACCTGAAATGAATACTTTTTCATACTGATAAATGATTGGGGTTAATATTATTCGGCTTTCGCGCCTCGTACATCGTACATCTGTCCTTCGTACATCAAATAGA
>JAFUUZ010000040.1 GCA_017471285.1 Paludibacteraceae bacterium | reverse complement strand
GTGAACCACGGTTCGCTGAGCGACCGTATTATGTCGCGCTACGGCGACACGCCGGAAGGAATGGTGGAGAGCGTAATGGAGTTTCTGCGCGTAGCGGTGCGGCATGCGTTCGGCAACATCGTCATTTCCATCAAAGCGAGCAACACACGTGTGATGGTTGAGACCGTTCGGCTGTTGGTCAAACAGATGCACCATGAGCACATGGCTTTCCCGCTGCACTTGGGCGTGACGGAAGCCGGCGAAGGCGAGGACGGACGCATCAAATCGGCGGTCGGAATCGGTGCGTTGCTGGCAGACGGTATAGGCGACACGATCCGCGTGAGTCTGAGCGAAGCACCGGAGAACGAGATTCCTGTTGCCCGACAGTTGGTGGATTATTTTGCGGACGAGGAGTCGGTGCGATACGACGGTAGCGTAACCGCAGAGGTATTGGATAACATTGGCGGTTACGCCGAGGTGCGCTATACATCCATGGAGGAAGACTGGGAGACGTTCTGTCTGCAAGCTGCAGCAGAGTGCGGAAGGTTGTTGTGGGAGTACAAAGCACAAGAACTGACGATTGTCAATCCGCATTTCTCGGAGACAAAGCTGAATTTCCTGAGCAAAGATATCCTGCAAGCCGCGCGCGTGCGTATTTATAAAACGGAGTATGTCTCCTGCCCGGGTTGCGGAAGAACTCTCTTCGACCTCCAGAAGACCATCGCCGAAGTCAAAGAAGCTGTCAGCCGTCAGCCGTTAGCCGTCAGCCAAGGTCTGAAGATTGCAGTGATGGGCTGTATAGTGAACGGTCCGGGCGAGATGGCGGACGCGGACTATGGTTATGTGGGTGCCGGTAGAGGCAAAGTGAGCTTGTACCGCGGCAAAGAGTGCGTGCTGAAGAACATCCCGCAGGAAGAGGCTGTCGAGCAGTTGTTGGCGCTGATTGAGAGTGACCGAGAATCCGGTACAAAGTGACAGATGTACGATTTAGAACAATAAAACTATGACAGAAAAAGAAAAAGACGAGGCTTTCGAATATGTGTTGGACAAAGTCTCCAGAAACGCGTTAGTGAAGTTGCAAATGGATCCTAATGACGAGCGGTATGTGTCTCTTGTCGGATTCATCCTGGTTCATTTTTCCGAAACAAACACGGATGAGTATCTGATTCAATTAGCCCAGAGGTATTTGGCGCACGAGGACATCCGGATAGCGGAAGAAGAGGTGCGCGAGATTGTGCTTAAGACCCGCGAGAAATGCGACCGCCAGCAGTTTGCATTGGAAACGGCTGTTGACCAAATAGAAAATGACAATCTCTCAGGCGAAGAGGTTTATGAAAACCTCCGTCCTTTCCTGTCCAGATCGATTTGAAAAAATTTTCGGACTCCGCCTTACTCTATTTGTTCTATGTGTTATACTAATCCTCCGAGTGGGAACTCGTCGGGTATAACACTCGGAGTGCCATCCGAGGCACTCCTTCACCAGCCAGAAATTACGGTCGCGAAATCCTGCAAATAGCAAAATAAAAGAGATTTTATTTCTTATTTCACTACGTTCAAACGATTATTTTGGAAAAAATCTTGCACATTTGGATTTTTTGTAGTAAATTTGCACGCAAATTTGCGGTGAAGCGCGTTAAGCCGTTAAACCGTCTAACTGATAAAGCGTTAAATTGTTACATTAAATATACTAAACTTATGCAAAAGAGTCCATTACAAATTGCGCGTCAGAGTTACCAGCCGAAGATGCCGGTAGCATTGCAGGGCGCAGTACGCCTTGTTGAAGGCGAGAAAACCCATTCAGTAGCAGACCAAGAGGAGATTCAGAAACTCTTCCCGAACACGTACGGTCTGCCGGTTATTACCATGGAACCCGTGGTTAAGGGACAAGGTGACCAAGTACCAAGTACCAAGGAGCCGTTCAATGTCGGTGTGATTCTCTCGGGCGGTCAGGCTCCCGGCGGTCACAATGTGATCAGCGGTCTTTATGACGGCCTGAAAGCATTGAATCCGGAGAACAAACTCTATGGTTTCCTCGGCGGTCCTTCGGGTCTGATTGACGGCAAATACCAAGAGTTAACCGGTGCTATCATCGACGAATATCGCAACACCGGAGGATTCGACATCATCGGTTCGGGTCGTACGAAACTGGAGGAGACCTGGCAGTTCGACAACGGAATCGAGATATGCAAGCAGTTAGGAATCAAGGCGGTAGTGATCATCGGCGGCGACGACAGCAACACGAACGCCTGCGTGCTCGCCGAGTACTACCTCCAGAAGAAATGCGGTATCCAGGTCATCGGTTGCCCGAAGACGATCGACGGCGACCTGAAGAACGAGATGATCGAGACCTCGTTCGGTTTCGACACCGCCTGCAAGGTTTATAGCGAGTTGATCGGTAACATCCAGCGCGACGCCAACAGCGCGAAGAAATACTGGCATTTCATCCGTCTGATGGGCCGTTCGGCAAGTCATATCGCATTGGAATGCGCGCTGCAGAGCCAGCCGAACATCTGCCTGATTTCGGAGGAAGTAGAGGCGAAGAACATGACGCTGAATGACATCGTAGAGGATATCGTGAAAGTCATTGTAGCCCGTGCCAACGCAGGTCTGAACTTCGGTACCGTGCTCATTCCGGAAGGTCTGATCGAGTTCATTCCGGCTATGCGCGTACTGATCCAGGAGCTAAATGACATGCTGGCGAACAACGAGGAGTTCACGTCTCTGGACGGAGACGACGCCAAGCGCGAGTATGTCAAGAGCATGCTGAGCCCTGCTTCCTGCGAGCTGTACCGTTCGCTGCCGAAGGGTATTGCACGCCAGCTGACGCTTGACCGTGACCCGCACGGAAACGTTATGGTAAGCCAGATTGAGACCGAGAAACTGCTGATCGAGATGGTACAGAAACGTCTCGCTGTTCTCAAAGCAAACGGCGAATACAAGGGCAAGTTCTCTGCGCTGAACCATTTCTTCGGTTACGAGGGCCGTTGCGCCATCCCGTCTAACTTCGACGCCGACTACTGCTACTCAATCGGCATCACCGCGACGCACCTGATAGCAGCCGGCAAGACCGGATACATGTCGCTGGTACGCAACCTGACGAAGCCTGCGGCAGAGTGGATCGCAGGCGGTGTGCCTATCACGATGATGATGAACATGGAGAAGCGTAACGGCAAGATGAAACCGGTTATCCAGAAGGCTCTTGTTGACCTCAACGGCAAGCCGTTCCAGTATCTGGAGGCTCATCGTGCCGACTGGGCAGATCCTGTGACCAGCTATATCTATCCGGGTCCGATCCAGTACTACGGTCCGACGGAGGTATGCGACCAGCCGACACGAACGCTGCTGCTGGAAAGACAGTAAAAGCCCCACCCCGCCCCTCCCCCTAAGGGGAGGGAGATGGGATATATATAATATGCAACTTCAATAATTCGAAGATTTGAAGAAATTCATTCTTTTCATAGCCTATCTGGTTCTCCCTTTCATAGGGAGAGCCGGAGAGGGTTTCGACAAGCAGCTCTTTGACGCCTACCAAAAGGAAGAGATGTCCGTTTGGAAGGAATACATAGAGAGCCTTCAGCCATCAGCCGTCAGCAGTCAGACGTTGATTTATGAATACGGCTACTGCGGCTATATCGTAGCGGAAGCAAAGAAAGAGGGGAAGGAGGCATTGCTGCCGGAAGCCAAGCGGTACGTGCAGCAGTTCCGTGAGCATGTAGAGGCGCAGAAAGGCCAGTTGCCGGCAGGTCATTACGAGATGTACATGAGTGCCGTCATGGTTTATGAGTTGAGGCTCCACATCGCCATACGTCCGATCAAAGCAATGAGTTTAGCCAAGGAGGCAACGCGTCTGGCGCCGGAAGACCCATTGGTTCTCTCGTATTACGGGACGAGTCTTTTCTATGCCCCGAAGCCGTTCGGCAGCAAGAGCGAAGCGCTCACTTGGTTCGAGAAAGCCGACTCGCATTTCCGCGATCCGCAATGGAACTATTGCTGGGTACGCGAAGCGACGAAGATGTATATCCGCCAATGCCACGAAAAATTAGGTAGATGATCAAATACGTTTCATTACATTGGAAGCAACTCCTGTTGTCCACCGTCAGAGACAGTCTGTCGTGGCTGCTGATGCTCATCACCGGAACGGGAGCACTGATCGCTTTCATGCCGGAAGAAGCGGCTGATTGGTTGCGAACACTTGTCAACACAGGCTGGACGCAAGTATGGCCGCTGATTCTGATTGCCATTCTCTTTATCGCTGTGGCGTTGCTGCGTAACTGGCCGAAAACGAAGGCGGTTTATGTCGATAAGAAAACGGATCTCAAGGTTATTATCGAATGCTGCGACCTGCTCCGCCAAGAGGGACTCAAGGTCATTCATACCGTGGACACTTTTGACATGGACCCGGTTAAGATCATCAACCCCCGTTCTCTGCACGGCGCTTTTCTCAAGCAATGCGAAGCGCAAGGAGTGGACATCAACGCCCTGATTGACCAAGCGACGGAGAGAGTGAAACCCGTACGCACCAACAAATCCCTTCCCGGCAGGAAGGAGCAGTATTCGCTCGGTACGATCTGCCCTATTGAGATAAACGGAGAGCCCTACTGCTGCGTGGCGTTCACGAGGCTGCAGCCGAACGGGACTATAGAGATCAGCAAGGATGAATATATCAAATGCCTCACGCGTATGTGGCGCGGTCTGGCTGACCCGAGAGTGCGTCACGAAGTGGTAAATGTAGCGGTTATGGGCAACCGTTTCGTGGATCTGCCGGCTGAGTTCTCGACGGAACAGAAAATAGATTTGATGATTCAGACTTTTTTCGCCTCAGCCCGTGAGAAAGCGTGCTGCCACACCTTGCGCATCTGCGTTCATCCGAACAACGTGACCGACATTGATTTCGAGCAATACCCCGTAATCATCGAGCATTTAGCCAAAAGACCCGTTATCTGACATGTACCAGTATTTTGCGTTTATCAGTTTCCAGAGCGCGGATGCCAGTGCCGCCCTACGTCTTCAGCACGCGATAGAGAGCTATCGCTTGCCGGCGGTGCTATGCAAGAAGCACGCCGTTCCGCGACGGATCCGGCCGCTGTATTGCTACCTGAATGACATGCATTCGGGCGAGGAACTGATGCAAGAACTGAAACAGCGGATGGAGCAGTCGCGGTATCTGATTGTAGTATGCTCCCCCCAGTCCGCCCGGTCGGTGTATGTGAACAGCGGCATCGATTATTTCGTTTCGCTGGGACGGCGCGACAGCATCATCCCCATCATCGTGGACGGCGTACCGTATAGCAACGATCCCGAGACGGAGTGTTTTCCGGAAGCCCTCAGGCGCCATTTTCCCAAACATGCCGACCCGCTGCAGGACCATTCGATATTAGGAATCAACGTGCGTGAAGCGGGTGTCTCCCGCCGTCAGGCTTACGACAGAGCCATGCTGATGGTAGTAGCCCGCATGTTGCAACTGGACTACGACGGGCTGCTGCTGCGCGAGAGACAACGCCGCCGCAGGCGTGCCATAGGATGGACGATCCTAAGTAGTATTATGGTGCTTGCTTTAGCCTGCACATGGTATCTCTCCCAGACTGTCACGGTAGGAATAACCCCCTATGAGGCTACGCCCCGTAACGAATCACTGCCGCCATGCCGCCCCATTTCCGTCTCTCTGACGATTGCGAACGAGCAGAAGCGAGACACACTCCTTCCAGCCGACAGCACCTTGCTCTTCCCCAACATCCCTCCGCGATACATAGGCCGCGAGGCGCACGTCCTCATGCATGCAGACGGATTTATCCCCTGCGACACAATGATCGTGCTGCGGAAGCAGAACACCCTGCCCCTCCGGCGGGATGCAGACCTATACGGTCACATCCGTTTCCGCGCAATAGGAAAACATCAGCTCCTGACCGTAGGCGGACACACGGTGCAGCCCGATGAGAACGGTATCGTTGACCTCCGTGTGCCCATCGGGCAACAACGCACCTCCTACCCCGTTGCATGGAAGAACGGACGGGATACGATATTCATGCCCTGCGGGGAAGACGATGTAATCATTATTGAGCCATGAGAGTACGCATCCTACTATTCGTTATGACCTGCCTGACCGCTCTCAACAGCCTGGCGGTGACTCAAGAAGGCCATGTGCGGACCATCGCCCGTCCCGGCATGAGCGGCACCCCTGTCGAAGGCGCCGTGATACGTCTGCAAGGCTCCCATAACCGCGTAGCCAGCCGCTCAAACGGAGATTTCAGTCTGCTGTTGCACGACCTGCAGAACGGACAAGCCTATACTATCGCCAGCATCGTCAAGTCCGGCTACGAACCTGCCGAGCAGGAGCTGATCGGCAAAAGGCTGCCTTGCTCCGACCAAGTGCCGCTGGAGATATTGCTGGTCAGCAAGTTGCAACTGATGCAGGAACGCGAAGAGATAGAGACGAAAGCGCGTGAGAATGTAGAGATCTACTATCAGGCACGGATTGACAGTCTGGAGCAACTACTGGCTGCGCATCGGATCACGGAAAAAGAAATGCAGGCGCAGCGGCAGCGTTTGGAGCGCCAGTATGAGAACTTCGAACCGCTGTTGCAAGCCATGTCCGATGTGCTGGCGCGAACGGACTACGCACGCATGGATTCATTAATGACTCTGATGCAGCAAGCCATCGAGAACGGCAACCCGGAAGAAGCCGAACGGCTATTGCTCGAGAAAGGCAGTATCGCCCAGCGGGAAACCGTCCTGCGCGAATGGGGCAAGAACATAGCGGCTCTGCAGCAGGAAGTGGACCGTAACCAAGACGCATATGTCCGCCAGAAACGGCAGCTGGAGGACGACTGCTACCGGATGTACGCAGCCTTCCTGACACGCTTCGCAAACGACTCTGCCGGATATTACATACAGAAACGCGCGGCATTGGATACCATGAATGTGGATTACCAACTGCAAGCCGGGCAGTTTGTGATGAGCATTATGGCGGATTACGCGTTAGCGCGAATGTATTATGAACGCGCCTACAGAATAGCGGAAGTGCAGTACGGCGAGCTATCCGGTCAGATGGCAACAACCTGCAATGAGTTAGGTCTGATAGCCAAGAAACAGAGAGATTTGGAGAGCGCACTCACTTGGTACACTCGCTCGCTCAACATCCGCGAGAAACTGCGCGGCAAGAACTCGCTTGCTACGGCAGAGGCACTCAATAACTTAGGCGAACTGCACCGCGCGCAGAAAGACCTCAAGAAGGCCATGGAGTGCCACAAACGCGCCCTCAAGATCCGTGAGAAAGAAGCAGGCAGACAGTCGCTTGCAACCGCCGAGAGCATGAATAACATCGCCGGCATTCTCTTTCAGCAGCAGCAATACAGCCGGGCACAGAAACTATTCCTGGAAGTGATGGATATCTACGCATCGTCCTCCGGCGTGCAGCAGAGCCGCATCGCCGCCAATTACAACAACTTAGCCGGCACTTACTTTATGCTTGCCGACTACGCTTCCGCCGCCCGGTATTTCGACTCCGCGGTAGAGATCTACCGCCGCGTGCTGGGAGAGAACCACCCCTTGACACGCAACGCGGTGAACAACCGGGAGTTATGCCGCCAGAAAACACAAAAACCTTAATCCATCCGATATGATGAAACGATTTTATTTATTCGCCCTATGTATAGTGACCGCTTTGGGACTCTCCGCCAACGGAGTGGAGATCGACGGTGTTTACTACCTGCTGGACGACGAGACCCAGACCGCAACGGTGACCTATCCCAATGAGACGGCGCCGGTATGGAACAGCGCGCCCAGCACCTACTCCGGCACAGTCATTATTCCCGACCGGGTGACCTACGATGGCGTAATCTACACCGTGAACGCCATAGGTCCGAAAGCGTTTTTGGGTACCAGGCTGGACTCTATCGCGTTGACAGTCAATATCACCTCCATCGGCTCCGCCGCTTTCTATGACCACCGCGGTATTCATTATCTGGATCTGCCTAACCTCACCTCTATCGGGAACGAGGCGTTCCGCTATTGCTCTTCGCTGATGAAGGTGGTCATTCCGGAGTGTATCTCCAGCCTCGGTATCACCATCTTCCAACGCTGTGTCTCCATGACGGAGATTACACTGCCGCAGTCAATGAAGAGCCTTCCTTACGCGTTTCTGTATGCTTGTTCCCGGCTGACGGAAGTCGTCCTGCCGCCGGATATCACCGCTATCCCGAACGAATGCTTCACCTCCTGCGCCTCACTCAAATCCATCTCTCTGCCGGAGGGCGTAAAGAGCATTGGCTATCAAGCCTTTAAGGGCAACCTGAGTCTGGAGAAATTCTACATCCCGAGTTCGGTTACCTCGCTGGGCGACGAGATTCTGGAGGGCTATCCCCAGGATCCCTATACAGGCGGAGCCGTCCCCGGCGCACCAAGCAGCAGTTCGCTCAGGTCGGTCTTCATTGACTGCGTCACGCCGCCTACCTGTACCGGGACCTACAAGAGTCCTTTCATGCGCGTGAACAAGGAGAAAGTGAGGCTCTTTGTCCCAAAAGAAGGACTGGAAGCCTACAAGGCGAATGAGTCCTATGCCGGCTTTTTCAAGGACATCTATGCGTTCGGAGAAGAGGTGTCTAATCCGATGGAGATCACCGACAGCAGCGCCGTAATCACATGGTTTCCCGCGCCCGGTGTGGTAGAGTACACGGTCAAAGTATATACCGCAGGCCATCAGATAGCGCTGTATACCGTAGATGGGGACGGGCATATTACGTCCTCCCAATTCTTCAAGCCCTCCCTGCCTGCCTTTAAAAAGGACACGACCAACAGTTCGACCGAGTATTTCGTCATTTCCCTGAACAATCTCACGGCGAACACGAATTATGACTACACCATTGAAGGCAGAGAGGAGACGAACGAAGTGATCTATCACTCCCAAGGCTCTTTCACCACCAACGACCCGCAGGGTCTCACCCTTCATCCCTTCGACCCGGCTCCCCCTGCCGCAATCAAAATTCTCCGCGAAGGCCAACTGTTCATAGAGCAAAAGGACAGGACCTATAATACCGGAGGACAAATCATACAAATACATCAACAACAATGAAAAAACTTCTCTTCCCCCTCACAGTTGCGTTGGTTCTTCTCGCCGGCTGCAACACCGACAAAGGCCAACGAATGCTCCGTATTCTGGACAAACAGCCGGAGACAGGCATGGTGATTTACAACCAGGGTAAAACTTCCTATTATTACGCTCCCGGCGTGGACGATCTGAAGCAACTGCTGGCATCCGATCCCGCTATTCTGAAAGACGCTGTTGTAGCAGACCGCCGTGTAGGCAAAGCCGCAGCGGCATTGCTGGTAAAAGGCGGAGTGAAGAGCGTCTATACGCCGCTGGTATGCACTCCTGCCCGGGATATGTTAGAAGACGCCGGTATCGCCCTCGTTGCCCGCGAAGAGATCCCGTATATGGTAAACGCAGATAGCACGGATCTCTGTCCGATGGAGAAACTGCTGGTGCGCGCCACTACTGCCGAGGAGTGCCAGGTAGTGCTGTATGGAGGTTCGC
This sequence comes from Paludibacteraceae bacterium, assembly GCA_017471285.1. Lineage (GTDB taxonomy): Bacteria > Bacteroidota > Bacteroidia > Bacteroidales > Paludibacteraceae > Colicola. The sequence goes on along the minus strand of JAFUUZ010000040.1, from coordinate 10,280 downwards.
TGACCGGATGCGAGATGTTAGACATGCTCAATGAGCAGGGACTTAGCCTGTTGGTACACAACAACGACTCCCTCTCCATCCATGCCAACCGCGGCGTGAGGGACCTGCTGGACTTGCTTTCAGCCGAGCCGGAGCGGCTCCGCGGTGCTATCGTAGCGGACAAGATCATCGGAAAAGCAGCCGCTGCTCTGATGGCCACCGGCGGTGTACAGGAGGTACATACCAATGTCATCTGCACCCCTGCACGCGAGCTGCTGGAGCATGAAGGGATCAAGGTCTTTGCACGCGAAGAGGTGGAGAAGATTCTGAATAAAGACAAAACGCACATGTGCCCGATTGACTCACAATTGGAAGGGATTGAGACGGTGGAGGAATGTGTCCGGGTGCTTAACAACATGCCTCCCGTTCTATGAAAAAGCCCTCCCACCCTCTTCGTCTCGTACGGACGGTGCTTGCCGTCTTTTTCTTCACGATTATCACGCTTCTCTTTCTGGGCATCGGAGGGACGTTCAATGTATGGTTCGGCTGGGCCGCCAAGATCCAGTTCCTTCCGGCTTTGATGGCGTTGGACTTTGCCGTGCTGGCAGGGTTGCTCCTTCTCACGCTGCTCTTCGGACGGCTCTATTGCAGTGTGATATGTCCGCTGGGGGTCATGCAGGACCTTTTCGGATGGATGGGTAAGAAACAGAAGAAGAACCGCTATTCTTTTTCGCCGGAGAAGAAATGGCTCCGTTATTCGGTTCTGGCGGTGTTTATCGTATGCCTTGTCATTGGTTTTGCACCGGTCACTACCCTTCTCGCCCCTTATTCGGCATACGGGCGTATTGTCCATTCGCTGTTCGGTCCTCTGTATGACCTGCTCCGGAATGCAATAGCTTCCGTGGATGCACATTACGAATGGAACATGATTCCGGAAAAGGAGTTATGGCTGCGTAGCGTGACCGTACCGGTAGTGGCTCTGCTGACTCTGGTTCTGCTGGGCGTGCTGGCATGGAGGAACGGAAGGACCTATTGCAACACCGTCTGCCCCGTAGGCACTATGCTGTCTTTCTTCGCCCGTTTCTCGCTCTTCCGCGTACAAATGGACAAATCCAAATGCAAGAACTGCTCGCTGTGCGAGAAGAACTGCAAAGCCTCGGCTATCAACTACAAGGACGGAACGGTGGACTACACCCGTTGTATCGCCTGCGGCGACTGTCTGGACCAATGCCATTTTGATGCGCTGCATTACAGACCGCTAACGCCGAGAGACCGCTCCGCTCAAAGAGAAAAGACCGCTGACGCTGAAAGACCGCAGGCAGAGCCTGCTCAAAGCCAAAGACAGCCCGATGCTTCGCGCCGCGCTTTTCTCGCAGGCTCACTCTTAGCCATCGGATCGGCGGCAGTAGCGCAAACGAAGATCAAGGTGGATGGCGGACTGGCGGAGATAGAGGACAAGAAAGCCCCGCAACGGCACAGCCCTGTCACTCCTCCGGGATCGCTCTCCGCGCGCAACATGCTCAAGCATTGCACCGCCTGCCAACTGTGCGTCAGTGCATGCCCCAACAACGTGCTGCGTCCGTCCTCCGACCCCTTGCGGTTCATGCAGCCGGAGATGTCCTTCGAGCGCGGCTTCTGCAGACCGGAGTGTACACGTTGCTCCCAGGTATGCCCTACAGGCGCCATCCGGCCTATCCAACCCGAGGACAAAACGGCTATACACATCGGACATGCCGCATGGATAGCAGACAACTGCATCCCGGTTGCTAACGGTGACTCATGCGGCGCTTGCGCACGCCATTGCCCCGCATGGGCGATCCAGATGGTCGAATATACCACACCGGACGGAAGAAAGGCAGAAGTGCCGGCTATCGACACAGAGAAATGTATCGGATGCGGCAAATGCGAACACTTATGCCCGGCGAGACCCTTCAGCGCCATTTATATAGAAGGTAACACCACCCACCATGTCAATTGATAATTGAGAATTGAGAATTGAGAATTGAGAAATGAGAATTGAGAATTGAGAATTGATAAATGACCAAAATGTAAATGCCAAAATAAATGAAAAAATGGTAAATGATATCATGAATCGAAGAGAATTTATCAAACATAGCGCAGCAGCCGTAGCGGCTACATCGGTTCTGGCAACCGCCTGCAAGAATAACAACGGAAAATCTTCTCTCCCCCTTAGGGGGGAGTCGGAGGGGGCTTCTATGTCTTTCCGCGTCAACCCTAATTCCGGCGACAAAGTGTCCCTTCTGGGTTTCGGAATGATGCGGCTGCCGGAGATACAGGGTGCCCCGTCTTATACGATTGACCAGGAGACGGTGAACGAGATGGTGGACTACGCCCTCCGGCACGGCGTCAATTATTTCGACACATCGCCCGTGTACTGCCAGGGTCTCTCCGAACAAGCCACCGGTACCGCCCTCGCGCGCCATCCGAGGAACAGTTATTTCATCGCTACCAAGCTCTCCAATTTCTCGCAGCAGGCATGGCCCAGAGAGGAGTCGATAGCTATGTTCGAGCGGTCGCTGCAATACCTGCAGACCGATTATGTGGACTACCTCCTGCTGCATAGTATTGGCGGCTCGTCGGCAGGCAAAGATGCTATGCAGACGTTCTACGGACGGTATATGGACAACGGTATCCTGGACTGGCTCGTGGAGCAGAAAGCGCAAGGCAGGATCCGCAATCTCGGATTCTCCTATCACGGGGATATACGTATCTTCGACATGCTTCTGAAATGGCATGACGAAGGCAAATACCACTGGGACTTCGTACAGATCCAACTCAATTATCTGGACTGGCATTACGCCAAGCAACTGAACCCCCGCAACACGAACGCAGAGTACCTGTACCGGGAACTGGAGAAACGCGGTATTCCGGCTGTGATCATGGAGCCGTTATTAGGCGGCAGGCTGGCGAAACAGCCTGCGCATATCCTGCGTGAGATGAAGCGGATGGATATCAACGCCACGCCGGCAGAATGGGCGTTCCGGTACGCCGGCACACCCGAACATATCCTTTCCGTGCTCTCCGGAATGACGTACATGGAGCACCTGCAGGAGAACTGCAACACCTACTCTCCTCTGCGCCCTATTACGCCGGAGGAAGACGCCATGCTGATGCGGCTTGCGGATGCCATCTGCGATATGAACGCTATTCCTTGCACCGGCTGCAATTATTGCATGCCGTGCCCGTACGGAATCAATATCCCTGCCGTCTTCGGATATTACAACACATGCCTCGCGGAAGGGCTCCTGCCTTCGGGCAAAGAGATGGACTCCGCCTTCAGGAAGGCACGTAAGAAATGGCTCATCGGGTACGACCGGAAGGTGGAGAGGATGCGGCAGGCGGACCATTGCATCGGGTGCAACCACTGTCTGACCCACTGTCCGCAACGCATTGATATTCCGCATGAGATGATCCGCATCGACCGCTTCGTGGAGCAATTGAAACAATCAATATAAATCTTTAAATTCTAATCTATTATGTTAGGTACATGGGAAATTATTTTAATCGTACTGGTTATTCTGCTTATCTTCGGGGGCAAGAAGATCCCGGAGTTGATGCGCGGATTAGGTAAAGGCATCCGCTCGTTCAAAGACGGAATGAACGAGAAGGAAGAGAAAGAAGAGAAAGAAGACGAAAGCAAAAAGTCGAAAGAATAGAGACCGCTTCGCTGACAGAATACGGACCGCTTCGCTGACAGAATACAGACCGAATTACTATTAGCGAATACATAATCGGTCTGTCAGCAGGCATAGCCTGCGATCTGTACTCTGTCAGTGAGCGAAGCGAACGGTCTTTAATCATAATCAAAACATGCCGAGTTTCTGGGATCATCTGGACGAACTGCGCTCCGCTCTGTTGAAATCGCTGGGCGTATGGGCGGTTGCTTTTGTCGGTGCTTTTTGCTGCAAGGACCGGCTCTTTGAATGGCTCTTCGCACCTACGCAGCCGGATTTCATCACCTATAGGTGGCTGAATGCTTTCAACTGTCAACTATCAACTGTCAACTGTCAACTATCAACTGTCAACTGTCAACTATCAACTGTCAACTATCACTTCATCAACACGGAACTGACAGCGCCCTTCGTCATCCATCTCCAGGTAGCCATGGCTGCCGGGCTGGTAATCGCTATGCCTTTTATCGTGTACTGGCTCTACGGCTTTGTCTCTCCGGCGCTCTACGAACGGGAACGGAGATACAGCACCGTGCTGGTTCTCGCATCTGTTTTGCTTTTCGGACTGGGAATCGCGTTGAACTATCTCTTGATTTTCCCCGTCTCTTTCCGCTTTCTCGGCACCTATCAGGTCACTCCGCTGGTCGTCAATCATATCAGTCTGTCGTCGTATGTCTCGCTTTTCCTCATACTGACGCTCCTCATGGGGCTGCTTTTTGAGGTTCCGCTTCTGACATGGACCCTCTCGAAGATAGGTCTTCTCCGCAAGGAGCAGCTATGCCGTTACAGGCGCCATGTCTTTGTAGGCATCCTCATCCTCGCAGCCGTCGTCACCCCCACCGGCGACCCCTTCACCCTCATGCTGGTCACGCTCCCGGTCTATCTCCTCTACGAACTGAGCATCGCCCTCATCCGATAAAAGAAAGCGCGGCTTGCTGTTGAGCGAGCTCCGCTCTGTGTAGCGGACTTCGTCCTGTGTAGCGCTTCGCTGTTTAACCGCCGCAGGCTCTCCACCCACTCCGTGCACTTCTCGCGCATCCTTGCGCGAGCTCCGCTCTGTGTAGCGCTTCGCTGTTTAACCGCGTAGCTCTAAACCGCGACCAAAGGTCGCACTCAACAATAAAAAACGCCACACTGGCATTTTTTATTTGCGTATGTCCGATTTTTGTTGTACCTTTGCACCGTCTTTGCGATACAAATATAATACCTTATGAAACGAATTGTAAATCAAATGTTTAATTTTACCCCCCCCCATTGGGCAAAATGTTGTAAATAGCGGCAGTTTAATACCTCCTCATACAGGGCGGCGAGTACTTTGTGTACTTGTCGCTCTTTTTTTCGGCTGTCTTGTCGTGTTCTTAGGTTACCGTCACGGATCATCACCCAAGCCGGTGGTGCTCGACCGCGCTGTCTTTCATAACATCGACAGCATCAACCGCTACGCGGACTTGGCTTTTACGACCGACGACCCCCGCGCGCTCTTCATAACAGGCATAGCCTCGCACCTCCGATATGTTGACCCCGACTTCCCGAAGGACGCCTTTACTGTCTCGCCGGATGAGGGCGAACTTCTTCTCATTCGCGCAGCCGAACTCGGCAACGAGGATGCTATGACGTATATCAAATGTTTGTCGGCTCACGATAATTGGAGCCACCCCATTCCCCAAGTAAAATAATACCATGGCACGCAAAGATTTAGCACAGGCGAAAGACGCTAAAAAGGACGAGTTCTACACCCAACTCTCCGATATTGAGAAGGAGTTAGTTCACTACCGCGAATATTTCCGCGATAAGGTAATCTTCTGCAACTGCGACGACCCGTACGAGAGCAATTTCTTCAAATACTTTGCCCTTAATTTCAATGCGCTCGGTCTCAAAAAACTCATAGCTACCTGCTATGATGGTTCACCTATCGCCCAACAGGAATTGCCTTTATTCCCGGAAGCCGAAACAGAACCAAAACGCAAAGCCTATAAAGTCGAAATCTCCGAAGTGCCTGATTTAGACGGCAATGGTTCAACAGATTTGACGGATGTACAGCTACTCCTCAAAAGCAGCGACCACAATGTCAAGGCAGAGTTAAAGCAAAACGGCTCTTTTGATAGCCCTGAAAGTATCGAACTACTAAAAGAAGCAGATATAGTTGTTACCAACCCGCCGTTCTCGCTTTTCCGTGAGTTTGTAGCACTATTAGTTAAGTACGATAAGAAATTTTTAATAATAGGTAATGTTAACGCTATTACATATAAAGAGATTTTCCCCTTAATAAAAGATAATAAAATATGGCTGGGTGCAAGCATCCATAGTGGGGATAGAGAGTTTAGAGTTCCTGATGACTATCCTCTAAATGCAGCAGGTCAAAGAGTTGACGAAAATGGGATAAAATATATTCGAGTTAAAGGGGTAAGATGGTTTACTAATATTGATTATCCCCAACGACATGAGGATTTAATATTAATTAAGAACTACGACCAAGAAGAAAATCCCCATTACATTAATTATGACGCTATCAATGTAAATACTACTAATGATATTCTATGCGACTATAAAGGCATTATGGGGGTTCCTATAACCTTTATTGATAAATATAATCCTGAGCAGTTTGAAATTGTAAGTTGCCATGAACCAGCAATAGAGTTAAGTGTGTATAAAAAGTGCTCCTATTTTAAAGAGTATAAATCCCGACAAATAATATATAAAGGTATACTTTGTCAAAAAACCTATCATAGATTATTAATCCGCAGAAAACACTAATATTATGGAAATAGAAAAAATCAAAGTAAAGATTGCCGACCTCGTGGACGGCTACCGTGACAGCGACGAAGAAGGCGTTGTTGGCTACCACGGCAAATTGGACATCCGTCCTAAGTATCAACGCGAGTTCGTCTATGGCGAGAAGCAAGAGAAAGCCGTCATTGACACTATCTCCAAGAACTATCCGCTCAACGTCATGTACTGGGTAGAGAAAGAAGATGGTACATACGAAGTGATGGATGGTCAGCAGCGCACGCTCTCTATTTGTCACTACTACTGGGGTGCGTTTGCTGTTAACTGGAAAGGCAACCTTTGGGGATATAGCAATCTTCCGGACGAGGAACGCGAGAAATTCCTGAACTATGAGTTAGATATATATGTCTGCAAAAACGGCACAGATACCGAGAAGTTAGTTTGGTTCCAAGTGATCAATATAGCCGGAGAAGAACTGACTAACCAGGAGATCAGAAACGCGGTTTTTGCCGGCTCTTGGGTAACAGACGCAAAGCGTTATTTCTCGCGTAATAACTGCGCCGCAAAGCGTATTAGTGACGGATATATTTCCAAACAGTGGATTCGCCAAGCCGGATTGGAAATGGCTATCGAGTGGGTAGCCAAGCGTGACGGATTAACGATTGATGAATATATGCGCCGCCACCAGCACGACTCGGATTGTAGTGACCTTTGGACATACTTCAACCTTGTTATGACGTGGGTTAAGATGAAGTTCATCGGCAAGCATTCTAACCTCTATACCGCAACGGACTGGGGAGATATGTATCGCAAACATAAGGACGATGAGATAGATGCCAAGAAACTCGAAGCGTGGATCTCCGATCTCCTGAAGGACGGAGAAATTACCAACAAGAAAGGCATCCTTTGGTACGTCCTCGATAATAATGAGCAGCACCTCGGCTTGCGTACCTTTGACGAGAAAACTGCGCTGGAGGTTTACGAGGCACAAGGTCATAAATGCGTCGGGGCTAATTGCCCGGAGCACGGACGTGAATTAGAGTTCTACGAAATGGAAGCCGACCATATTATTCCTTGGTCAAAAGGAGGTCAGACGGTTAAGGAAAATTGCCAAATGCTCTGCCGCCACTGCAACAGAACGAAAAGCAATAAATAGATAAAAAAGACATAACTGCGAAAACAGAAAAGCATCGCAACCGATAAGTCTAAGCCGGAAACTTAAGAACACTATCGAAAACGATGCCTATGGCGTAGTACACACTACGGCACGGGCGGACGTTACTATAAATGGTGTTCGAAGATTTCCGGCTTAGGCTCGTTTATAGATATCGAAGTCCGTGCTTTTTTATGCAAATAAATATTTTAAAGATATGCAACAAATCATCAAAATTGAGCAGCCTACAATCGGCCAAAATTTCGGGTCTGTAACGATCAACAATTATTATCCTCAACCTGTTGCAGACCCTAAGCAAAACACAGAGGATGCAGTAACGAACACTCCTTCGGTTATACCTCCCAATTTCTTCTGTATTTCGGCTCGTTTTACGGAAGAAAACATACGGGAAAGATTAGATGCAGAACTTTCACTTGCTACCACCAAGATTGATTACTGCCGGGCTTTATATAGACTACAACGTATAGGTTGTATTAATATTAACCAGTACGCGTCTGACGCACAGAGAGCGATAGTATTCAATCGTTTTCAGTCTAAATTCTCACTTTCCGCTACTGATTTCTGCAAAGCCAGAATGGCTAAATAGACGCAGAATTTTGGAATTCCTCGCAGAAGATTAGCAGAGATTTCGCAGAGATTTCGCAGTATTCGCAGAGTATTCGCACCCCGCTTCTGGGGTGCTTTTTTTATACCTACCTTTGCACCGCCTTTCGGACAAGACTCCTCGCGTTGAGGTGATCTCATTTCCCCGATGGGCGGTGTTATGATTTATACTTTTTTCACTTCGGTGTTTATCGCCTTGTTTCTGGTAGTCGGCACGGTCGCTTTTATGCTCTTCTTGGAGAACTGCACGAAGCCCCTGCCTTTCTCTTGGATTTGCTACCAGCATGTTATTGTGCTTGCGATTATCGCAGCCTTGTGTTTCATCTGCGCCTGTGTCTTCGGTGCCCAAATTCCTGACTGCTATGCCCGCATTTAAGATCGTCCGGATTCCAGACAAAGACCCCATGGCGTTCCTTTGTAACAACGTCCTTGTCTACTACGTGGCTACATGCCCGGAGACGGGATACTCCCTCTATTGCTCCCTGACTCACAACTACGGCGTACGCGTTTGCGACAAGACTGGCGCGAAAAAAGTAGTAAACCCAGGCACGCGTGGCGGCAGAATAAATCAAAGGTACATGAATTTCAACCAAGCTTTCGGACATCATAAAAACATCCATGTCCATCAAGCCGTCTGGATGGCTGCGGGAAGAACCGTGCCCGAAGGACGGGAGTTAGACCATATCAACGGAGACAAACGGGATAACACGCTCCCAAACCTCCGCACAGTCACCCGGCAACAGAACTGCCGGGACGGAGGATTCCTCATTAAACTGCGCAACAAAAAGATAGACCCCGTCCGGATCCAGAGACCCTACCTCCTGCGCTTCTTCGACCGGATGGCGGTCATCAAACCCGAGCTCTCCCGGTGGAAATATTTTACCCTCTCGCGTAACGACCTGCAGAACATCCTCTACATGCCCATAGAGCATTTGCAGAATTATCTCCTACTATCGTTTAACATCCAAATCAATCCCAAACAATGAACGACATTAAGAAACTGCGCCGCCTGATGAGAGCGGCACACGCAATGCAAAAAAGTAATCCCGTTATCCTACGGGGAGTATCTATCACACAAAGCCAGGCGGTCAAGTACGCATGGTGGTTTGAATCTTTCCGGCTCAAACTACAAAACGGCACCTACCGCTTCTCCTATTTCAAAACCGACGGATCAATCCGAGAAGCTACCGGTACGCTCAATTTCGAACTTATCCCTGAGGAGCATCGTCCAAAAACTGACGGGTCAACAACCAAAAAGCCCGCTCCCGGCGTCTTTACCTACTACGACCTTGTTGCGCATGGCTGGAGATCTTTCCGCTATGATAACTTCATCGGTTTCATCACACAAGTGCATTGACGACTATGGCTAATGAAAATAAAACGCAAGTTTGGGGACTTAGACCTTCCGCATGGGGATACAAGTATATAATCGTGCAAGTGGATAAGCATGGAATGTGTACATGGTCAAATTTCAGTACAAATAACTTGGAGTCCGCAGAGCATTCAGTGGAATATAGCAAGACCTTAAAACACTTGCCATATACCAAAAAAGTGCTCGAAATGAAAGATGTCATCCCTGCACCGGACTTTCGAGTTGACTACCCCAATTTCCAAATCCCGAATCTGGAATGAAACTGCTATTGGACGATAAGACTTACAGCGGCTGCAACCTCAATGCCAACGAGGCGTGCATCTTTGCCGCTATCCTCAAATGCACCCGTGCAGGACGAGGATGGTACGGCAATTACCGCGAACTCGCCGCCGCTATGCCTTTCGTCATTAATCGTACTACCGTTTATCGGGCTGTTCAAAAATTACTAACTTTGGGGCTAATAGAGGAACGCGAGAACAAAACATTGTTCGCTGTGCAAATTGCACAAGAGAGTGTGCAAAATGAACACGAAAGTGTGCAAAATGCACAGGAATGTGTGCAATCTGCACTCCCCCCTAACAACCCCCCTATTAATAATAATAATATGAACGAAGAAAAAAGAGAAGGGACGTGCACACATACGTGCGACACGCCCGCACCCGAGACCCCTTTCTTTTTAGTTTTACATTCTTATTTTATCAAGAAAGGAGGTACAACTACACCGCTGCAAATG
>JAFUUZ010000039.1 GCA_017471285.1 Paludibacteraceae bacterium | reverse complement strand
TTGTGTCCCTAGTTCGATTCTCGGTGGCACCACGCACAAGCGCAGAAAGAGACTCTTACGAGTCTCTTTTTCTGTAATTGAGAATTCTTAGCCCGAAGGGCACGATTATTTGACAAGTCAAATTTTGATAATTGATAAATATATGAAAAAAATTCTTATTACGCTAGCAGCGTTAGCAGTTATGACAACAGCTTGCACCCACAAACAACAGACTACGGGTATCGACCCTGCCAACCTGGACACGACCGCCGTGCCGCAGAATGATTTCTACCAGTTCGCCTGCGGCGGATGGATGGCTAACAACCCGCTGACACCGGAATACAGCCGTTTCGGTTCGTTCGACAAACTGGGGCTGAACAACCTCGAGCAGGTAAACGGACTGATCCAGGAGATAGCGGAAAAGTCGAAAGTCGAAAGTCAAAAGTCGAAAGGCTCGATCGAGCAGAAGATCGGCGACATGTACAACATGGCGATGGACACCGCCAGACGCGATCAGGAAGGCATCGCGCCGGTACAAAAGACGCTGGAGGATATCCGGAACATCCGTTCGCGCGAGGAGCTGTCCCGCATCCTCGGAGCCGCTATGGATTTCCAGTTATGGGCGATGTACGTAGATGCCGACGCCATGAACAGTTCGATGAACATCCTCAACGAGTACCAAGCCGGATTCTCGCTGGGAGAGAAAGAGTATTATATAGATGAAGACGAGCACACGCGCTCGATACGCGACGCGTACGTGAAATACGTGGAGAAGATGTTCGGACTCTTCGGTTTTGAGAACGCGGCGGAGAAAGCGCAGACGATCCTGCGTCTGGAGACCCGTCTTGCCAAAGCCGCCTATTCGAATGTGGAACTGCGTGACCCGCAGGCGAACTACAACAAGATGAGCGTAGCCGAACTGCAGGAGTTAGTGCCCCAAGTAGATTGGAAAGTATATTTCGAGGCTCTCGGCGTGACGTTGGACAGCCTGTCTATCGGTCAGATTCCTCATCTGCAGGAAGCAGGCAAGATGTTAGCCGAAGAACCGCTGGAGGATCTGAAGACGCTGTTCAGCTGGCAGGTAATCGAAGGCGCCTCCTCGTATCTGACAACAGAGATTTACATGACTTCGTTTGATTTCTACGGCAAGGTGCTGTCTGGCCGCGAAGAACCGAGTCCGTTATGGAAACGCGCTGTAGGAATCGTCAACGGAACGCTCGGAGAAGCTGTGGGACAGATGTACGTGAAGAAATACTTCCCGGAGGAGAACAAAGCGCGTATGCTGGCTCTGGTCAAGAACCTGCAGAAAGCGTTAGGTATCCGTATCGAGAACCTGACATGGATGAGCGACGAGACCAAAGCCAAAGCGATAGAGAAGCTGAACGCCATCACTATCAAGATCGGTTATCCGGACGAATGGCGCGACTACAGCAAGCTGGACATCAACCCGGCAGACACCTACTACGCCAACCTGGAGCGCGCAGCCAAGTTCGAGCAGGAGTACAGCCTGAGTTACCTCGGCAAGCCGGTGGACAAGAAGAAATGGTACATGACCCCGCAGACGGTGAACGCCTACTACAACCCCTCGTCCAACGAGATCTGTTTCCCTGCCGGTATTCTGCAATACCCGTTCTTCGACATGAGTGCCGACGATGCATTCAACTACGGCGCCATCGGTGTAGTGATCGGTCATGAGATGACGCACGGTTTCGACGACCAAGGATGCCAGTTTGACAAAGACGGCAACATGGTGAACTGGTGGACGGCGGAGGACAAAGCCTCTTTCGACGCCCGCACCAAAGTGATGGAAGAAGCCTTCAACAAGATCGAAGTAGCTCCGGGTGTACACGCCAACGGTGCCTTTACCTTAGGCGAGAACATCGCCGACCACGGAGGTCTGCAGGTTGCCTATCTGGCATTCACGCTGAATGAGGAGGCGAAAGCGGAGAAAGACCGTCTGCAGACCCGCGACGGATTCACGCCGGCACAGCGTTTCTTCCTGGCTTATGCGAACGTATGGGCAGGCAACATCCGTCCGGAGGAGATCCTCAACCGCACGAAGAGCGATCCTCACTCGTTAGGCAGATGGCGCGTTAACGGTGCTCTCCCGCAGATCAATGCGTGGTATGAAGCGTGGAACGTAACGGAAGAAAGCCCGATGTATGTCAAACCGGAAGAACGAGTAAGTATCTGGTAAGGACGAAGGACGAAAGACCGCTTCGCTAAAAGAGAAAAAACAAAAAAAAGAGGTCCGCAGTTTTGCGGACCTCTTTTATTATGCATGAATCTTTACCAGCACAAGATCGCTTTGGCCTCTTCGATAGAGTTAATCTCCGGCAGGTTGCAGATATCCTTCATCAGGGTAAAAGCGCCCTTTTCCATGTCGGAGATTTCGCCATCACCGGCGACGGTATAAAGAATCAAGGCATGTGCTTCTTTGCGGGCGTCTTCATCAGCCTCAGCAATGATGTTGATACCTTGACGGATAGACATTCTCTTGTAGCGATCGATAACATCTTGTACCTCGGCAGGATCGTTAGCAAACTTGAATGATTTGATCTCGCGGAGCAACATCTCTGTTTCGTCATTTGTCATTCCGTCAACATAGGCTACGCCATAAGCCACTGTCAAAGCGGCAACGATTTCATCTCTTGTCATAGAGTTTAAATTTAAAAGGTTAGTAAAATTGATATCGGGTCTTATGACCTTGTATGTCTTATTGCTTATCCATCGCCTCGGCAATCGAGTTGGCGATGATTGCCATTTCCTCTGCCTCAAGACTCAATTTCGGGTTGGTAAAGAGCATATCTTTCTCCGAGTTCATCGGTACCAGATGTACATGCACATGGTTTACCTCCATTCCAAGAACGGCAACGCCAACACGTTTGCAGCCCGTGGCAGCCTTGATTCCTTTCGCTACTTTCTTGGCAAACGTCATGAGGCTTTGCAACTGCTCGTCCGTCAGATCGAAGATATAGTCAGCCTCCGGTTCCGCCAGTTTCGGCACAACCAGGGTATGCCCTTTTACAATCGGATTGATATCCAGAAAAGCATAGTTCTTGTCATCCTCCGCTACTTTGTAGCTCGGGATCTCGCCCTTGATAATTTTGGTAAAGAGAGTCATAACATTTACGATTTGACGATTTACAATTTAGTCATTTATTTAGAGGCTGATCTCGAGAATCTCGAACTCCAGCAGACCGACCGGCACCTGTATTTGTGCCACGTCTCCTACTTTCTTACCCAGCAGACCTTTAGCGATAGGAGTAGAGATAGAGATCTTTCCCTCCGCAATGTTTGCTTCGCCTTCCGTTACCAGTTGGAATGTTTTCTCCATGCCGGTATTTTTCTGACGGACGCGCACCTTGGTCAGGAGTTTGACCTCGTCAGTGCTGAGATCCGCGGTGTTCAGCACGCGTGCATCCATCAACCGGGATTTCAGCAGCGCGATCTTTGTCTCCAGAGCGCCTTGCGCCTCTTTCGCTGCGTCATACTCCGCATTCTCACTCAAATCGCCCTTCTCACGTGCCTCTGCAATAGCGGCAATGATACGTGGGCGCTCTACAGTCTCCAAGAACTGGAGCTCCTCTTTCAGTTTTTTAAGACCTTCTTCGGTCATGTACGTTACTGCCATAGTATTTTGTCATTTAATCATTTACCATTAAATCATTTACCATTTACGATTTAAAATCTCGCTCGCAATAATCGCTTTGCGAACTTCCTCTATATCCGTTAAGTCCGGTATCTGAGGTTTCGTGGTATTCGTTTCTTCAGCCATATAAAAAATAAGGCCTACGCCTTTGCTTTTTGTTTAAAAGTAATAGGAAACTTCACAGCCTCCTATTACCATTAAACCTAAACCTTAACTATGAAAATTTTGTTTTCGATGCAAAAGTACTGCTTTTATTTGGAATAGCCAAATTTTTTTACAAAAAAATGCTTATTTTGTTTGTTTTTTTACTATTTCGCCCATTAACGTAGCCGCAGTGGCCTCGTAAATACGTACCATAACGAGATCTCCGATCTTTTCATTCGTTCTTGGGAAGACGACTGTCTTGTACTGCTCCGTTCTGCCGAACATGTCATTCCGGCTGCGTTTGGAAAAGCCCTCCACAAGCACTTCGACTGTTTTGCCGATCTCCCGGTGGTTGGACTCCATGGAGAGTTGGTTCTGGAGCGCTATGATCTCATTGAGGCGACGGATCTTCTCCTCCTCCGGCACGTTGTCCGGTAGGTGTTTCGAAGCATAGGTACCGGGCCGCTCCGAATATTTGAACATAAACGCGGAGTCAAAGCCCACTTCCCGCATGAGTTTGAGGGTTTGCATATGGTCCTCCTGCGTCTCGTCATGAAAGCCGCACAGGATATCCGTACTGATCGCCGCAGTAGGCAAGATTCGCCGGATAGCGGCAATACGATCCAGATACCATTCGCGCGTATATTTGCGATTCATCAGTTTCAGGACATGGTTCGATCCCGATTGCACCGCCAGGTGGATGAACTTGCACAGGTTAGGGTGCCTGCTGATCGCCTCGAGCGTCTTGTCGGACATGTCTTTGGGATGGCTGGTGGTAAAACGGATACGCATATCCGGCACCGCGTCCGCCACTATCTCCAGCAGGTCTGCAAAATCAACCACCTCGCCGTCTTCACGGGTATAGCAGTAGGAGTTGACATTCTGTCCGAGGAGGGTTACTTCCTTATATCCCTTCGCCTGCAGATCGCGCACCTCATTAAGGATCGACTCCACGTCGCGGCTTCGTTCCCTGCCGCGGGTATAAGGAACCACGCAATAGGCGCAGAAGTTATTACATCCCCGCATAATAGAGACGAAACCGCTTATAGAGCGTCCAATCCGTGCCGGTACGATCTGGCGATAAGTCTCTGTGGTACTGAGTTCCACATTCATCGCCTTGCCTCCCTGCTCGCATTGCGCCAGCAGATTAGGTATATCCAGATAAGCATCCGGTCCTGCGACAAAATCCACATTGTACTCATCGAGCAGTTGGCGCCCCATGCGTTCCGCCATGCAGCCGATCACACCGATGATCTTGTCCCTGTTCCCGATAGGCATTTTCTGGTTTCGCAGATGAGCACTCATCTCCCGCAGCCGTGCTCCTACTTTCTGCTCCGCGTTATCGCGTATCGAACAAGTATTGAGCAGCACGACATCCGCCGTCTCCCAACTATCTGTTATTTCAGCCCCTGTAGTCTGCATAATTGCAGCCACAACCTCGCTGTCCGCCACGTTCATTTGGCAGCCATAAGTCTCTATATAGAATTTTTTTATCATTTTTCTTGCATATTTCAAAAAAAAGCAGTACCTTTGTCGTCGATTTCGGAGATCAATGACTTCGTTGCCTTGCAACTCGTGTAATTGTCTCGAAATCTCCTCTATGATAAAAACGCTAACAACGTGCGTTTTTATCATTGGGGTCCCCAGAGTAAAACTTGTTTTGCTATGGGGGAAGCGTAGATCAAAACGTAGGCGTCATCGAGCGATGTAATCGCGAGTCACGCGAAGTTTTAGATCAAGCGCGGGGAGTGGCGCAGCCCGGTAGCGCAACGGTCTGGGGGACCGGAGGTCGCGTGTTCGAATCACGTCTCCCCGACAAAAGGATGGCTTAATGTCGTCCTTTTTTGTTGGGGAGAATGGCATGTTACTCCCCGACAACTAAAGGCAGGTTTACTTCGGTAACTGCCTTTAATTGTACTTTCTGCAGGATGGTCTGCATTTCTGCATTCTGCTGTAAGAGTCCCATCCACCATTCCGCTTCATCCATGTCCGCGAATCCGCTGACTCGCAGCGCGCAGCCTTTACCGAAGACCGGCATTTTCTGCAGGTCGAAATCCCGGATCAGGAACTGCGAGAAGTTGAACAACGCCACTTCGTATAACAAGTCATTCAGCGCCTGCTCATCCGCTTTCGGCAGGATCAGCAGTACTACCGAAGGCTGGTTGCGGTCTTCGCTCCATTGCTGTTCCTCTTCCGGGTTCTCTTGCGGTTGTGCTTCCGTTTGTTCTCTCAGCTCTGCCAGATTACCCGTTGTACCGCCTTTCTTGCTCTCCATTCCTTGCCCCATCATTGCCAACATGTCCTTCGCCATAGCGCCCATCTCCGTATCTCCATAACGGGAAACCAGTTCCTGCAGTTCCGCCACGAAAGCATCCTGTCCTTCCGTACGGGCAACCGACACGGCATTCAGGAAGAGGAATCGCGGCATGAGCGCGCTTTGCGGGAAAACGGTGTCCGCATATTGTTTGTTGGCCTTGACGAGCGCATATTCTCCTTTGGTATAAGCTCCATAGGTAGCCGCATAGAGCGAATCCTGCTCCGCCAGCATCCGTTGCATCCGCGCTATATACGCCGAGTCTTGGCGCAACGCCTGCATCTGTTGGTCCTCATAGATAGGAGCCAGACAAGCATGATTCGGGAAACGGCGCTCCAACTCCCGCAAGGTCTCTTCCGCCTGCTGTTGGTCCTCCAATCGGTCGCGATAGATGAAATAGAGCACTACCATAGCTTCCCGCCACAAGCTGTCGCTGAGGGCATAATCCTGCTCCGTGCGCGGGATCTGCTGGAGGTAATACTCCGGTTTATGGGTATCCGTTTCTACCGGCGGCCGGAGTTCCGTTGAATCCGCTGCAAGTGCGGTAGAGTCCTGATCCTCCGGATTCTCCTCGTCGGCGAACGAAGCTGTGACTTGTTTGTTCTGCCTTCTCCAGTTATCCTCCAGCGGTCTGTTGCCCCATCTGCGGCGCCATTCCTGCTGTCCCTGTTTCATCAACTGGGGGTTATAGAAATACCACTCGCCTTTCTGCGCTCCGCCTCCGCCTAACATATTAGCGGTATTCACACTTCTCGGCATATCGTCTCCGTGCGCGAGTTCACGCGCTTCCTGCGCCTGGCGGATCGAGTCCTGTTTCTCCGTCTCTATGAGTTCGGCGATGATTTTATCGACAACAGCCCGTTGTTCCTCTTCGGACATATGTCCGAGCCGCTGAAGCGAATCCTGGAGTTGCGACTGGTTGTACGAGACGATCAGTTCGTCCAGCACCTCCGATCGTTTCTGCACCCGCGCATAGTCCTCATGCCCGGCTGTCAGGATAGTGATTGCTTCGCGATAACATGGCTGCGCTTTCACGTACGCGCGTTGTTCAAAATATATATCGCCCGCGCGCACGAGGACCGCCGCCTTGGCTGTCCCTGCCTGGGTTGACTCCGCTATTGCCTTCTCATACATCTCCAGAGCTTTGGTTGTATCTTTCGATTGGAGATAGATATTTCCCATCGCGCCGTAGATCTGGTCCAGACGGTCTTTGAATTTCGATTGTTTGGTCATGGTACGCAGCTTGCGGAGCGAGTTCTTCCCTCCCAGTTCCGCCATGCGTATGCGTGCGTTGAACTCCATGTCGTTAGGCGGCGCCATGCGCACGACAGACTTGTATGACTGGATCGCCTCCTCTCGTTGAGAGTTCATTTCATATAGTTGTCCCAGGACATACGCAAACCTCGGACGGTAGATCTTCCGTTTCTCGTGCGGGAGCGCCAGTTTGACGAACGGTATAGCCTCACGGTAATGTTCGCCCTTGAGCAGCACATCCGCCTTGACCGCCGAATAGAGTTTGGCATGCTTGCGGCTGAGCGCATCTATCTGCACTCGGTTCAGCATATCTTCCGCCTCGTATTGCCATCCCATCTCGGCGTATGCGCGCGCTATCCACAGCTGGCATTGCGCAATCATATCCGGGTCGTTCTGGTAATGATTGATAATATAGTTGAAGGTGCTGACGGCTCCGAGGAAATCGCCTTTGTGGAACTCCGCCTCGCCGAGGCGCATCCACGCAAGGTCCATGTTGGCATTGAACTCTTCGGATTTGAGCCATAGTTTATATTTAGGATCGTTCGCCTTTTTAGGGTCACGTTTCGGTTTCGATTTGATAGAATGCAGTTTGATACATTTGCGGCATTTCTCGATGGTCTTGTCCATCTGAGTAGCCGACGCTTCTGCGGCTGCATGATTTGACACCGGATAAAGATACAGCACGCGGCTGTAGTCATCCGTATTGGCGTCCCGAATGGCTTTGAGGCCCTCTTCGTACGCTATATTGCCGTTATAGAGAATATTATATTTGACTTTCGTCTGGTGGAACGAACGAGTCGCCCATGTGTTTTTCTGGGTGGAACAAGAGGAGAGAAGCAGGATGACTAACCCTACTGATAAGAAATGTACTATTTTTAAGATATCCCGCATCAAATATGAAGTTGCTCTTGTCCCGTAAATGAGCCGTAAACGAGTCGTAAGTGAGTCGTAAAAGTTCACGCTCTCATTTGGACGTAATAAAATGTACTATTTTTAAGAATTCAATCCTTTTACATGACTCTGCGCTGCGACGAACTCTTTGAGATAATAAGGTTCGTAGTAGGCTAATTGCTGTCCGCTGATCATTTGGCTTTCTACTTTCGACTTTTGACTTTCGACTAATCCTCCCATATACTTCGCCTCCGGCACTATTCCGGGTATGAAATGCCAGTTAGGAGAAGTCAGCACCGATTGGCATTTGGCGGCTCCGTCGCCGAAATAATAGACGGGTAACCTCTCCCCGTCCCTCTCCGCAAGAGAGGGAGTAAGGACTGATTCCTCGTTCTCTACCACTACGGCGCGTGCTTTCTCTCCGCCATCCGTAGTATAGACCTCCATCCTCCGGGCATCTATCATAGGCACCAGAATAGCTGATTGGTGATTGGTGATTTGTGATTTGTAATTTGTAATTTGTGATTGCGCTTTTGCCGCCTCGCAGAGGACAGCCAAGGTAGGCACCGGGATAAGAGGTATATCCATGCCGTAGCATAGTCCTTTAGCAGTAGAGGTACCAATACGGAGGCCGGTATAACTGCCCGGTCCTTCGGACAACGCGACCGCGTCTATAGAGAGTTGCTGCTCCCGCGCAAACGAGAGCAGTTCCTCTATATAGCGAGGTAGCAACCGCGCATGGTTGCTACCCTCCAGGCATATACACTGCTTGATCGGCTCGCCATCCTTGCAGATGGCGGCCGAACAAACCGATGTACTAGTTTCGATACATAGTATCGTCATGATTTAGAAGAGTTTGGAATCTCTGAAATGTTTCTTCTTCGGGAAGTTGAAATGGTATGCCAGTTTGATACCTGCATCAAAGTATCCCAATTTGTTAGCATATGCGTGCGTAGCGGACAATACATCCAAGTGTGCTTTATCCGTGTCGGTCGGAGCGGTCAGATTGAACAGACCTTCCGCGTTCGGAGTGTTCTTGAATGTGTTATAGACGCTATAGTTAGCATATGCACCGAGGCCCAGCGAGTTACCGCTCTTCAGTATCCACTCATAACCAAGTTCTGCAGTCAGCATCACATTGATATTGAACTGGATGCCGTTCTTCTCCTCGGGTTGTTGGCCGGTATAAACACCGGTTACCTCCTTGTCCACAACGGTAACGCCCGTCTCCTGGAAGAAAGCCGAGATATGGGTTTCATCCTGGTTAACCGATTGGTTATACGGCGTATAAACTGGGATCATGAACTTAGGACCGATATTGAAGAACACACCTTCTTTGGAGATCAAAGAGAACATAACCGGCACTTCGAGTTGAAGCTGGTGGTCTGTTTCCTTAACATCCTTTGCATAGACGGTGTAGTCAACGGTACCTTTGGTGAACGCAGTCAGATCGCTGTCTTTTCTAAATCCACTCTGGTGATAGCCGATACCGAGACCTACGATAATACCGAGGTCAACGGGGCGACCGTCTTTTGCCCAATAGTGAGCATACTGCAGGTCGAGAACGACGTCTCCACCACATGTCCAACGAGCGGAGTCATTATCAGCATGGTGCATGAGCGCCGAAGCACCGCCGCGCACGCCGATAGTGAAGCGGTCGTAGTTGTGTTTGAACTTCTGAGTCGATTTGATAGAATCCTGTTTGGCCTGCTCTGCGGCAGCTTTCTCCTCTGCCTCACGTGCAGCCTGCTCTGCGGCTGCTTGCTCGGCAGCAGCTTTGGCTGCAGCCTCCTGGGCAGCTTTCTCTTCAGCAGCTTTCTTTTCTGCTGCTGCTTTAGCTGCTGCTTCAGGATCCTGTCCGGATTTCTGGGCTTGCTCCCATGCTTCACGCTCTTCTTTCTGCTCTTGGGCAGCTTTGGAAGCAGCTTCCTCTGCATGATCATTCACAGGAATCAAACACGTGTCGCATATCCATGAATAGATATTCATAAGGAGTACTCCGTCCGGGTGTTTCTTAGTACCCAACTGGCGTACGGTATGAACCTTATCCCACACCCAAGTAGAAGGTCTCTCGCCTGTGCTGTACTCAACGCACTCGCGTCTGATCATTACGGAGTCGCCGATAGCCACGCCAAACTCATATTTAGGAGCTTCTTGAGCCTCCTCTTGTGCCGACAGAGTCGACACAAAAGAAGTGCATATCAGGGTGGCTGCAATTAGAATTGATTTTATAGTCTTCATAGTGCTACCTCCTATTATTTAACAATGTAACGTAAGGTTGATTTCAGATTGTTCGAGATCAGCTCAACGAGATAGAATCCATTGTCGTAAGCAGCCTGGATCGTGAAGGAAGACTCACCGGAAACAGTGAAGTTCTTCTGCAGCAATCCTTCTGCAGTATAGATACGGATTGTAGTCTCTACCTCCGGATCAAGGTTGATCACCTTAATCTCCTCACCCGGTCTTGCGAGTGACGGGATGAGTGCCGGAGCCGGAGCGGCTGCACCGATCGTGTAAACCTCCGTCGTACCGAAAGCGCCGCAAAGAGCTGCACTGGAAGCAGGGATCTCGACGGTAGCGTAGTACGAACCGGCAGGAATCGGTTCACCAGTCTCGAGTGTGTAGTAATAGCCGACAGCGACGCGTGTATCCGTTGTCGGATCCGGCGTTGCGCCCAGCATCTGGTACCACTTCACATAGCCTTCGCCGTTATCAATGGAATCCAGTTGCCATCCCGGCATCTCGTTGATCTGGTTACGGTTGATCATGATAATACGATCGCCATAGTAACCGCGGACTTCGAGGGTATCCACATACGGCGTGTTGATCGTTACGTTCAGCGTGACGGTAGAGTCACAGCCGTTAACGGTCTGGAAGACGTGCGTATAGGAACCGGAAGTGGTAATCAGCGTATCAATATCCGGAGTAGACCAACGATAGAGGTTACACTCGGTTACATCCGGCAGCGTTACAACCTCGGATTTATTGATCGTCAGGTGGAGGGTTACAACAGAGTCGCATCCGGCAGCATTAGTCAGCGTGAACTCGTAGTCACCACTCGTTGTATGCTCACCGTCGTACCATGTGAACGAGTCGCACTCAACAGCGGTAGTATCACCGATGGTGGAGTGGTTGATCGTCAGGTGGAGAGTTACAATAGAGTCGCATCCGGCAGCATTCACAAGCGTGAACTCAAAGTCTCCGCTCGTTGTATGCTCGCCGTCGTACCATGTGAACGAGTCACACTCAACAGCGGTGGTATCGCCTGTAGTCGGCTCCAGCAGCGTGAAATGAAGCGTCGTGATCAACTCCTCACAACCGTCTGCGTCGTACTGGATATCGGTGTAATCACCGGTATGATCACAATTCTGTCCACGCCACATCAGCGGTGCACACTCAGCAGCAACAGTATCAGCCACGTCAGCAGGGATACCCACGGGCGCATAGACGAAGTCATCACTGGTGAGTTCATCTCCGCACTCCGTAGTAACGATATAACGCAAGGTCACACTGGTCTCGCAACGCGTTACGGAATACGGCATATCCTGCCATGCACCGCCTACGTTAACCTGCCACTTGGCACCTGTTACCGCCATGGTCAGTTCGTCTGCATCTGTAGCGAACTGGGTCAGGAGGTCAGCGATTGTACCGGTGGTATCTATCGGAAGACTGTTTGTTACGACCGGCTCAAGGATTTCACCTTGTACATAAAGAACGGGTAGCGTGCGCGATACGTACGTAACAATTGTATCGATATAACGCGGCAAGCCGAGCGTGTCTGCTACAGGAGCTGCGCAAGCCAATGTAACCGGGTTCTTCGCCAGGGCATTGAAATCAGCAGGACAGAGCGTATCACCCTTCGCGGTGTACTTATATTCCTCTACCGGGAATACTACATCTTGACGATAGATGAAGCCGCAAGTATCACTTACAATGACAAGCAGGAGTGTGTCTGCATCTTTGCCCTTCGGATAATACGAGGTCAGATCCAGCGGATCCTCGCGGCTTGTATTCAGGTCGCCGTTTGCTTTATAAACCGGTTTAGCCCAGTAAGCAGTATCAATGCGGGTGATCGTATCTACGCTCTCGCCCAGGTTACGATAGTACTCTGTCAGCGCTGCGTTGGAGGCATCCACATAGAGTTGCATACCTTGTACGAGCAGCGGAGCTGCATCCAGTTTCTTCATCGAATCCACAGTAAGAGCCTCCGGCGTTACAAGCGGATGGAGATAGAAGGTGATGACAGAGTCTTTCATCGTCACGCCATCCTGGAAGGTAACGGTGTCATTCCATTCCATGGAATATTCAACCGGGTCAATCAGTTTGTAGTTATTACGGATGGTATCCTCGAAACTACCGCCCTGGCATACATATACCGTGATGGTATCATAGAGTGTGTCACGGATCGTGTTCGGGATCAGTTCTGCCCAGATATGAGCTACTTGGTCCGAATTGAAATTAATGATCATATCCGCCCAACCGAGTTGCTGGAGGAAGTCACGGTCGATATCAATCGAGTCCTTGCCTTCTGCTGCCAGGGTGTAGCTCTGGCTCTTGGTAGCCGGATCATTGCAATCGAAATAGAGATCCGCGTTGAGATTGTTGTCCGCCGTTGTGCTCCAGTTATCAATATGGAGACGGAGGTCACAGGTATCCGGAACGATAATCGAATCCAGATCCACATGATACCATGTGTCAGCACCCGCCGGGTTCACATTACCATGCTCCCAGTCGAATGCCATCGGGTTGGTACACTGGTCTCCGGTGATCTGCGGTATATTCAGTTTGACCTTCAGGTCGTTATCCGTCTTGATACGGATGTAACCGGTGATAGAATCGCTGGTAATATAACGGTGCAGCATACTGTCCACAAAGGCCTCTTGGAATGTAGATACATCGAAATTGCGGTTGGTGACGCGCTTGATGGCCTTATTCACCAGTTCGCTAAGCGGCTTGGAGCCTTTGTGGTATCCACCGCTCTTGTTGATTGTGCGCTTACGAACCGGCATCTTGCAATCCATCTCATCCTGGAACGTGAAGGTGCCTTCGATCGTTGCTGTGCCGTTCAACTCATAATCAAGTGTGCTGGCAGCGGTGTAGATATAGTTATTCTGGATCATCGGGATACATACCATATACCAGTGTTCCTGGTTGTCACCCGGAACTACGTACTCTACGTTCGGAACCAGCAGTTTGGCTTCTGCCTGAGCCGGATCAACAGCTTGAGGCGCATACTCACCATTGAATTTGGTAGCGAAATAGAGGGAGTCGGTAGTGCGCACCTTGATATAGAGTTCTACATCACCGAGGCCATATACAGCCTGAGCCGGTACATTGTGCGTTTTGCCTTGACCTTTCTTAATCGTGCGCTCGCGATAGTCGCTCAAGCCGAATTTATCTATAAGGTCAGTCTCGGAGAGCAAGCCTTCGTAAACAGCCACACTCACTTTGGCGTCGCCGTTGCCGGCGTTCTTACCCGTTACTCGCAGTACTTTGTTGTACAGATCCTTGTCTTTCTTGAGGTCTGCGGTATTCAGTTTGTACCACATCTCCGTATTAGCGGATTGGCTATAAGCCTCGTTCATGCGAATCGGGAGAGCATCATTGCGGGTATTACCGCTGAACGCTTTCACCAGTTCCGCTCTGAATTGGAAGTTACCACTTCCTACCGGACGGGTTACGCGAACAATGATTGAGTCTTTCTTCAGGAACTGCTCAAACGTACTTGCCGGAATGGTATCCGAGAAATGCTTGCCAGCAGCCAGTTTCTGGCTCTTGGTCATCATGTTCTTCACAATCGGGAATGCGAAAGCAGCCTCTACTTTGTAGGTATTCTCAGCCGCACCGATATTCCACAAGTGTGCTACCGGTTTCACCTTGTCTTCCTTATTATTGACTTTGTCAATCTCCGATTTCGGGATGATATACCATACGGTATCTTGGGTCTGCGTATAAGTGCTGTCCCACTCCAGTTTGACAAGCGGAGTAGCGCCATAAATTGTGTCAAACGGCGCAAGAGGCAGCGTGTCCGCCCAGAAACGAAGAGCAGTGGTACCTTGTACGTTTACATACACGATACTGTCTTCCAGTGTCTCAAGCGCACTATTCTGGATGGTGGCCGATTTTTCTCCATGAGCAGCAAGGTTGAAGTTCCTGATAGAAGGAGCAGCCATTACCGGGCACTCGTAGGAGAGTTGGATAACACCCTTGCCGGCAGTATTGTCTTTATTCAGCAAATGGAGACGGAGATCGTTACCGCGTTTCATTACGTCACGCAGATCAACGGAATACCAGAGGTTGGCGTTAGCCGCCTGCGTGTTACCGGAAACCCAGTTGAACGGAATAGCAGACGAGCAATCGCTACCTTCTGCCGCTTCGGTCAAACGAATCTGCAGCGAGATCTGCTGGGTAGAATGAACCTTAAGGAACACTTCGTCGCTCTTGATATTCTCAAACAGGTTACGCGAGAGTTGTTTGCTGTACGATTCGTTAGCAGCAATCGTTTTAGTGCGGACTTCGTTCTTGATTGAATCCGGGCACTCAAGCGACAACTCAGCCGTGATAACAGCGGCACCCGTGCTGCTCATATTCTGTACGAATACGGTCGGGAACTTAGCTGCGAGATCACGCACCTGCGTCATGTCGATACGATACCATACGGTAGTGTCTGCTTTCTGGAGCACTCCCTCTTCCCAGTTGAAATCAACTGCCTGGAGACAGAGCGAATCCACTACTGCGTTCAGTTCTGCATCTACGGTATCTGCCCAGAACTGAATATCCTGGTTGGTTTCCAAACCGATCCATACGGTATCGGACATCATTGCATAGGTAGAATAAGCCAGACGATGGTTGATCGTAGCGCCCGCAGCTACCGAACGCGTGATTTCCTGGAGATCGATATACGGGCAGGAGAAAGCCATCGATGCTTTTACCGTAGCAGCCGCTGCGGTATTCAGGTTCTGAACGTAGACGATTACATCTTTCGTAGCAGCCTTAGCCGCAGTAAGATCTACAGCATACCATTGGGTAGTACGAGCTTCCTGGCTATTACCGGTTTCCCAGTTGAAATCGATATTGGTCTTACAAGCCTTACCTTCGCGTACGTGTTTGTAACGTCCGTAGAAGTTCACATCGCCCGTTACTTCGGTTACCAGGTAGATGTACTCTACGCCTTCCATACCCTCGAGCATGTTCTTCTTGTACACCACGATCTCTTCCTCACCCGGGGCGAGTTCGTAAATAGCATCACTGGTACCGTAGGACGGCAGTTCGAACGCCATCTTGACGGAAACGGTAGCGTTGCCGGCACCTGCGTTGCGGTAGGTAAACTCCGGCTCATACTTGTTGAACGCATCCATCTCTGATACCTTGACGCGGAAATAATGAGTTCCTGCGCCCAGAGGCTCGATAGTGTCTGTTACGCTCAGATCAGTCCAACTGATGCCGGTACTCGGGATAACCGGCGTAGCGGGTTGAGCCACTTTCTCCACCTTGATAGAGATCTCCGACTCCACGTTCTCGATACCGAAATAGAGTTCATCCGGTTGCACCGAAGCGATCATGCTGCGCGGAATAGTGTTGATCACTGATTCGCCGGCAGCGAGTGTGTACTCACGCTTGGTCACACCGGATGACGGACAGTCGAGAGACTGACCTACTTTCAGGTTCACAGTCTTTGAGCCGGTGTTGGTGATTGTGATTTTGGCATCCTGATCAGCCGCATCCTTGATGGGCTTCAGGCTCACTTTCCACCATGCCGAATAACTCGGAGCCTGGGTTGTTACAGTACCCCATGCGAGGGTACGGGCATCCTTACAGGTCTCATCCAGATCGGCAGTCTCAAACACTTTTGCACTCAGTTTGATTTTTCCGGTGGATGTAAGTGTCAGATAGATCTCCGTCTGTTTCATACGAACCAGCGAAGTGGCATTGGCTGTGTAGGTCTTGTATTGACGGGCAGCAATCGTATAGTCTTTCGACTCCGACTGTCCGGCTACAGTAGCCTGCATACTTACATCTACCGAAGTACCAACTGCGTTGCTGGGATTAGTCAGATACAATGTAAGAGAGGGGCTCTCTTCCTCATAGAGAGGAGCGAGGTCCACCCGGTACCATTTGGTACCGCTTACATGCTCTACCCCATTGTCCCAATCAAAGTCAATAGCATTGGCTTTGGTTAAGCCGTCGTTACGGCCGATAGCCATCGAAGGGATGACCATTGCCATCGCGACAACTAATGTCAGAAATTTCTTCATAGAGTTGTAAATTAGTTAATAAATTGGGTTAATTAAAATTATTGTTTTCTATTGATTGGACGACCAAACAGGTCGTAGTCATTTTCTCCTCTACGGATATACAATACTCCATGACGGATATATTTGTATGCCCCCAGGCCCGGTGCCGTGGTGTTATCGATTGCTTCGGTTACTACCACGTGAGTCATGAGCCATCGTGTACATTCATTCTCCTCGGTGATGACGATCAGGGTATCTCCTGCCGCCATTCCTTGCTCCGGAGAGACAAAGAGGGTGTCATATTCCATCTCGGGCTCCGTAAAACGGATGGTGATATCGCGGATAGTCCAGGTATCGGGAGCTGTCATAACCGTATCACGGAAGGTAGTGTCGGCCGAATAGGCTGTCTCACCGAAGACGACCGACTTACCCAGACAGAGAGCAGTGTCTATCTCCGTCACCGGGATAGCGGCAGTATCGACATGCAGGCTTATCCAACGCGTACACATGTCCTCTTCCGCTCTCTCAATCAGCGTATCGCCGTATGTCACCATAACTCCCAAGGCTTCATACAGATAGCCTTCCTGCCCCATCAGCATCGGCACAACAGATATTGTGTCGTATTCCGTCTCCGGTTCCGTAAAATGTATCGTGATATTGCCGGCAACCCATTCGTCGCCGTCCAGCATAATCGTATCATACACCATGGTATCGGCATAATAGGCATCCTCATTAATCATCATCGCTTTGCCCAAGCAGAGCGTAGTATCTATATCCTGAGGTATAATCGTGATATTCTTATCTACATGGAGTTGGATATAACGGGTGCAGGTATTGTTCCGCTTCTTGACGATCAGCGTATCGCCGTAATGTACCTGGGCTGCCAGTGCGGAATAGTAATAATAGCCGCGTTTAGCCATCTCGGTGGGCGGCACGGCGATCGTATCATATTCCGTCTCCGGTTCTGCAAAATGGATAGCTATATCGCGGATGGTATAGGTATCGGGGGTGTTGTTGGTAGCCGCAGCATAGGTCCATACGGAATCGCGGATAACCGTATCTTGCGAATAGGATATATTGTTGATTTTAATGGTCTTACCCAGACAGAGGGTAGTGTCTATCACGGTAGTCGCAGTCACGAAATTATGCTCCACATGCAGCAGATAGCGCTCGTCGCATTTGTCCGTCTGGCGGACGGTGAAATCATAATCTCCCCATCCGTCTTTCGGGATGATGTTGTTGCGATAGGTATATGGCAGTTGTTTAGCCTTGAGCCGGAGGGTGTCATATACCGGCGCGGGTGCCTCGATAGTAAGCCGGTAACCGGTGAGGGCGAGGGTGTCCGCCTTGCGCCAGAGTGTGTCGCCTCCATACTCGGTGGACTCGCGAAGAACAGTATCTGCCAACTGGAGAGCCTTACCCTGGCATATTACCGTATCAATAACCTGGCTGTTCCACCGGATAGCATTATGATACATGACACGTCCTACATAACCCGAGTCATGGCTTACATGGATATAGATACTATCGCCTGCCAGACGGAGTGCTTTCATCGTATCGGCATTGAACACATGGACGCGCACCGAGTCGGAAAGGGTGAAGCGGGCTATCTCCGGACCGTTGCATGAATCTTTGGTCATACGGAAGGTACCGGGCAGGTTTTTCTTTTGTGTCCAGCGGATGAATCCGTTGCCTGTAGCAGAAATCTTCGACGGCTGAAGCACATACACCTCTTCGGGTTGATCGCATACATAAGTCATTCGCGGCAGCACGTGAAGGAAGGTATCGCAAGTGGACTCCGGACCTTGGTCATACGGATAGCAATAGACGGTACCGGGACGGCCGTGGTTAGTATAGACGCGGATGCGCGGGGTCAGCAGCTGGCCTAACATCTGCGCCTGTTGCCCCATGCTCTCCAGTTTGGCGTTTATCGCCTCGACACTCATCTCGCGCATCTGGTTCGGTCCCACCGACATCGTGATGGTAGGGATATCCGAGCTGCAGAAAGCATATATCTCAAAAGTGATCGTATCATCGGAGATCCAATAGGCAGAAAGCCCCTGTTTCATATCATCGATGGTAGTGGAGAACCAGCGCGGAGTACTGATTTCCTCTTTGAGCGGGAATTGGAAGGTCTGCGAAGAAGTACGACATTCGCAATAATGATCCGGCAGACCGGGGAACCACCCTTCGCAGGAAGTATCTACCATCGGCATATGCTGTTGCGCGAAACAGCAGACAGCGGCCGTCATCAGAGCGAATATGTACAGTACTTTTTTCATTCTATTCTTGTGCCGAAGATATTATACTTGATGCCTCCGCGGATGATATAGATCTGTCCGTCAATCAACACTTTGGTCCATTGCTCTTTTCCGTCCTCCGTAACCTCCACGTCCTCTGTCGAGCGGACGATGACGGTCTTCTCCTGATAGGAATGGCCGCAGGTGAAACGTACGTATATCACCAACTCGCCTGCATCTATCCACTGCGGTCCTGTGCCCGGCTCTACCGTCACGGACGAGGATGAGCCATAAGGCTGATGACTCCAGGTGATGGTAGTAATCGGCTCGAGTTCACCTACATAATGGTTATACAGATTCTTCTCCACGCGGTGCAGATCCATGCGGGTGCGGTCGCGTTGCTCCTCTACCACCATGCCGGCTTTATAATCCCACGTAGCCGGCGATTCATATACATAGCGGCGATAGCGGCGCACGAGCGATTCGCTTATCTGCTCCTCATGCTCGGTGTTGAATCCGGCGCAGAAATAGACGGTGTCGTACGCCAATACGGGGCGGTCCTTAATCGTCAGATGGAGGGTTGCCACCGAGTCGCATCCGGCAGCGTTAGTAGTGGTATAGGTATAGGTGCCGGAAGCGGTATAGGTCTTGCCGTTCCAGGTATAGCTTTCGTATTCCGTCCGGGTCTCTTCGCTCGCGGTCGGAAGGTTAAGCGTCAGATGGAGCGTAACGACAGAGTCGCATCCGGCAGCGGTCTTACCGGGATAGGTGTATGTTCCGCTTTGGGTATAGGTCTGTCCGCGCCATGCGAAGGACGTGCCGCACAACTCAGCCGTGGTATCCACTGCATAAGCCTGATTGACCGTCAGAACGAGCGTGAAGATCGTATCCACCGTTGCTCCCGGGACGGTATCGAGGGTGTAGGTATTGCCCTCGGTATAGGAATTACCACGCCAGAGGAAAGGCAGGTTGTTGGAACAAACGGTCTCGCGGATCGTATCTTTGCGCAGATGTTTGATTGTCAGGAAGAGGTTGACCACCGAATCGCATCCGGCGATATTCTTCCCTTCCCAAGCACGGACATAGCCTCCGTTACCGGAGGTATAGGTAGCGCCATGCCATACATATTTGTCATACGCCGTAATATGGATATTCGTCGGGTCACTGGTCTCATTGATTGTCACAGCCAGAGTAACGACAGAGTCGCAACCGTTAGCAGCTACGAAATGACGGGTATAGGTGTCGGAATCATAGATTGTCGTATCTCCGGCCACGGGGTCTGACCATTTATACTCGCCGCACGCCGATACCGCAGGCAGCGTGATATCATACACCGGACAAGTGAAGACGTACGGACGTATCTCCGCCGTAGCATTATCCTCATGGGCGGAGAAGTAGAGATAACGCACTTCTTCGTCCTCTGCCGCAGCTGCCAGCGTCCATTTCCACCCCATGCGGCAGTTCTCCGAAGCCATAATAGCAGGAAGGGTATCATTGACGGAAATCAACTCGGGAATAGGGCCGAACGCCGTGTCAGGGAAATAATATACAGTAGCGGGCAGATGCTCCGCCTCTATCTTGAAATAATTCTCCACCCCGTCAGATACGGATGCCGTCGCAGTATCCGCAATAAGGGTAGCATTGCTATAATTGGTGCCCAGGCTCACATGTGACGCCTGCGCGTAAGAAAAAACGGGTACGAACAGACATAGCAACGCTATCGCGTATGCCAACACGTACCCTATTTTATGTTCACTCTCCATTTCCTCGCTTATGTACATACTTAAAAAGCGTACAAAGATACAGTTTTTCTATGATATATACAAATATTTTTATTCTTTTTTCGCTTTTTTCGTATAAAATCACCTTTTACGCATAAAATAAATATAAAATATTCTATTTTACTGCACCTCAATTTGTATCTTGTCATCCGTTCCCATGAGGGTGTAAATACCCGTCTGGAGGGTCAGCGAATATGTTTCTCCGGGTGTTTGCGACCATGTCCGGATGGGCATCAGGGAGGCGATATTATCCGCCGGACCGGAGTACAGATTGAGCGTCTGCGAGACAGAAACGCGCACGATATAGGCCTGTCCGGAAGATGTTTTTTCTCCGTCACAGGTGACCGAAACCGTAGCTGCCGGATATACCACCGGCGCCGGATCCACCTCCTCCGGTGCTGTTGTGGAAATCACCATTACTCCTTGCGATCCGGGGTTAAAACGGACATATAAATACCCGTCTGCATCTACGTTTGTTGCCCATTCCGCCACTTCGATAGCAGGGATGGTCCATGTGCTGGTCGCATTTATGTTTTTATTAGAAAGCACATGGGCTGCGGAAGCATTAAGATTAAATTTACACGTATCGCCTATGTATGTAGGACAGGTACTGAACACCGATTGCCAATCGAAGGTCATATCCCCGCCTTTCCATTCATCGTAATAGAACCGGTAATACGCAGGCCCGTAACTGCCCTTTGCCACCGTTACTGTAGTACTAGGCCGTTTTATTTCCTTGGAAGCACCGATGCATGGGGATATTATCCATTCCGAAGGTGTGATGGTAGTTTTTGCCGTACATTCAAACCGGACATACAAATACTGCGCCGTTGTTTTCGCCCATAGAGATTGCATATCAGATGCTTGCAGTCCCAACCAATGGCCACTATTATCTTTACTGAACTGATAGGAGGCAATAGCCGTCTCCTTGGTAAAATCATATGTAGTTCCGATATACATACGGAAGATATGGTCTGTAGGAGTAGAAAAGAGCGTTGCTGTTTTCCACGTAAAGGGGATGGCATAGAGCGCATCAAACCCGTTAGCCGGCACAGATGTTGCCCGGTCATAGCGCAGGAGCGTAGCTCCTCCTTGTGGCGGTGCCTGCGGTACTTTCTCGATTTTCATCGTGCCGGTACCCGTTGTGAAGAATTTGGCATAGAACATACCTGCTTCGCTAGATACATCATCGCTCTGGATATAGTATTTCACATCGCTGCTGGTCATCTTGAGTGTATCTTGCGGCTGGAGGACGAAGTAATCCACTCTATGGATATCGGTGCCGTCTGTAGGATCGATATCGCAAGTATTACCGATAGCTACTTCCACAGGAGCCGTTCCATTCCATACATAGCGGATAGAATCTTCCTGCCATTGCACATAAGGAACGATCACATGGCGATCCTTGTCAAGCGATTTGACCTGTACCGTATCGCCCAGATGCATGAACTTATACCCGTCCATACAGTTGGAGAAATCATCCGGTGCCATGCTGATCTCGCCCGGGGCATGGTATATCACATTCACCAGAACCTGCACATTATAGTCGATTCCCACCTTGAGCAGTAAGTCCCGGTAGAATTTACCCATAGACAGGCTGTAGCAGAACCTGCCGTCCTTGGTTTCGGTATTAAGCGTAGGTTTATGGGGCATACCGATATCCACCGAACCGCTTCCTTGGCAGAACAGCATACAAATCAGCGGATCGGAGTACACCCCCGGTGTACAGCCGAAATCCATCGATATCTCCGGCGCGGGGTCGGATTCGTTCTGAGGGAAGAAATATACCTTCAGCGGCAGATCGAATGTCCACGCAGAATACCAGATGGATTTGGGATAAGTGTTGCTTGTTACTGCAGCATTATAATCTTTTCCCAACTCAATCGGATTATAGCAGGAAGCTCCCGTTCCCATAGTGGCAGCGGAGACCGCCAATCCGGCCATTAGAGCGCATGCTAACAAAAAAGTTTTTTTCATTATATTGTGTTATGTTTTATTTCGACATATCAAGATCTCACTCCATATCCGCAAATAAGTCTTTCGCGATTATAGAAGAATGAACCATTGATGCGTGCGCTCCTTCCTTAATACCGTACGGAGTTATGAAAGTAAACACAGTTCCACGGTTGATTTTATTTTCCTCCATAAACAATTGTTTCCGTTCGATCAGTCTATCGGCATATTCCTTACTGATAGTATATGGATAGGACGCAAATTTCATTTCACATAAATGAATCATCTTGTCAACACGGGAAATCACCAAATCGATCTGCGTTCCTTTGCGGCAATCATCCTTTGTAGGGACGAAACGCCATGAGGATGCTTCTGTGGCAATCCCTGAAATCCCTAAAGCTCGTTTGATGTGGGGGAGATGACGCAGGCATACTTCTTCAAATGTAAATCCTTCCCAGCTTTCTACACCCCTGCTCTGAAAATGATGTTGCCAATATTGCTCATCTTTTGAGTTATTATCTTTGACATATCGAAAATAGAACAATGTATAGAAGTCACATAAACGATATAATGTCTGTTTTGTTTTATTACCATATTGCGCATAAGACAATATGAAATCACAGCGTTCCAGATTTTCCAATATTTTCGTCAGTCCTCCTCCTGAATATCCGGTTGCGGAAGATATCTCCGTTTTCGTGAAGCCTTCTCGCTTTGTTGCCAGCAGTTGGACTATTTGGATATATTTGTCGGCTCTTTTGAATAACGCGTTGTACAATTCTTTAAATTCATCGCTCAATGCACCACCGCGTCGGAAAATAAGAGAATCCACGTTTTCTATTAGGCTGAATTGCGGGCGCAACAAACTAAGATAATAAGGTACGCCTCCGAATATCATATAGTATTGCATTATTTGATAATCATCCCATTCAAAACCATTCTCGTTCAGATATGCCTTACATTCATTTAAATAAAACGGACGTAAGTATATGCGATGGGTTATACGATTATGCAATCCGCCTTGGTTATCCTCCAATTTATCCTTCATCCATGCGGTAGCACTGCCACATGCAATAAATACAATATCGTCTCTATTCTGCACCCAGTTTGACCAAAAATACTCCAATTCGCCTACGAAATCACTCTTTTGTGTATCTATCCATGGCATTTCATCGAAGAAGACAATCTTACGTTCTTCTTTGCATTGCGCCAAGTAGTTAGCCAGTTGGCGGAATGCCTCATGCCAATCTTGCAAACCGGGAATATCTTTATTACCACTATATTGGATCAAGGTTTCCCGAAAGTTGGCCAATTGCGATTTCGCGTTTCTGCCGTGTGCTCCTACGAAATGAAAACTATAAGTATCGTTACAAAAACTGCGAACTAAAAACGTCTTTCCTACCCGCCTGCGCCCATAAAGAATTACAAACTCAGAACGTTTAGAATTAAGGGCATCGGTGAGTTCACGCCATTCTTTATTTCTACCTATTAGATTTTCCATTTCTCCAAATCTAAGAATTTCGGTGCAAAGATACTACTTTTAAGTGAAACACACAAATCTTTTATTAGTTTTTTGTCCAAATCTATATTTTTTAACTCACTTTTGGAAGAAAAATACGAGTTTTTTGTCCAAATCTATATTTTTTAACCCACTTTTGGACGAAAAACATGTTTTCTTTGTACCATTTTAGCTATGCCGTAGGTGAGGGCGAGGAGGAGCATCCAATGCCAGGGAGCATCGCCGAGAGGAGTAGCCGGTAGTACCGGATCTCCTTGGTCATCAACGAGCACCCATTTCTCTCCATCCCATTGCCAGAAATTTCCATCTCCGGCCGGTCGGGTTGCATCTGTCCAAGGCGCAATCCATGTTCCTTCATCATTATACCACCAGTCTCCATCTCCGCCATCTTGCCATGTTCCTTCCGTTCCTGTTCCATCCGCAGGTTTTACTCTCCTTGGCCCCGCACCATGACGCGCAGCCTCCGCTGTTGAAATAGCCGACGACGAAGCAAAGGACGTAGTAGCCAGTGCCAACGAAGGCATCGATACGGAGCCGCCGCCATAGGCTATACCTCGCGAGCCTCCTTTGCCCCCGGCGGGGGAAGAAGAGGTTCCGCTCCCGCCTCCGTTTCCGGAACCGATTGTATGAACGGTTGCGGACGAGGTAGTATGAATAGCGGTTACAGGTGACGGGTTATGGGCATAGGACGCATGTCCATAATGCGCATAGCTCCGTACTGCGCTTCCGCTGATCATCGGTGCGGCAGTGTGCCGCGTTGGTGCGGACACCATCGGTACAGTTGCGGACGAGTGGGTGCCGTAAGACACCGCACCCGGACGCACCGTTATATCGTATTTTATCTCGTGTTCCTCTTGTATTGTGCCGTAAATCGCCAACATCCATATAGCAACGATTATGGCGCCAAGAGTCACTATCATCCCCATATGGGGAGTTTTAGAATCATTTTTCATTTCCTTAAATAGCAGCCTTCACAGGCTTCTTATATCAAACTAATACCTTATTATCTTTTTACTTCCTTACCGGTTGCATCATACAAACGGCCGTTTATCTCGATGAAGATCTTCTGATTAATCATCAACTTACGTGCCTTGGAACTTTGTACTTCGCCACTTTGTCCGTTCTGGATGTCTGTTGCAATCTGCGGAGCTTTGAATTGTCCTTGAATGAAGAACCTGCCGCGGGTAGTGCCTTCTGCTGCCTCGTACGAATAATCGGACGAGAGCAGGTCTATCTTCACACCGGTCTCCTTATCAATGAGCCATACATACTCCATACGGTCAAGCCAGTTGTTGTCGCGAAGCGAGAAGGTCAGTTCTTGCGCCACCGGGCTATAGACAGTCAGGGCGACCCCGCTCTCCAGCAGCGAATCAGCCACACCGGCGAACGCCATGTCTCCGTACGCGTGCGAACTATATAGTATTGCGCGCGAGGCAGTAAGCGACTGTTTCGCCACATCGATACCGGTCTCATACGTTGCCTCAAAACGGTCCGGGTGAACAAATATGCTGGTTCTGTCTCCTTTGTCTTGCGCATTCGTCAGACTTAAATGAATCCATTCCGTTTGGATAGTTTCATCATAGATTATGCGACGCGGCGCGCGGAGTTGGAAGGAAGCAGTACTGAAATCCAGTGAGCCAGCAGCAGATGCCTGATATGAGAAGGGCAAAGCCGGGTAGATATATTCAGGCCATTCCTGCACATATGATCCGTCTGATTGCAACCAGCTCACCTTAATGCCGGTGACCGGATCGGATTCGTTTGTATATATGTTCATCAGGGGCGAACATACGATATTCCAACCAGAGTTAGCGTCATCGTTACCATGTCGTGTAACTGCAACCGATGTATTGTCCGTCGGCGTAACAGGGAAATAGTATTCTCGGTAGAACGCATTGCTGGAGAATATCTCATATCCCTTTCCGGCAGCGATAGCAGCCGTTGACTCCAATGCGTCCCAGTTCTGGCCATCCGCTCCATTCGTTGCGCGGGTTTCCTCATCATATTCCTTAAGAGCCCAAGATGTCTTGTACACCGGGGTAGATCCATCAGACAGACGTACTGCACTAACAGCGCAAGCATAAGGCAAACCAAATTGATAATACTTAGTCGCTTTATATTCAGCTGAGCCATCCGGCGCAATACGCGTATAATAAACGTTCGTTGCATTTACGTTTCCGCTAATAGCAGCGGTAGCCCACGGCTTAGTACGGAGGACAAGTTTGCCTACCGTCAGCGTACTACCATTTGCGACTTCCACTTCTGCTCCCGGTCCGATATAGAGCGCAGCCAGGGTCGTATTGGCGGAGATAGTCAGTTTGCCGGCATTGACATAGACAATGCTGGAAGATGTGGTACCGCTTAATGTCGCATTCGATGTATAGATATGCGGCACTTTGTAGGTATGACTACTCTCTATGTCGTCGCCGCCATTCTTCATTTGTACCAGCAGATTAGCATCCGGAGTTAGCGAGAGACCATCGATGGTCAGAGTTCGCGTAGTCGAGTTTCGATCCGTCTTGACGAAATCCTTATCTCTACCTTCTACACGAATCTTCCAATCCGTGCCGCCTGCCGCTGTCTTCAGACCATTGCCATTGATAGTGAGAGACGTGGTAGTCCAGTCAATAATATCATATTCACGGTCGGTAATAGGATATGCATTAAACGTAGGCGTATAAATCACGTCTGCATCTACAATATGCAATGCCGGTTCCCATCCGCTGAACACAAAGTACTGGTCTATTGTAGCCGGTTTGGTAGGAGTTGCGCCGGAATAAACAGGCATCGTACCTGTAGCAACAGAACCGGTTTGCAGCGTCACGGTGTTATTATAATTCTTGAACGTAACCATATATTCACTCGCTACCACATTGGTAAACGTAGCCTGATATGTAGCGTCACCCGTAACAGCTTGTATTGTCGGGCTCCATACCAGCGTATAACCGGCTTTGGACGGTTCCTTTGAGCAAACCGGAATTTGTCCCATCGTACAATAGTTGGTCTCAATAACCGTACCATCTTCATTTTTGAAGACAATGGTATATTTTCTGTCCTTGGGTGTATATTGCGCAGTATATTCCATATCGGTGGTAATCGGCGCAAGCGCAGGACTCCATCCGTTGAAATCATAGGTATAGTAAGCATCCATCGGGCGGGTAGGAGTCGTGCTATTGAATACCGGAGTCGTCTTGTAGGGAACATTGGTATAAGTAGCAACCACAGAGCCGTCGTAGTTTTTCCATGTCACGGTTTGCGTCTTTACCACCCATGAGGTGCCATTATGGTAATAATACACATCATTGAGCGGGTGGATACAATGCCAGAGTCCTGCTACGGCATCTTCCAACTCTACCTCCCACCATTGGCATCCATCTACCAGAATGAACGTACGAGTCTCGTCCGCGGAACTATACGTATGATCCGCATTCTCTGTCTTACCGTTAAGCAATGCTACGTAATCCGCGGGTTTCGCATAATAAGTGTCTGTATTATCCACGAAGAAGCACCCATCCTGCGTCCAGCACTGCCATTTGCCGTCTGAATAAGCAAAGGACTTGCCGGCTGCTGTGCCCGATGTGGCGGTTGTGGAATTATCCGCATTGCGGAGAAGAGCGGGAACAGCACCGTATTCTGCATATGAAATCTTCGTGTCTTGCTTGCTTCCACTTTGTCCCGAATAGACGGAAACTGTAGTCGAAGCAGGAGCGGATTGCAATAACCGGATTGTTCCTGCATCCTCATTCGTTGAGTATATATTTGCGCCACCCTCTGTTGTGTATAATTTACCTGCGACCTCAAATGTACCATGTACGAACATCGATGCTGATTGAGGTTTGGAAGCCACGCTTCTTTTGTTCGGTTTTCCCGCGAATGTCGGAGAGTATCTCACCTCACTAGCCATAGCTCCACTAAACACATGCCCCGCCGCCCATTGCTCTGCATCCATCACGTATAGTGACTGATTATTGATGACGGACACTGTTGCCTCTTTGTCCACCTCTATTTCTGCTCCGGGAAGTAACAACGTGTTTTGAGTAATATCCATAGATCCCGTTAGCAGTTCTATTTTCATATTATTCGTAAGGGGCAATATATAATCCGCAGAATTAAAATCCAATTTATCACCCATTAATGTAGTAACTAGGACTCCCAAATCACTAAGATCCAGAAGTATGCGCATAGAGCCAAGCTGAGCACCACTATTAATTTTATAAACTTGTTGATCGGTTGAAGGCTCGTACTCCTTTCTTACCCATGTATCTTTACTATCATCAGCTGGATCCATTAAAAACATCGCTGTTTGCCCGTACGTACCTATTACCCCAATATCATCACAAGTCACTCGACTACTATTGACATAAACAGCTGTTGCACATTTTAAAGAAGAACCAGGATGATATATAGTCGGAGCTTCTATATTCTGGATAAAGTATTGAGTTACCGGAAATACTTTTCCCGAATTTCCCATCATTTTAGATGCAGCCCAACCGCCTTTCCAATCATACATTTGGAACTGCTCATATACTGTAGCTCCACGCCTTGCATCAATTTCGCCATCACCAGTAATAAATCCCCATGCATTCAAACGTGCCCCATTTTCAAGAGTAATTCTACTCCCTTCGTTCAAAAGAATATGGCCGAATGTGCCAGATGGAGTTCCGCAACCCGTCGCTCCTTGTCCATTGGAATTTTGAACACCGCCCACTTCTATTGACCCAAAAGCATCTAGTAGTACCCCTGAATTAAATGTAAGTTTACGGAAACATGTTGGAGTAGAGTAACTATCCATACGTGGCGATTCCGTACTAACGCCCGTCTGGTCCGCCGAATAGGGGACCACCAAATCTGCACGCGGAGGCAGGGTATAGTTGCCGGCCGGCAACGTATGTTCGAACGCCATCATAATAATACTCATTGTCGTGCCGGAGTTATTGTTAGCATATGCCAAAGCATCCGCCAGAGACTCATAGTATGTCGTACTCGCTATAGTTAGTACTTTGCAAACACGCGGGTGGTCGGTTGCGGCAATGACCTCAAAACGATAGCCGTCATTCCAGTCTGCACCGGGCTGCAACTCATAGCAGTCATAACCCGTCGCACAACTTTGCCGCACATTGGTCCAGGTGCTATAGATACCGCCTTGAAGCTCTATATAACTCTTATTAGTAGTATTCAGAACGGATGTAGCTTTATATTTTCCGCCCTTTACCAATATTTTTCCATTATTACGCTGCAAAGCTACCGCTCCGCTCTTACCTGCTGTAGCAGTCACTACGGCATTATTAATAGTTACCGTATTCACATACTGCTGTATTCCGTATGCAGTAGTAGAATCGGCGACTGCCGAACAGGTACCGCCATTGATAGTAGCTATGCCACTACCACTTGTATTGGTATTCAAGAATGCCACGGCTGTTACTCCGGTTCCTTTAGTAGATGTTCCTTTTGCGCGGGCCTGAATATTACCACCACCAATTGTAGCCGTTCCTCTATTGATCAACGCATAGGCAGTCTTGGCGGATTGCGCATAAATATTTCCGCCCGTCATTTCGAGTGTACCACCGTTTTTAATCTCCACACCGCGAGAAGTTCCGGTTTCTAAGTTATTGGTAGCAGACACACCGCCGGATTGCATAGTCAACTTAGCGCCGCTGTTTACCGTTACCGCATATGTCGTTGCCTCCGATATCTCCAATACAATCTTTCCCGCAGCTGCCGGCGTATTATCACAAAGCGTAAAGTTACCGGCGGAAACCGTGAACATGTTATTTACCGAACCGGTAATGGTATGACCATTCAGATCCAGCGTCATATCGCGATCTACTGCCTGAACAGTCGTTATGCCTGCAATATCTTTTTCCAAAGTAACAATTGCGCCACTCACACCATCTGCCTTAGCTGCAGCGAACGCATCTGCCCAATGCTCATACTCCACGGGGTCAGCGTCTCCGATTTTCACCGAAGCTTCCGCGTTCACTTTTTTCTGCAAGATAGGCCATATATATACCTTCTCATAATCAGCATAATCATAACCTCCGGATGTATTAGGCGTAGCTACAGGATATCCACGATTTGCCACAAAGGTATAGGTTGCATCATCCGTAGTAGCGATTTCTGTTGGTGCACCACTGGGACCTACCGAATATTGCCATCTTACAAAATTGTACTTAGCCGGGTCATAGGTAATAGCCAATTCGATATTGGTGGTAATATTCCCGGACTCCTCATTGCTTTTACCGACAGGCGTACCATCTGCAGTATATGCGACATCATTAAATCCTGCGGTATAAGTGACATCATCAAATCCCGTACCGGCAAATACCACATGACGCGGAATAACGCTGAATTTCGCATATACCGTTACGTTTTTATTCGCTGTATTCTTATCAATCAAATGTGCATACCGGAGATAGTTGAATGCGTTATTATTATACCATCCTGTTCCGGGGGCTGTAGGATCTTTTCCCTGATTGTTCCATCTTTGCCCATCATAAGTTTTCACCTCTCCGCCTTGTCCATGGTTATCAGCCTTTTTAGCAACTGTTTCTTTTGTATAATGCCCTCCATAAGGATCTACTCCAGGCAACGGGTAGTGTAATATTGAACCTTCAAGCCGTTTATTTTCCTCACCCGAAGCGTCTGAAAACCAGCCATCAAACTGATAACCCGGATTAGCTTTAGCATAGAAATACATGTGGAGCACGTAAACAGATTGAGTTTTGCTCGCATCATTTGTTGTTCCATCCATTTTGTAATAGCCATCCGGATGGTTGGTTAAAGACATATCTTCCTCCTGTTTGACAGTAATATCACTAACAAGAGTCACAGTCGATGCGTCAGTAACATCATACCAATTCGGTATATTTGTCAGCAACTCGTCATAAGGCGACCTCCCATCACCGCCGCCTCGATATCCATACACTTGCCCCGCACCACTAGGGGTTCCTGTTGTCGCTTGGGCATAAAACTTCGGTTTACTCTCAAACCCCCACGCATTCCCCACAGAAAGGGTAAAGAGCAGCAGCACGAGCAGTGCCCGCAAGTTGTGGTTTTGTTTTTTGTAACTCACCAGACTAATGAATGAGTTGTTTAAAAATTTTGTTGTCATATCGTTTTGTATCTTTAATATTTTCTTATTTGTCGTTATTCATGAATTCCACAAATTCCTCTAAACTGCGTTGCAGCACGCTGCCAAGTTTAATTTGTTCTTCATATTTCGATACCATGGTAGGACTCATACTACGATTAAGTGCATAACGCACCACCTCAGGATTAGCATCTCTACACATCAATATTCCTATGCTCGGGTTTTCATTGCTTCGCCGCTCAGTTTGGTCCAATGCTTCCAAATAGAACTCCAATTGTCCTAAGTCACGCGGATCAAACTTCGTCGTTTTCAGTTCTATAGCCACCAAACATTGCAGCGCACGGTGGTAGAACAACAAATCGCAACGAAAAACCTGTCCACCGACTTCTAATGCATGCTCTTGATCCACGAATAGGAAGTCCTTCCCCATTTCCGTAATAAACTCACGCATATGCTCTACGATTCCTCTACGCAGGCGACTCTCTTTATACTGACGAGGTAGTCCCAAGAAATCCAACATAGCCCTATCTTTGAGCAACATTTCAGCTCGCGGATAGGTCTCTTTCAGCATCGCAGATTGTAATTTTCTGTCGCTTAGAACCTGCGAATATGCATCTGTTTTAATGGCACGTTCGAGTTCTTTGAATTTCAGTCCCTCATGCTCGGCATATAGTATATAAAATATCTGTTGATCTATTGTAGCGCATTGCGTGAAAATAGCCACATGATTACTCCAAGAAGTTTTCAACAAGAAAGCCGGCATTTGTTTCAATGGCGTTGAAACAATTACATCGGACTCAATTTGTTTCAATGGCGTTGAAACTATTTGCGCTATTTCCGGCAAGACAACGGCTTTTGATACTGTGGTGAGTTTGAGCGATTGGGCACGTTCTACAA
Organism: Paludibacteraceae bacterium; assembly: GCA_017471285.1. GTDB lineage: Bacteria > Bacteroidota > Bacteroidia > Bacteroidales > Paludibacteraceae > Colicola. Next base: position 9,135 of record JAFUUZ010000039.1, on the reverse strand, counting down.
ATTGAACAGAACTATATGTTTCGTAGAACTTTACCATGCGGTAAATCGTAATCTTACTCCACCCCTTCAATGTCGGGTTCTGCGTATGGATATACTCCGCTAGTTGCTGTACAACCTTGGTGCCCCATTGCGCATTTTTAATGCGATCAGATACAAATGCGCCAACCTCCCATGCCATCAGCAAAGACGCATGGTTCACCATCTGTACTGCCTGGTTTCGGCGTGTCTCTATGATTTGCATCACTGACGCAAAATCATGAGATTGCTGCACTGATGTGTTTGTTGTTTGCACTTTTGTTGTCATATCGTTTTGTATCTTTAATGTTTTCTTATTTGTTGTTATTCTCTAATAGTTGCTTCACTTCTTTATCGAAATCTGATTCAATTAGTTGCGTCTTATTGAAGATCTCATATTCTCGTCCCGCTTTCTCTTCTGCCTGCGCCTTGGACACGCGCCCTTTATCCGGCAGAATCTTGAACTTGCGGAACTCCAAGAACTCATTGACACTATTGGCAAACTGCTGCATCGTAAAAGTATTCTCCTCCTCTATCAAATCCTCAATGTAATCAAAGAATCCTGTTACTGCGCGCTCCAGACGCCGAATCTGCTGCTCGTCCAAATAATTCTTCGCTATCGTTACGTCTGACTTCAAGACACGTCCATCCGGCGAATTTTTCCAGGTTGTCAATCCCATGTGCGGTTTCGTATGATCAGCCTCGTCATATACAATCTCCGCAGCCGTCTTGCCCGTAATCGCATAATGAAACTTATTCTGTATCATTGCATAGAAATCACGGGTCGTTTGCGAATCGCTGTCGTAATCAATACTGCATTCCGCGTAGATATCCGTAATCTGTTGCCATATACGGCGTTCCGAAGCCCGGATGGAGCGCACACGCTCCAATAACTCACGGAAATAATCTTGTCCGAATGCCGCTTTTCCTTGCTTCAACCGATCGTCATCCAGCACAAAACCCTTACGGATATACTCGTTCAGCACCTTTGTCGCCCACTGGCGAAAACGGGTTGCCTGCACAGAGTTTACACGATAGCCGACAGAGATGATCGCATCGAGGTTATAAAAATTAGACTCCGTCGTCTGCGTTTTCCCCTCTATCGCTCCATGCTGAGTGGTTGTTTCAATTTTTGCAACAACCACTTTTTCATCCAATTCTCCTGACTCAAATATATTTTTCAAATGTCGGCTAATGGACGACTTATCTACTCCAAACAACTCAGCCATAGCCTTCTGCGTCATCCAGAGAGTTTCCTCCCGGACGACTACTTGCACCTTCTCCGAATGCTCGGGAGTGTTGTACAATATGAATGCTATATCTTTCGGCATCGAATTTCTAATTTTTTATTCGCTCATGCGTACGCGGGTATGGGCGCCGCACAATAAAGCGGCGCAAAGTTACTGCTTTTTTTTCGAATACGAAAGAAATTTGCCCAAAAAGTGTCAAAAAATTTACTTTTTGCTACTTTTAAGTGACAAAGTGTTAATTATTCAGAAAAATAGAACGTGGAAATTAGGGAATTAGAGAGTTAGGGATTAGAGATTATTTCGGAACCGGGAAGAGGATCGACGATAGAGGTGATCTCGCCGCGGATGGTAGCGCGGACGGAGGATTTCTCGAAGGCGCGGTCGGCATCGGGTGCAAAAGAACAGTCCTCCAGAACGAGGTTCCGGCAATAGCAAAGGGGTTGGGTGCCGGCGATGCGGCAGCGAACGAGACGGAGGTTTTTGGAGTACCAGCCGAGGTATTCGCCATTGATTTCGGAATCATAGAGGGTGACATTCTCGCTATTCCAGAAAGCATCTTTCGTATCGAAAACGGCATTATGAATCTCGATATTTTTCGCATACTGGAAGGTATATTTGCCCATCAGCCAAAGGTGGCTGATACGGAGGTCGCGGGAGTGCATGAAAGCATAGGTGCCCTGCTCTATTTTGAGGTCGGAGATCTGCCCACCGCGGCAGTACCAGAACGCCTCTGCGCCATCGGTCATCTTGATTCGCTCAAGGGTCAGGCGGTCTATCTCGCGGAAGGCTTTCGGTGCATCGATGAGACAGTCGAAGAGCCGCAAGTCGCGGCAGTACCAGAGCGGCGCGCGATCGGAAGGCGCGAAATAGCAGTTGCGGCAAGTAACGTCCTCGCACTCCCAGAGGACATACATGCCTTCGAAGCGGCATTCGACGGCTTCAACACGGCGAGACTCTTTGAGTCCCGACTCGCCTTCACCGATGGTGACATTACGGAGCTCAACATCGCGGCTCTCATATAGCGGCCGCTCGCCGGAGAAAAAGTTATCAGAGATTAGCATGCAGTATTCAGTATTCAGTATTCAGTTGGCAGTTTTCAGTTTTTTCATGTATGCGGCAATCATACTACGAATCTCTCCAATTTCATTAGTCCATAACTCGCATTGCTCTTTAGTTATATACCCCACTTCTCTCGCTAATATAATCTCATATTCTACTTCTGAGGCTGAACCAGATGCTATATTTAGAAAGTTGGATAACTCTGCATTTGTTCGCCTTCCACAACCTTCTGCTATATTTGTTGGTATTGAGGATACAGCACGACGGATCTGAGATGTCAACCCATACATCTCCTCTTTAGGGAAATTCTGTGTTGCTCTATATATGTCCAAAGTTAATTTATGACTTCGCTGCCATATCGCCTGTGTCTTAAAATCTTTCATACTGACTACTGATTACTAATTACCGATCACTTATAGAGATATCTTTTTATCGTCTGTTTTTCGGTTCTTTGCAGCGGGGTATCGGTAATCTCGACATCATATAGCTGGCTGAAGAGAGGGAGGGACGGATTTACATTTCGCAATATAATGCGACGGAGAGAGCCTACCTCCGACTCCTCCCTAAAGGGAAGAGAGGAGGGCACGACAATAGCCATGAGTTTGCCATCGCGCGCCAGCACTATCGACTCTTTCACTTCGGGGAGGGCGTTGATGAGGGATTCGATATTATCCGGACGGATGTTCTCGCCGTTGGGGAGGACGATGATGTCCTGTTCGAGCCGACCCTCCACGTAGAGATAGCCGTCCTCGTCCAGATGGCCTTTGTCGCCGGTATGGAGCCAGTCGTCGGAGTCAATTTTGGCTGCTGTCGCCTCCGGGTCTTTGTAATAACCGAGCATGACGTTCTCGCCTTTGACAAGGATCTCGCCTTCGGGGGAGATGCGGCAAGTCATGCCGGAAACGATTTTTCCCACGGAGTTCTCTCTGTATCTACACGGGAGTATAGAACTTAGGATCGGCGCTTCCGTTAAACCATACCCTGCTGTTAGGGGTATTCTCTGCTGCATTATACAAGACGCTTCATCCTTTGTTATCATCGCACCAGCTATTACTAAATATTCAAGAAATTCTTTGACTATATTGCAAACATTCTGATATTCTTCCGAAAGTAAATATTGAGCAACTTTAGGTACAACAGGTAGTATATACGGCCTAACATGCAAAACACTCGTCGCTAATGCTTCAGGCGTCATTATTGATCTCATTATAAAAATGTGACATTTTGTCAATAATGAACCTAATATTGTTCCAAGCGATAAAATATGGGACAAAGGGAAAAACACAAGTGTCCTTTTGTTTTTTATAGAGGGGTATAACTTCGCAGCACCCTCAATATTAGCACTTAAGTTGTTATAAGTATGAATTACTCCTTTTGGAGTTCCACTAGTTCCAGATGTAAAACAGATCATAGCGAGGGAATCCGGTTCAACGGGGCTGAATCCGATTTCTCCATTTGTGATTTGTAATTTGTAATTGGTATTTTTTTCTCCGCGCAAAATAGACCAATCAGCGAGGGAGATGACAGCGGATAAATCGCCCAAGCTTGGTCGATACAACGGGTCGAGTTCTGTCCATATATCCTCATCCGTGAAGAGGGCTTTGGCGTCGGAGAAATCGATAAGGCGGGCTATCTCGTCGGGCATAAGGGTGTGCATGACGGTGACGGACACGCCTTGCATCTTAGCGATCGCGAGATAGGCGATGACCCAATGGGCGGAGTTGGCTCCGCAGATAGCAACATGATCACCCTTCTGCAGACCGAGGGAGGCGAGCAACTCTGCTACGCGGCATATCTCCGCGTACATCTCCCCGTAAGTATAGTGGTTGCCACGGGAGGTATCTTGGGCAGAACCGTCCTCCGTGAGATAGAAGTCAGTGAGAGCGGGAGCATCCCAATTGTTGCGGATCGTTTCCGCGAGGATGTCAAGATAGTTGCGAGTCATTTCTATTTATATAGATAGCGTTTGATGGTTTGTTTTTCGGTGCGGGCGAGGGGTTTGTCCGTTATCTCCACATCGTTGAGTTGGGAGAAGAGCGGGAGGGACGGATTTATCGCTCGCAATATCTTGCGGCGGAGAGAGCCTACCTCCGACTCCTCCCTAAAGGGAAGAGAGGAGGGCACCGCAATAGCCACCAATTTCCCATCGCGGGCAAGGACGATGGATTCGGAGACTTCGGGCAGGGCGTTGATGAGGGACTCGATGTTATCCGGACGGATATTCTCACCGTTCGGGAGAACGATGATGTCCTGTTCAAGCCTACCCTCCACATAGAGATAACCGTCCTCGTCCAAGTGCCCTTTATCGCCGGTATGGAGCCAGCCGTCGGAGTCAATCTTGGCGGCAGTGGCTTCGGGGTCTTTGTAATAACCAAGCATGACATTCTCGCCTTTGACAAGGATTTCGCCTTCGGGGGAGATGCGAGCGGTCATGCCTTTGAATATTTTACCGCATGACTTCGGACGTATTAATTTATGGGATGACCCACTTATCGCGGGACCTGCCTCCGTTAATCCATAACCAACAGACAATATTACCCCAGCCTTTTGGCAAATTGCCTCTAGCTCCGGTGAGAATTTCACTCCTCCAGAAGCTACGAAGTGACATGATTTTTTGATCTCTTCAATTAACTTTTCTTTGTATGAATCGTATAACGATATTAGCAGTACAGGTATAATGGTTAACGCATACGGTCGTATGTTCAATATAGAACTATAAATTATGGAAGGGCTTGGTACACTCTTAAGTATATGTAAATGTTTAGCTACCGTAATTTGGCCTATAAAATCACTTGTCAATCCAAACGTATGAGCCAAAGGAAGCATTAGAATTGTATTAGGGTTTGCACACTTAGGATATACCTCCCAAGTATTATACATATTATTAGTTAAACTTCGGTAAGGCAGCATTACGGCTTTTGATGCACTCGTTGATCCTGACGTAAAACAGATCATAGCGAGGGAATCCGGTTCAACGGGGCTGAATCCGATTTCTCCATTTGTGATTTGTAATTTGTAATTGGTAATTTTTTCTCCGCGCAGTACTTGCCAATTCTCCAAGCCTATCACGCTTTCCGCCTGCGGTATAGATTGGCTCCTCAACTTCTCCCATATATCCTCATCCGTAAAGAGCGCTTTCGCATCGGAAAAGTCTATTTGACGCGTAATTTCTTCTGGTTTAAGAGTTTGCATGACGGTGACGGAGACACCCTGCATCTTAGCGATAGCCAAATAGGCGATGACCCAATGGGCGGAGTTGGCTCCACAGATAGCGATATGGTCTCCCTTTTGCAGATCAAGGGATGTCAGTAAGTCCGCCACGCGGCAGATTTCCGCATACATCTCGCCGTAGGTATAGTGGTTGCCACGGGAGGTATCTTGGGCAGAGCCGTCCTCGGTGAGATAGAAATCCGTGAGAGCCGGTTGATCCCAGTTGGTGCGGATGGTCTCCGCTAAGATGTCAAGATAGTTTTTAGTCATCAGTGATCAGCTATCAGTTATCAGTGGTCAGCTATTTTTCTCTATGTAGTCATATACATCTTGGAGCGTAACGAGGGAACCTATATTCTCCTCATTCGGCTGGATGCCATATTCTTGTTTTAGAAAGAGCATCGTTTGCACGGCATCGATACTGGTCAACCCCATATCGCGACGCAATTCTGCTTCGGGACGAACGACGGAAGGATCCACCTCCAGCTTCTCAATTAAGAAAGAGTTAACTTTCTCTATAATCTCTTGCTTTGTCATGTTTAATCAGTGTTTTTTAAGACAAGTGCGGCGTATGATCCGCCTATACCTGCAGTATTCAATAAGATAGTATCTATATATGCTTCCTTCAGCTCTTGAACCATATTCAATGTCTGAGCTTCTTCGATCGGATTATCCAGATTAATTGTTGGGGCGATAAACCCATTTCGCATCATCAGGATACTATACACAGCTCTGCTTGCTCCCGCCATCCAACCGCCGTGCCCCGTCATGGAATCGGTAGAAGTGATTGGGACTGAATTATCGCCGCATAAACGATTTAATGCGATTGCTTCCGCTTGATCACTGAGGGGGAATGATTCGGCACGGGCATGGACCATCGATATATCCGAAAGAGATAAGTTTGCATTTCGTAATGCTCTGCACATCGAAGTATATTCTGCTTTCCAATAAGGAAGATAGAGTTCTTCTGTTCCTCCTCCGGAAAAGCCATACCCTACTACTTCAGCCAAAATGGTTGCGCCTCGGGTTTTTGCATGCTCATATTCTTCTAACACCAGCGCAGCAGCGCCACCGGTAGGGATACAACCGATAGCATCTCTATCAAACGGACGACTGGCTTTTTCCGGACAATCATTAAAACAAATATCCTGATATAGCGCATCATTCACAATAGTACCCACTCCGCTCTTTGATATTTCGGACGAGCCTCCCACGAGTATCATATCCTGCAAACCTTCGCGAATAAACATAGAAGCTATTCCGATCGCATGGGATGAACTGGAGCAGGCAGCACCTATCGTTAGATTTATTCCATTCAAATGGAAGATTGAGGACAGATTCAGCACAACGGATGAAGTGATACTACGGAAAATAGCATTGTACCCTATCAGCGCCGAGCAATGCTCCTGCTCCATAATCCGGTCGTACTCTATCTGATGCGAATTCCCATCATTACCAAAGATAATACCCACTTCATTCTGCTGCAGATAATCATCTGATATTCCAGCCTGTCCGAATGCCTGACGAGAAGCCATATAGGCATACTCCGAATCTACAGACATCATCTGGCGTGTTCTGCGCGACAAATACGGCTTCAAATCCGGACGAGGTACCGCTCCTACCAATCCGGATTGCAACCCGTAATCAAGCCAAGAGGAATCATGGATTATGCCGGACTTCCCTTGTTTCAAGTTCTCTGATACGGTCTGCAAGTCTTGACCTATACTCGACCATATCCCCATTCCTGTTATTACTACTCGCCTCATATCTATTTCTTGCAAAATTCCTCTATATAGTCATACAAAGTCTGGAAGGTAGTAAACCTCGGGAAATGGCGCGGATACACTACTACCCCAAAATGGCGTTTCAATATCACGACCACTTGCATCGCTTTTAGCGAGTCCAATTTCAAGATATCTCTTATATCAGCATCCGGGGTTATTAACTCCATAGGAATCTCAAACTCCTCCGACAGAGCCATATTCAGTTTCTCTATAATTTGTTCTTTAGTCATATCGTTTCATTGTTATCTGATAATTTCTTCGAATCGTAAAATCATCTCGCTCTTGCGGGTATCGAAGAGGAGATGCTCGAAGTCGCGTTGCTTCGCCTTCATATCCGTATTTGCTACGACCTCACGTAACGCAGCGTGTAGTTCTTCTTTATTCGCTATTCCCGCCCGATGCTGCAAGAACGCATAGTCCGGTTCAGTACGCTGCATAAGGAACATCGTGTCATAGAAATCTCTTCCTTTCTGCCGAGTGAGCAATGCACACAACTTCATCGACAGCAGCACACTGATAGGAGGCACAGGAACTGGGAAAGAGAAACCATTACGCTGGATGACAGCCATCTCGCGGGGATAATCAACACCTTGATCTTGCGCCTCGATCTTCATAAGAAATCGCTCTTCGCGATGGCCGGTTAGCTGCAAATCGAAGAGCAATTCCGGGAAATGCACATTGCTCCGAAAAGCCGTAAGGCGGGTATTCTCTTTATTACGCAATTCTGCGTTCAGGCCCTGCAATTGCAGATACTTCACCAACTCTTCCGTCATCCGCAGGAACTCGTTCTCTATCAGACCCTTACAATCGAAATCCAAATCCTCGGAGAAACGGTCAATACCATGTATCAGGCGTAGATTCGTACCGCCAATAAAGATGATTTTCGCTGCATAGGGAGAGCGGGTGATCCACTCCAAAGCCAACAACTCCACATACTCTTTCAGCATATGTTTTTGGAAATTGGCGTTCTGCGCTATGTACGGCGGATAGAATCCCCGTATGTACTCCATATCAATCATAGTTCGTATGCCTTTAATAACAACTTGATACGCTTATTGAGAACAGGGCTATTGATACGCTCCGCGTAGTCCTTCAGCCGTGTGAGATTCAGTTCTTCGCGCATCCAATCCTCATCGAAACGCAGTTCTCGCAACTCCTCAAGGGTTGAATATTGCGGATATAGATACAGCAGGTCAATGATGGCTTTTTCCGGCGTAGCCATCATATATTGCTTTCCATCACGCATCATCTTCGGTTCAAACCCCCAGAAGAGATGCGGACGAATAGTTTGATAACTAAACTGCCCGAAAGCATTTTCGTATCGACAGGTCTTCTGCGTGGTTACACTCGTGATTTCCACCACAGCTTCCGGTATAATGCCATAAAAAGATAAAGCTGTATGCAGACTGATATACGATGGTGCACAGATCTTGCCTGCAAAATAGCGGGCATAATCCGGCTGCTGCAAGTAATCCGCAAACGCATACCATCCACGACGCAGCATCACGATATATCCGGACTTCTGCCACTGATGCCAGTTAGCGCGGTTAAAATCCGGGAAAATAGCATGCACCTGATGCACCGAAAAACAGCCCATGGCATGCCATTGATTATAAAACTGCGTATACGTCATTCTGCCGATTTATTCTAAAAACGCTGCAAAATTACAACTTTTCCGGAATATATGCAAGGATTTTAATAAAAAAATCGCATTTTGCTGCGATTTTTTTCAGTAATCAGTTGTCAGTTATCAGTGTTCAGGGGATCATCGACTTTGACGGTTCGTGGGGTGATATGCGGGGCTCTGCCGGGCTCGA
>JAFUUZ010000038.1 GCA_017471285.1 Paludibacteraceae bacterium | reverse complement strand
TAACATTGCTCCATCTCATCCTTCGGACGAACTATTAACGCTTATTAACGAAATGCGAACTGCAGCCATCAATAGCGGTTCTCAAATAAGCAAGGATTTCTTTATTCATATCACTCTTGGTAGAATTGATGCGCAGGATGTCACTTTGGACGAAGTAAAGCAAGTCATATCCTTTATTTCTTTTTCACCGTTTACGGTCTCTATCCGAGAAGCAGAATACCGTTATTTCCGAGCCGACACAATAGGTCGTTGGACGTTAATCTAGCAGCCATGGCGCAAAAGATACAAAAAACGAATGTGTGTCGGCTGCTGGATGCGGCAGGGATAGCGTACGAGTTGATTGAGTACGAGGTGGATGAGTCCGATCTGAGTGCTACGCACGTGGCGGAACAGTTAGGTGAGGATGTGGATGCCGTGTTCAAGACCATCGTACTGGAGGGCGATAAGACCAAGCATTTCGTATGTGTCGTGCCGGGTGCGTGTGAGGTGGACTTGAAGAAAGCGGCTCGTGCCAGCGGCAATAAGTCCTGCAAACCGATTCCGCAGAAGGAACTGCTGCCGCTCACCGGTTATATCCGTGGCGGTTGTTGCCCGATAGGAATGAAAAGACCATTCCCGTCGTACATTGACGAGACTTGTCTACTGCATGAGAAGATTTACGTCTCTGCCGGTCAGCGCGGTATGCAACTCCGCCTCACTCCGCAGGACTTGATTAACTATGTACCATTAGAAGTAAGCGATTTGATATAGTATGCATCGTACCATCCGACTTGCGACATATGACGACATCCCTGCTATCATGCCGGTAATAGATGCGGCGCGGGAGATGATGCACGCTTCGGCTAATGTGAACCAATGGATCAACGGTTATCCGTCGGAACAGGTTATCCAAGCAGACATCGCTCACGACGCTGGCTTTGTGGTCACAGATGACGAGCGGATTGTGGCATACTTCGCCTTCCTGCCTGTACCGGAACCGACATACGAGAAAATCTACGATGGCGCATGGCTGAACGACGAACCGTACTATGTTATCCACCGTTTGGCGAGTTGGCCGGACGTGCATGGGATATGGGATTGCGTGCTCAAGTGGGCTTTTGAACGGACACATACGCTTCGCGTAGATACCCATCGAGACAACCGTATCATGCAACACAACATCCTTAAGCACGGGTTTAATTATTGCGGCATCATTTATTTACTTTCAGGCGACGAGCGCCTGGCATACCAAAAGACAATAAAATAAATAGTATATGAAATATCTTAAGATTTTTGTGCAAGTCGTTTTAGGCTTGTTTATGACCTACGCAGGTGTGAGTCACCTGACGTTTGCGCGCCAGGAGTTCGTGGCGCAAGTACCCACATGGATGCAGTTCAGTCCGGGCTTTACCGATTTTGTTGTGCTGGCTTCCGGTGTGGTAGAGATCACGCTTGGTTTGGCTATGCTCCTGATGTGGCGCAAATGGCGTCCCGCAACAGGTGCGCTGCTGGCATTGTTCTACGTGGCTGTCTTCCCCGGTAACATCAACCAGTTGGTCAACCATATTGACGCGTTCGGTTTGAACACTGACATGTTGCGTATCATCCGCCTATTCTTCCAGCCGGTGCTCATCTTCCTTGCCCTTTGGTCAACCGGTGGTTGGCAACAACTCAAAGACTGGTGGAATATGTGTTTCAAAAAATCAAAATAAGATAAAGTATGAGTACAGTAGTTATCGTTTTTGCCGTATTAGTAGCATTGGAACATTTGTATATCATGTTCCTCGAAACCATCGCAACGAGTTCCAAAAGCACGTCAAGAGTGTTCGGACTGAGTGAAGAACAGTTGAAAACCAAGCACATCGCTACGCTGCTGAAAAATCAAGGCGTGTACAACGGTCTGGTAGCCGTTCTGTTATTGGTAGCAGCTTGGCAGCAGGATCTTTTCTGGACGCAACTGCTCTTCGGCTATGTCATCTTGGCTGCGCTGTATGGTACGTTCACGAGTAATCCAGCCATCATCCTTAAGCAAGGCGGTCTCGCCATCGTAGGATTGATCTGTAGTTTTATATTCTAGACAATGAAAAAGGTTGTATGGATATTGCTGTTCGCAGCAAGTGTGGCAACGATGAACGCTGCCGAGCATAGTTATGTATGGAGCGATGAGTTCCCGAACTACAAGTCCCAGATACCTTCTTCGGATTTTACTACCAGCGACGGGCTGTTTCGCTTCACGAGTGAAAAAGCCTACGGCGTGAGCGGTCCGCAGTTCGGAGCCGACTCGAAGGCGGGATTATTACTGCGTCTGTACGCCGATAACACCTTGCGCATCGAGAGTATGTCAGAAGTTCAGATAACGGCCATCACGTTTGTTATCGGAGGTAACGGACATTATAAACTGACCAATCTCACGCCATCTAATGGAGCAATGAGCGAGCCGTATTTGGGAAAAGACGCAACGGATACCTTCCGTGAGTACCGGCTGTTCTGGTCGGGTGATACACGCGATGTGACGTTTACTGTTGGTCATGAGTGCGTCTATGGCATTGACTGCGCCGAGCAAGGCAAAGAGGGCGAACCGGGTACGTGCATGACAAAACAGATGATCATCACTACGACTGATGGCGGGCAAGGGATGGAGCAAGTACAAAGTGACAATGTACAATGTATAAAGGTGGTTCGTGACGGACAACTCTATATCCTCCGCGAAAACAAGACATACACCATTATCGGAACACAGTTGTAATTATTTGAATCATTATAAAATATTCAGTATTATGGCACACGCATGTGAAAATTGTAAGTTTCGTGCACACTACGATGCAAAACCTAACTCTGCGTTAGGTCGTTTCTGGAGATGGCACATCAATTTCTGTCCAGGATGGAAAGCGTACTTTACCTCCCGTTCGGCAGAAGAGCAAAAGCAATTACGCGAGAAATATAACTTTACCAAATATCAAGGTAGCTAAGGGAAACACTCAAGCGCATGGGATATCACATGACGAGAATATGAGCATGAAAACCGATAGAATCATATTACGACCGTGGCGAGAGAATGATGCAGAAGCGTTGTTCAAATATGCTTCTGATCCGAATGTGGGACCTCGTGCCGGATGGCCACCGCATAAGAGCGTGGAAGAAAGTCTGGAAATAATCCGGACGGTCTTTCACAATGATCGTACATGGGCAATTGAACTCAAGCAGACCGGCGAATCTATCGGTTGCATAGGCTATTATCTGTATGGAGAAAGCAACATAACCATCGGTGAACATGATGCAGAGGTCGGTTATTGGGTTGCCAAACCTTATTGGAACCAAGGTATATGTTCGGAGTCGTTGC
>JAFUUZ010000003.1 GCA_017471285.1 Paludibacteraceae bacterium | reverse complement strand
TATTGCGGCGGTACTTCGCGAGCACGGCAACGAAGTGCGCATCCTCACTACCGGTGAACCGGCACCTGACAAGTTCGTCCTCAAGGAGTTCAAAGAGCCCCTTTTCAACGACCTCATTCACTCACAGGGTTTCCAGTTCGCGCAAGTCGATCTGGACATCATCCGCGAGGCGGTGGCATGGGCGGACATCGTGCATTGTATGATGCCATTCGCGCTGGAGACAGCCACCAAACTCATAGCTGACCAGATGCACAAACCGTCCACGGCAGCGTTCCACATCCAACCGGAAAACATGACTTCTTCTATCGGTCTGGGTAAGGCGGAATGGCTCAACGATCGTTTCTATTATACCTTCCGTTTCCTGCTCTACCAACATTTCAACCACATCCATGTGCCCTCGCAGTTCATGGCGGACGAACTCATCAAACGCGGCTATAAGGCGAAGATACATGTGATTTCCAACGGCATTGACCCGGATTTTATCGCCGCTGGGCAGCGGAAGCTCTCTAACAGCGATGGCGGTCATACATCCCGCAGCGATGGCAGTCTCATCACCATCGTCATGGTCGGACGTCTGTCCGGCGAGAAACGGCAGGATGTCATCATCAATGCCGTGCCGTTCAGCAAGTACGCCGACCGCATTCAGCTGGTTTTTGCGGGCAAAGGTCCCAAATACGACGAGTACGTGGAATTAGGCAAGCAACTCAAGAACCCGCCGCAGTTCGTCTTCCTCTCCAAACCGGAGCTCATTGACCTTTTACTGCACACAGACCTCTATGTGCATGCTTCGGATATGGAGAGCGAAGCAATATCCTGTATCGAGGCGTTTGCTACGGGCTTGGTGCCCGTAATTGCCAACAGCGAGGACAGTGCCACGCCGCAGTTTGCTTTGGACGGACGCAGTCTTTTTGCACCCGGTCGGCCGAAAGATCTGGCGCGTGCTATCGACTGGTGGTTGGATCATCCCGACGAGAAAGCGAAAATGGAACGCGAGTATGCAGAAGCCGCCAAGAATTACGACATCGACACCTCTGTCCGTCTCTGCGAACAGATGTTCCGCGAAGCGATAGAGGAAGCAGAAAACCAAGAAGAGAATCATGCGTAACGACAGACTTCATAAGCTAAACAGGATTGCCACGTGGCTGATTGCGGGGATGGCGGTGGCAAACGTGGGATGGCTCATTGCTGCAAGAAGCACATTGGACGAGATTGCCTTTCGCGGGCTGCAATATGTCGCAATGCTGCTGATTATGTACTTGCCGCGCTTGCTCCGTCGCCGTTTCCGTATCGAAGTGCCGTGGCTGCTGTCGGTCTTCATCGTTGTTTTCTGTTTCTCCTCGCTTATCATGGGCGACGGGCTCAACCTCTACGGGCGTGTGCCATGGTGGGACAAGCTGCTGCACGCCGAGAGCGGTTTTCTGCTCTCGATGATTGCTCTCTGGCTTATCCATATCATCATGGCGGAGAACGACAAATACATCTATTTCAACAAATGGTTCCTCTGCCTTTTTCTGGTCATGTTCTCGCTCGGACTTGGTGCCTGCTGGGAGATTATCGAATATACGTATGACAGCCTCATGGGCACTAACTCGCAACAATTCATGGCTACTACAACGGGGTCTATCATCACCCCCGAAGACGAACCGCTCTGCGGTCATGCCGCCCTGCGTGACTCGATGCAGGACCTCATTCTTGATCTTGTTGGCGCACTCCTCGTCGCCGTCTATGGATTCATCCGCCACGACAAACTTATCGAACGCTACAAAAAAATAGCCGCTTCGCAGATGTAAGGGTATATAAGAACGCGCTTCTCAACAATCGTCACAACCTAACTCACAAATCAACTCAAAAATTAATGCAAAAGCAATTCATTTCTACTGACGAAAATCACTTATTTTTATAAATTTCGTCAGTAATCGCCTGCAAAACTACTGCTTTTTTTGACATATGCAAGTTTTGGAAGAGAAATCAGATTTCGTTGTTGTCAAGGACTTGCTTGGCGAGTTGGTTAAGTTCGTCCGTGTCGATCGGCATCAGCACAATCTTCTCCGGCTCCAGATCGAGCAGGAACTGCATGTAGGTCGGCAGCGTCAGCAATCCTCCTTCTCTACCGATATTGTAATCTCCGAACTTGATGATCCGTTTCACTTGGTACTTCTCCGGATGCGCCAAAACCGTTTTGGCACTCTTGGCCTTGGACGATTTCGCTTTTACCTCCAACGGCACGCACTCTCCGTCCATCCGCACCAGGAAGTCCAACTCCAGACCGGAATCCTTTTGGAAATAGTACAGACTTTGCGCTTTCTTATGGAGCGTGTCTGCCATTAGGTTCTCGTAGATAGCCCCCTTGAAGCCGCCTAAATTACCTTGCAGAATGTCAGCACGTGTGCCGGCACCTAACATCTCTATGAGCAGACCTATATCGGTTACATAGACCTTGAACACATTATTTTTCGCGTTGCCTTCCATCGGTAAACCGGTAATATCCGTATTATAGCAACGGCAGATGATGCCAGCATCCTCCAGCCACTGTAATGAGCCAAGATAGGTGTCACTTCTGCCACCGGGCTTCACTTGGTTGTACTGGAACTTCTTGTTCTCTTTTGCCAATTGCTTGGGGATAGAATTGAAGCATTCACGAATATGCGGTTTATCTTTGTCCGGAGCATACTTGACCATATCGTCCCGGTACTCCTTCAAGATAGACTGGTGAGCTTTGCTTACCTCATTCATATTATTGGACGAAAGGAACGCATTAACAGCTTCCGGAAGTCCTCCGATAGCAATATATAGGTTAAGAAGTTGTTTCAAAGCCGAGTGAATACCAGCAGGAACCGGTGTCTCTTCATGATAGAACTTCTTCAGCGCTTCTATGACTTCGTTTGAGATATTGTTTGCCCATAGGAACTCCTCAAAATCCAGCGGATACATCTCAACAATATCTTCCGAACCGACCGGCACGGAGTTGATGCCGAGATCTTTCTGCTGAACCAGTTTGCGACGACGTTTCTTCTTCTCGTCGCCATAACCTTGCACGCCCAACAATGAGCCCGTAGCAATCACATCGAATCGTCCATCTTCTTTGAAGAACTTGAGTGAGGTGCGCGCTTCCGGACATTCTTGAATCTCGTCGAAGATAAAGCATGTTTTACCTGGCGTGAAAGTAACACCGGCAATCTGAGCAGAGAGACTAAGCAAGATGTCATCCACCGCTTTGGATCCCACGAACGCGGAGATACGCTCCGGTTGCTTGATAAAATTGATATACACAACCGTCTTATAATTCGCCTCGGCAAAGTGCTGTGCGATAAATGTCTTACCGCATTGGCGGATACCCATAATCACCAAAGGCTTGTGATTCGGCGTATTTTTCCATTGGGTAAGTATGTCTTCGATCTTTCTTTTTAACATTTTTTCAAACGTATAATTTATGTACTACTACACTTTTTCGAACGAATAAAATATGTGTTATTACACTTTCTTGAACGAAAAACTGCTGCAAAGGTACAAAAAATAAATGATATATGCAAGCAACTTACACAAAATCGCATATTTTTATAATTAATTCCATCTTTTTTGCCATAGACAAAAGTTACAACATTTTTTTGACATAGGCAAGATTTCAAAAAATAATCTACAGAACGTAGTGGCGGAGTAATAATCGTTCGAACGAAGCGAGATAAGAAATAAAGATTCCGATTTAGACGGGAATGCAGAGGCAAACGCAAAAAGTAACTCACAACGCGACTCACAAATCAACTCAAAAATTAATGCAAAAGCAATTCATTTCACTTGAAAATCAAAACATTATTTGCTTATCTCGCAGCAATCGTGCCCTCGTGGCTAAGACGAATTATTGTATCTTTGTGCGGTCAGTTCTGAGGAATGGAGAAACGGATGGTTAAACCATGAGGTTTGGTAAGTTCTGCGGAACAAGTGCCGCCATGCAGGGAAACGGCGTTTTTGACAATCGCCAGACCTAACCCCGTGCGTTGGTGGAAGAGATTCGTCATCGGCAGCGGGAGGGCTACATAGATCCGCATTACAACGCACGTGTGATGTACGACGAACTGGACAAGATACTCAACCTGCCATTTCAGTACGGAGGCTTCCGAAAATACTATAACGAGTAGCACGCCGGTAGCATTGCAGTAGCAATCGAGTAGCATCTGTAGCAAACGAGTAGCAATTTTTCGCTGCTCGTTTTTTTTATGCTACTTTTGCAGCCGAATTCGAATCACAACCCGGCGCCGGGTTATTTGTTTAACACTTTTAACCCACTCGCACGGCACGAGCATAAACAATGCCGAACTATTATGACAACCAATTATGAAGTAATTGACCAATTTTTCGCTGCGCAAGTAGCATGTAATGAATCCGAGGCGACGCTCAAGAGCCTCCGTCCGCAGGTGGAAGACGCCGTGCAGGCACTCATCGCAGAACGCGGACTGCCAAGGACCTTCACCGGCACCATCGAGTACCACGGTTTCAAGATCGTCGTCAGCCGACCCAAGTCGTTCACATGGGAGAAGAACACCAACCCTGCCGTGACCTCCGACCCGAACCACGCTATTTACATGCAGCAGTTGGCGTTGCAGGAGCAGATAGCAGCCCAACTCAAAGACATGCGTGCGGATCTCAAACGTACGGCGGAGAAGCTTGAGAAAGCCCATCCCGAAAGCGAGAGTATCAAACACTCTTTCCGGATTGCGATCTTATGACAACCCCACCCCAACCCTCCCCTCAAGGGAGGGAGAGGGGAACGGCGGTAAAAGAACAAAAGCATACAGCGAAGCAGATCGTTTAGCTTTCAAAAAGAAAGCGAATAAGAAAAAAGAACCAAAAAAGAATTAACAAAGAAAAAAAATGATGATGATGATTATTTATTATTCGTAGTATACTCTTCATCATCAAATAATTTAAAATTTATGTCTAATGAAAAATCATCTTTTGATTATATGTGGGAGCTCCTTAACCCGCCGCGAGAGTTCCTCAACATGCGCGCCAAGTGCGAAACGGCCCTTTGGAACAACCTCTCTATCCACATGCAGCATCGTGTTTATCGTCTCATCCGAGACAAGAAACGGCGAGGTGAGAGTGTCCAACCAAATCCGTGGTACGCTATCGTCAACGCACGGGATGCAGAGCCGACAAACTATAACGGTGACGGTCGGGTTGATGACCTCGCCAAGACGACGAAAATGGTCGTCGCGTGGTACAAAGAACGGGCAGGCATATACACCCTCGAAGAAGCCCTTGCCCTTAAACTCAGCATCATCCGAGAGTTTCAACCATTAAAAGATTAAGACGATGGATTATCCTTTATATGACGTACCCTACTTGGTACGTGACCCGAATGAGTACCGGATGTCGGAGAAACGGCATCAGATAGAAGTACGGAACCAGGCGGTGGTGGATGATTATTTTGT
>JAFUUZ010000063.1 GCA_017471285.1 Paludibacteraceae bacterium | reverse complement strand
TGTATGAGCCTGTAAGACGTTTCTATGCGAGCATAAACGTCTCATAGTCCCACACAACAGATAAAATACATTTTATTCGGCAAAAAAATGTCCAAACGCTTGCGTATGTGCAATTTTTGTTGTATCTTTGCAGCGGATTTGACAATTAACATTACAAACACTATAAAACAAAACTGATTATGCGTACAACTTTTAATCGTCTTCGGGCTGTAAAAGACAGCCTTCCACACGGATCAATGGATGCTATTGCTGCGGAGCTGGGGCTCTCGGGAGAAGAAGTGAGAGCTTATTTCAACGGTGAGGGCACCGCGGACTACCACATGGAGCCGGGCCCGGACGGCGGTATTGTTGATTTCAGCAACACACGCGTGCTGGAGGTTGCACTGCGCAAGGCGTGGGAGGCACAGAACGCGTTATAATTGAGAATTGAGAATTGAGAATTAATCGTGCCCCTTGTGGGCTAAGAATTGAGAATTTCAAAAAGGTGATTGCTCTGGTGCTGTGCATCGGAGCAATACCTGTTTTCTTTCCTGCGAGCGCGAGCGCACAAGAGAGCGGTGACGGGTTACCGGTGACGGGTGACGGGTTATGGGATGACTATAAGAAACCCGTAGGACTGACCTATTCCGCCCAAGTGACCGTCAACACAACGTATAACTGGCGGGGAATATACTCCGGAGGATGGAACATCCAGCCTATCGCCAGCGTAGGTTACGGCGGCGCGTATATCGGTACTTGGTGGAACATCGGCGCAACGGACTATGCGTTCTCCGGCTTTCTCCCCGAGATGGACTGGAAGATCGGGTTCAACCGCTGGGGAATAGACCTGAGCCTGCTGTACGTCCATTTCCTGGACCGTACGGATCTGGATCTGGGGCTGTACAGCTCCAACTCGATGGAGGTGGCATTGCGATACACCCTCAGTCCCAAACTGCCGCTGAGCATCCTCTGGGCAACCCGCGTAGCGGGAGGAGACGGATATATCAACGCCCATGGCGACGCCGTACGGGCTTACTCCACCTACATCGAGATCAGTTACACGCAGCAGTTCAAATACGGCCTGAGCCTCTACGGAGCCTTCGGTTTCTCGCCATGGCGCAGCCTCTATTCCGCCTTCCAGCGCGACTTCACAGCCCATAACATAGACATCCGTCTGACCAAGAACTGGGACGTGAGCACCCGCTGCGGACTGATGCTGCAGGGCCAGGTGACCATCAACCCCTCCGAGTTAGCCGCCAACCCGCAGAGCGCACAGTGGAACGTGAAAGACCCCTTCGGCCAGGCAATCAACGCGAACCTGGCGTTCGGAGTGTTTTTGAAGTAATTGAGAATTGAGAATTGAGAATTGAGGATTGAGAATTGAGAATTTTGTAGTGTCCACTAAAAAAGAACAAAAACATAGATAAACCCTTTGAGTGCTTTAGAAGCAAAGCTTCTTGCCTACTTCGGTGCTAAAACCCACTTGTGAGTAAACTCCCAGATGGTTTTTATCCCCAAACTCCGCAACTCTACGAGTATAAAGCACTCAAAGACATAAACATAAAAAATTTATAATTGACAAAATATAACAAACAGTTTAACAATTAAAACAGAAAATGAAAAAGGTATTGGTTACACTGACCGCATTGGTAGCGGTCGTTTTGTCTGCTAAAGCAGGAGTTGATTTCGCCTACGACGCAGGCGCAGAGATCGTCAGCGCTTACATCTGGCGCGGACAGTACAACGGTGGTATGAGTTTTCAACCGGACGTAGAGATCGGTTTTGACGCTGCGGACGAGAAAATTCAGTTCCGCATCGGCGCATGGGCTAACATTGGCGGTTCGGACAACATGTTCAAGAAAGGAGTAGCCACCTACACGGATCCGGAAAGCGGAGACGAGATCAACCCCAACACACGCTTCATGCCGGAGCTGGACATCATCGGTTCACTCTCCCTCTACGGCCTGTCGCTGGGATTCAACCACTATTACTATTTCGGCGGTTCCAACTTCTTCTCCTGGCGTCCCGTTGCGGAACTGGACGGAAGCAACAACACCAGCACCACCGAGGTCTGGGCAGGGTATAACTTCGGCGGCCTGCACGATGCGTCCGGCGTGTATTTCAACTGGTACACCACGGTAGCCGGCCAGGACCTGGTGTACGACGCCAACACCGGCGACCCCAAACGCGCTTGGAGCTCGTATTTCGAGGTAGGTTATGACTACACCTTCGAGAACATCGGTCTCACCCTCGGCGCTGTGGTAGGCATGACCCCGTGGGAAAGCCCTATTTACGGCAACAGCAAGTTCGCGGTAAACAACATCAGCCTGAAGATCAACAAAGAATGGGAGTTCGACCACGTGACGCTGGATCTGTTTGCGCAAGGCAGCCTCAACCCGGACGGCGTGAACAAAGACAATGCCGTACTGCCCAAAGCAGCAGGCGACGAGAAGCTGTATAACCAGAAACTGAACGGCGTGATCGGTCTCGGCATCTGGTTCTAAGAATTGAGAGTTGACAATTGACAATTGACAATTGAGAATTGACAAGCGACATATGATCAGTGCACTGCTGGGCGTAGGCCTGGCAGCGCTGCTGATTTGGGGAGCCGGAGAGAAGGATGAAAATGAAAGGACGAAGGACGAAGGAGGAATGACTGAGATTTATCACCGGAACGAAGGTAAGATCTTCGGCACCTATTACAACATCCGTTACGAAGCTCCGGCGGACCTGCATGACAGCATCAAAGCGGCACTGCAGGCGTTCGACAACAGCCTGAGCATGTTCAACCCCCACTCCGTCCTCTCCGCCGTCAACGCCAACCGCGACACCCTGACCGACCCTCTCTTCGAAGCCATGTGGACGGAAGCAACTGATATCTATGCCCTCTCAGGAGGCGCCTTCGACATCACCGTAGCACCGCTGGTAAAAGCCTTTGGCTTTGGTCGCAAAAGCGATCAGTTGTCAGCTATCAGTCCTCAGACGATAGACAGTATCCGTTCATTCGTCGGTTTCGACAAAGTGGAGCTGGTCGATCACCATGTCTATAAATCCAACCCGCACGTACAGATCGACGGCGGAGCCGTAGCCAAAGGACAAGCCTGCGACGTGATCGCAGGGCTGCTATATGAACACGGTTGCAGCAATTACCTGGTGGACATCGGCGGCGAAGTGGTGGCACGCGGCGTGAATGACAAAGGCGAACCCTGGCGGATCGGTATCACCAAGCCGAACCTCAACAACGAAGGCGCACAGGAGGAACTGCAAGAGATCCTCGCCGTGAGCGACATACATATGGCGACCTCCGGCAACTACCGCAATTTCTACTACGCCGGCTCCGAACGGCGCAGCCATACCATCGACCCCCGCACAGGCTATCCCGTCCAGCACTCGCTGCTCTCCGCCACGGTCGTCAGCTCCTCTTGCATGCGTGCCGACGCAATGGCTACCGCCTGCATGGTCCTCGGAGAGGAAGAGGCACTCGGTATGATCGAACGCGCACAGGATGCAGCATGCTACCTCATAGTGGCAAAAAAAGACAGTTTGACGGTCATTACCTCTCCGAAATGGGAGAAAATGATTGCAAAATAAAGATTTCTCTTGCATAATTGAAAAAAAAGCAGTAATTTTGTCGGCTAATTTGGCGAAATGCGCAAAAAAGGATTGTTCATATTGCTATGTACGGTGTTGCTCTCCGGATGCGGAGAGTACCAGAAGTTGCTGAAATCCCGCGACCCGGAGGAGAAATACCAGGCTGCGCTGCGGTATTTCAACGACAAGCAGTATGTCAAAGCCCAGACGCTGCTGGACGACGTGTCGTCTTATTACAAAGGCACGGAGCGGTCGGAAGACGTACTGGCTTACCTCGCCCGCAGTTATATGGGTCAGAAAGCCTATGAGTCCGCTACCGACTACTACCAGGCATACGTCCGCAACTACCCGAAGGGTAAGTATGCGGCGGAAGCTTATTTCCAGGTAGGTCACTGCCAGTACCTGGACTCGCCGGACGCACGGCTTGACCAGGCTATCACCCGCAAGGCGATAGAAGCCTTCACCCAGTTCGTGGAGCTCTACCCCGAGAGCCCGTACGCCGAGCAGGCATACAAGGAGATGGCGGAGCTGTACGACAAACTGGCATACAAAGAGCTGAAGAGCGCGCAGTTGTATTACAACTTAGGTTCGTACCTGGGCAACAACTATCTCAGTTGCGAGATAGTAGCGAAGAACGCCCTGAAAGACTACCCGAGCAATGCCTACCAAGAGGATTTCAACTGGCTCATCCTGCAAGCCAAATACCAGCAGATGGTCAACTCGTTTGAGGAACGGAAGATGGAGCGCGCACGGGACACACAGGACGAGTATTACAACTTCATCACCGAGTACCCCAACTCCAAGCACCGCAAGGACGCAGACCGGATGCTCACCCAGATCAAGAAGATCACCAAAGAATAAATGACAAAATTGTAAATGACTAAATAGTAAATAGATTTATGGATTACAAAAATTCAAAAGCCCCAAGAAACACGATCACTCGTGACATCAACCAGCTCATGGAGCCGGTAGGAAACGTCTATGAGACCGTAGCAATTATCGCCAAACGTGCGAACCAGATCAGCATGGGTATCAAGCGTGAGCTGGACGCCAAACTTCAGGATTTCTCCATTCCTCAGGACAATCTGGAAGAGACCTTTGAGAACCGCGAACAGGCAGAGATCAGCCGCCAGTACGAGCGTCTGCCCAAAGCCACACTGATGGCTACCCAGGAGTTTATCGACGGCGAGCTTGTTTACCGCACCGGCAACCGCGACGAAGCGCTGAAATAGTTGATAGTTGACAGTTCTTATCTCGGCTAAGCCTCGAACGATCGGCTGAAGCCGTATGGATAGTTGACAGTTGACAGGATGCTGAAAGGCAAACACATTCTGGTAGGAATCAGTGGCGGTATAGCGGCTTACAAGATCCCCGAACTGATCCGTTCGCTTGTCAAGGCGGGCGCCGAAGTGCGAGTGACCACGAGCCGTAACGCCCTCCAGTTCGTTACAGAGACCACCCTGCAGACCCTCTCGGGCAGCAGGGTGTATTCGGATGTGTTTGCCGCCATCAACGAACACGCCACCGAGCACATCTCCCTACCCGAATGGTGCGACGCGATGATCGTTGCGCCGGCTACGGCGAACGTGATTGCCAAGATGGCAGCCGGCATAGCGGACGACGCCCTGACGACCACTATCTGCTCATGCGCGGCGAGGAAACCGATCCTGGTAGCACCCGCCATGAATGACAAGATGTGGGAGAACCCCGCCACGCAGCACGCGATAGAAACCATCCGCGGATGGCAGCAATTAAGGGTGATCGAACCCGCCGAGGGTCCGCTGGCATGCGGCACGAGCGGCAAAGGGCGGATGCCCGAGGTAGAACTGCTGCAGGAAGGGATAGAGTATCTCCTTGCGCCGCAGGACTTAGCCGGGCAGAGGGTCCTGATCACCGCCGGCGGAACACGGGAACAGATCGACCCCGTGCGTTTCATCAGCAACTACTCTACCGGCAAGATGGCTTTTGCGCTGGCTCATGAGTGCGCACGCCGCGGCGCCGAAGTGACCGTGATACAAGGAGCGGTCTCCGCACCGTTATACAACCCCTTCGGCGCGATACGGTGTATTGAAGCGCTCTCCGCGCAAGCGATGTACGAAGCCGCCATGGCGGTATGGCCGGAGACGGACGCCGCTATCCTTTGCGCCGCAGTAGCCGACTTCGCACCGGAGCAGAGAGCCGGAGAGAAGATCAAGAAAGAACCCGGACAGACGGAACTGACCCTCCGGCTCCGTACCACACCGGACATAGCACGCGCCATGGGCGAGAGCAAGAAACCGCACCAGCGGCTGGTCGGATTCGCCCTGGAGACCCAGCATGAAAAAGAAAATGCGCTCCGTAAAATGGAACGCAAGAATCTCGATGCCATCGTCCTTAATTCGCTGCGGGACGAAGGTGCCGGATTCGGTACCGACACCAACCGTGTGACGATACTGCAAGCGGACGGCAAAGAAGCCGAACTACCTCTGCTCAGCAAAGCGGACGTAGCCGCCCGAATCATTCAGCAATTATTTATTTGAAAATCCCGAAGAGACCTTTTTTTCTCGGCTCTTCTTCCTCTGCAGGTTGCTCCGCCTGCTCTTCCGGCACATATTCCGGACGGGATTCGATCTCGCCCAACTGGGTCTGGACATAAGCAATCACGTCCTGCAAGCCCTCGGTAAAATGAGCGAAATCCTCCTTGTAGAGGAAAAGCTTGTGTTTCTCGAACGTAGGAGCTTCTTCCCCCTCCGCCTGACGACGCTTGCTCTCCGTGATAGAGAGGTAGAGGTCGTTGTTGCGCGCCTTGCGTACATCCAAGTAATAGATGCGCTTTCCTGCCTTAACGGAACGGCTGTACACGATTTCCTGTTCCCGTCTTTCGTCTTGATTTTTCTCCATTTTTTCGTATTTGTTAGAAAAACTGCGGCAAAGGTACGATTTTTTTTGCACATGTGCAAATTTTTTTGTAACTTTGCACAAAATTTTTAGGTATGATAAATAGAACGATGGTACGTACGCGGGTGATACAGACCCTCTACGCCTATTACAAAGATCCGGAGAAGACTTTTCTTACTGCGCGGAAGGAGCTGAATAAGAGCTTTGCGGACAGTTATGATTTATATTTCGTCCTGCTGGATTTCGCCAATGAGTTAACGGCCTACGCGCAGCGCCAGATGGAGGACCAGATCGCGCGCGCCAAGGCTACCCATTCGTCTTGGACTCCTAACCGCCGTTTTGTGCGAAACAGGCTGGCGCAGCAGCTTTTCGAGAACCGTGCTTTGCGCGCCCGCGTACAGGAGCAGCAGTTGAGCTGGGACAGCGGCATGCAGGCTGTGAGCGACGTCTATCGCCGGTTGATAGAGAGCAGTTACTACCGCGACTACATGGAGGCGGAGCGCTGCACCTACGAGGACGACAAACGTCTATGGCGGCAGATATACCAGCATCTGATGCCGGAGAACGAAGCGCTCTACGACGCGCTGGACGAGATGGAGCTGGTGCTCGACAAATCCAACTGGACAACGGATGTAGAGGTGGTGCTCAGTTATGTAGTGAAGACCATCAAACGTTTCGCAGAGGACAGCACACCCGAGACACCGCTCCTTGAGATGTTCGACAGCGAAGAGGAAGTGCAGTTCGCCTCCTCCCTGCTGGAGAAAGCCATCAAGGGACACGACCGCTACGAGCAACTGATCAACGAGAACCTCAAAGGATGGGAAGCGGACCGCATCGCCTACATGGATAGGATTATTCTGGAGACCGCGCTGGCGGAGATACTGGAATTCGAGGACATCGCCCTGACCGTCTCCATGAACGAATATATCGAGTTGGCTAAGGAATACTCGGGAGACAAGAGTTATATGTTTATCAACGGTATCTTAACCGAGATCCTGCGCCGGATGAAGAACGAAGGCTCGCTGTTCAAGGCGCTGAGCCTCAAGTAGAGGGGAGAGGTGAGAGTTGAAAGTTCTTATCTCGGCTAAGCCTCGAACGATCGGCTGAAGCCGTATGGATAGTTGAAAGTTGAAAGAAGTTTTGGAGTTGAAAGTTGAAAGAAGTTTTGGAGTTTAAAGTCGAAAGCAAATAGTCGAAAGGTGAAAGTTTAATAACCATAAAATAAAAAAACTATGCTGAATTTAATTTTTCTGCAGGCCACAGAAGGCGCTGCACAACAAGGTAGCCAATGGAGTTTCTGGATCATGATGATCCTTATCTTCGTCGTTTTCTACTTCTTCATGATCCGTCCTCAGACGAAGAAACAGAAGGAGTTACAGGCGCAACGCGAAGCGATGAAGAAAGGCGACAAGGTCGTTACCGCCGGCGGTATCTACGGCGAGATCAAGGAAGTACAAGAGACGGCCTTTATCATCACTATAGCCAAGGACGTGACGATCAAAGTGAGCAAAGACAGCGTTTTCGCTGACGCTTCTGACGCCGCTCAGGCTGCTGCGAAAGAGGACAAATAAGGAAATACGTGAAGAAGGACATACTGACATTCCTGGGTTTCGTAGTGCTGGCGGCCTTTATCTGGTACGGCCACGCTATGCAGTCCGTCCGTAACACCCGTGTACCGGTGATGATCACCTACACCGGCAAGCCGGGAAACATCGGGCTTGGCGAGGAGGGACTGCCGGAGCAGGTGATGATCGAAGTGCGCGACGCAGGGGCAAGGCTGAACACCTACCACCGCGAACCGCTCCATCTGACGATCGACCTGCGGTCGTATATCCATGGCGAGAAAGGCACAATACATGTGCCTTCGGACGCACTCCGGCGTAGTATAAGCGACATCCTCCAAGGCACCAGCCGCCTGATAGAGACCAAACCGGAAGAGATCCTGTGTCCTTATTTCACCGAGCAGGAGAAAAACGTTCGCATCCATCTGGATGCAGACCTCACTCCGGCGGCGGAGTTCCAGTTTGTAGGCTCGCCCGTCCTGAGCAAATCCGCAGTGAAGATCTACGGTCAGGACAAGAAACTGGCTGCGATAGACACGATCTACACGGAGCCGCTCTCACTGACCGACCTGAGCGACACGACGGATCTTACCGTAGCTCTGGCTATACCGAAAGGCGTGCGGACAGAGACCGATAGCATCCAAGTACGGATTATCGCCGAGCGTTTTACAGAGAAACGGTTCATGATCCCTCTCCGCGTGACGGGAGTCCCCGAAGGACAACATATGCGGCTCTTCCCGGGCGAGGTGGAAGTGCGCGTGCGCGTAGGCATGAGCCATTTCGCGCAAGTGCAGGCACAGGACATCCGGGCGGTGTGTCACTATTCGCACGACAGAGAGGACAAACTGGACGTAGAACTGAGGTATTCAAATCCTTATATCACCTCCGCATGGGTGTACCCGGGCGTGGTGGAATTTATCTTAGAACAATGAAAAAGATTCAAATGGTGGACCTGCAATCGCAGTATTTGCGTATCAAGCAGGAGATAGATGCGGGGATTCAGGATGTGATCGACTCCGCAGCATTTGTGAAAGGACCCAAAGTGACGGATTTCCAGCACCATCTGGAGGCATATACCGGTGCCCGGCATGTGATCCCGGTAGGTAACGGAACGGACGCCCTGCAAATAGCGCTCATGGGCTTGGGTCTTCGCCCGGGCGACGAAGTGATTACTCCTACCTTTACCTTTATCGCCACGGCAGAGGTAGTGGCGCTGCTGGGTCTGACGCCGGTGGTAGTAGATGTGGACTGGGAGACGATGAACATGGATATAGCCTCCGTCCGCCGTGCCATCACGCCGAGGACCAAAGCAATCGTACCCGTTCATCTGTTCGGCCAATGTGCCGACATGGAGGCATTGATGGCGCTGGCGGAAGAGCACCATCTCTACGTCGTAGAGGATGCCTGTCAGGCTATCGGAGCGAGATATACGTTCGCTAACGGCGAGACCAAACAAGCCGGTACGATCGGACATATCGGCTGCACCTCGTTCTTCCCCTCCAAGAACTTAGGCTGCTACGGCGACGGAGGAGCAATCTTCACCAATGACGACGAACTGGCGGCTAAGATGCGCGCAATAGCTAATCACGGCATGGTCGTTCGATACCACCATGATATGATAGGTGTCAATAGCCGGCTGGACAGCATCCAAGCGGCTGTGCTGGATGCCAAACTGCCCCATCTGGACGAATATATCGCAGCGCGGCAGAAAGCAGCAGCCTACTACGACGAGGCGTTCAAGGACTGCCCGGCGCTCCTTGTTCCGGGACGGCAAGCCCATTCCACACATGTGTTCCACCAATATACGCTGCGCGTGACAGGCACTGACCGGGACAAACTGAGAGAAGGACTGGCGGAACGAGGCATACCGGCTATGATATACTATCCGGTGCCGCTGCACCAGCAGAAAGCATACCTCGACCCCAGATACAAAGACGGGGATTTTCCTGCCGCCGAGAAACTCGCGGCATGCGTCCTCTCGCTCCCGATGCACACCGAACTCGACAATGAACAATTGGAATATATCACTTCATCTGTTTTAGCACTATGCAGAAAGTAGGTCTTCAACAGTCTTTGACGCAAACGACCAAGCTGACGCCGACCCAGATCCAGGTCATTCGTTTGCTCGAATTGCCATCAGTAGAACTGTCGCAACGTATCAACGAGGAGTTACAGGAAAACCCCGCGTTGGAGGAAGGTCGCGACGAAGCCGCCATGCAGGATGCAGCGGAGAACTACGATGAGTTCGACGAGAATTATATGCCGGAGGACGGCTATGACGACGGGAGACAACGCGACCCGCTGCAGAACGACGAGTTCAACTACGAGCAATATGTCTCCGACGACGAGACTCCGAGTTACATGCTCCGCCCCCAATACAGCGGAGCGGACGAGGATAAACGGGAGGTACCGATCATCGGCGGTAGCAGTCTGATCGAGGAACTGAAAGCACAGATCTACCTGACCGACATGACCAAGCCTCAGCGCCATATTGCCAAATGGGTTTTGGGCAATATCGACGACGACGGCTATCTGCGCCGGACGACCGAGCAACTGGTGGACGACATCATGTTCCAGGAGCAGATTTCCGTCACCGACGAGGAGATGGCGCAGATAGTGGACCGGATCAAACGATTCGACCCGCCCGGCATTGCCAGCGCGAACCTGCAGGAGTGTCTGCTCAGACAACTGGATGTCAAACTGGAGGAGAATCCCAACGACGTCAATCTGGGCGTGGCTCATGCCATCATCGAGCGGTTCTTTGACGCTTTCTCCAAACATCATTTCGATCGGATCATGCAGCGTCTGGAGCTGGACGAAGAAGATTTTCAGGCGGCGGTGCAGGAGATTCTGAAACTCAATCAGAAACCCGCCAACGCCTTCACCGGCAATGTATATGAGACCCAGCGGGAAACGATCATTCCGGATTTTACGATTGAGGAACGCGACGAGGAGCTGTACGTCGTGCTCAATACCGGCGACATTCCCGAACTGCATGTCAGTCGGGACTATTCCAACATGCTGGACGAATATTCGCGGATGCCTAAGACCAAAGAGTCACGCGAGGCGGCCGCCTTCATCCGGCAGCGGCTTAACTCCGCGCAGAGTTTTATTGACGCTATCAAACAACGCAATGAGACCCTCATGAAGACCATGACCGCTATTCTGCGCGAGCAATATGATTTCTTCCTGGACGGCGAAGAAAGCAGCCTCAAGCCGATGGTACTGCAGGACATAGCCGACAAGACCGGCTACGATGTATCTACCATCTCGCGCGTGAGCAACAGCAAGTATGTGCAGACGCGGTTTGGTATCTATCCGCTCAAATACTTCTTCTCCGAAGCCATGACGAACGCGGAGGGCGACGAGATCTCCACCCGGGAGATCAAGAAAGTGCTGAAGGAACTCATTGATAATGAAGACACTCTAAACCCGCTGACGGACGAGCAGCTGGTAGCAGCCATGGAGGCTCACGGTTACCCTATCGCACGACGCACGATCGCTAAATACCGCGACCAACTCGGTATCCCCGTAGCACGGCTGCGCAAGACTATCCTATGAGCCGCATCCCGGACATAACAGCAAAGATACTGAGCGTTCTGCTCTACCCGCTCTTTGTACCCACCTACGGCATGGCGCTTTTCTGCTATGCCCATTCGATACATATAGCCCCGCTGCATTGGGTGTGGGTGCTGGTAGCGGTAGCCGGTACGTTTTTCCTCACCTGTCTCTCGCCTATGGTTTCTATCTGGATCATGATGAAGCGCGGGATAGTGAGTGACATGCAAATAGCAGACCCGGAAGAACGCACCATGCCTTACCTCTGCGCCGCAGTAGGCTTTGCGTTCTGGTCCTATCTCGTCGTCGCGATACTCCACGCGCCGCTTTTTATCTCTTTGGTTGCCATAGGGGCTACAGCTGCTATCGCTGCCGTCGCGTTCATTAACAGGCGATGGAAAATAAGTGCCCACCTCACCGGCTTCGGCGGACTGGTAGGAGGTCTCTTCTCCTATTGTCTCGGGATCGGAGCTATTCCTACCTGGACTACGATCCTGATATGGTTTTCAATGTCGCTCATCCTGATGTGGGCGAGACTGCGGATGAACGCCCACACACCGGCGCAGGTTGCCGCAGGATGGCTGCTCGGAATGACATGTACTTTTATTCCTTATTGTATATATTCTTATGTTGCATAAATGGCGTATTTATATGATGGCGTTAGGTCTGGCTATGAGTCTGACCGTGCAGGCTCAGCAGCTTAGCGAGACCGCACAGATCTCGCTCCTCACCTGCTCGCCGGGAGAAGAACTCTATGCGCGCTACGGCCATACCGCTATCCGTGTGCTGGACAAGGTAAACGACATGGATATCGTTTTCAACTACGGGATCTTCGATTTCAATACCGACCATTTCTATTGGAAATTTGTCCGGGGCGAGACGTGGTACGAACTCGGGGCTTCGCCTTACCGGTATTTCATGTACGAATATGACCGGGACAACAGGCCTGTTTACGAGCAGGTGCTGGATCTGACTGCCGCGCAAAAAGAACTGCTATGGCAGAGACTTGTGGATAATTATCGGCCGGAAAATCGCAAGTACCTCTACAATTTCGTTTTTGACAACTGTGCTACGCGCCCGTATCATATGATCGCGCAAGTGTTAGGAGACACGCTGTCTTCTTCCTATGAGGGCTATTCGGGTCAGACCTATCGCGCTTTCATTCGTCATTATACAGGCAGCCACTCCTGGGAGAACGCAGGCATTAACCTGCTTTTCGGACCTGAAGCGGACAGACCTATGAGCAACGAAGAACGGCTCTTCCTGCCCGAAGAACTGATGTGGTTTCTCTCCGAAGCGAAAGTAGCAGACAGGCCTCTCGTGCTGAACGGGAAGACTGCTCCCTTCGAGATATCCGCTACGCCTTGGTATGCCACATGGGAACTCGGCCTCGTGCTCTATTTCCTGTTGGTAGCCGCCGTCAGTTATTGGGACAGACGGAGACACAAACGCTCCCGGTGGCTGGATATTACGATGGTTTGTCTTTATAGTATATTGCTGCTGTTGGTAGCCTTTCTTACTTTCTTCTCCTGCCACCCGCTCGTCGGGTTTGGGTGGAGACTTCTTATCCTTCCTTTGACACACTTATGCGCAAGATTTATCTATATATTACGTTGATTATAAGCCTCTTGGCTCCCTGTCTGTCTGCTGCTCCGCGGCTGACGGTCGTAGCGGTAGTGGATGGTATGACGGCGGAGAACCTCAGTATGCTGCGTCCTTATTGGCAGCAGGGCGGATTGAGGACTCTGAGCGAAGAGGCGTTCCAGACTACGGTCGCCTATCCCCATCTCGTTTACGGAGGTAACGAGACGACCGCTACCCTTATGACCGGTGTCACGCCCGAGCGGCACGGCTACGCGATGGATGCGTATTTCCTGCGCCGGGACCGCCGGATCCATTCTATGCTGGAGGACGAGACGGTACATGGCATAGGCACGCAGTTGCGTCTCTCGCCCAAAGCGCTACTCGCGCCTACCCTCACCGACCGGATGAAACTCCTCTATCCGGAGGCGAAGATATACGCTGTGGGAATAACGCCGGAGACCTCGCTCCTGCTGGCGGGACACGCGGCTAATGCGTGCTGCTGGCTGGATACGGAAAGCCTGCAATGGGTCGCCTCGGCTGCTTATACCGAGGGACTGACGACAGCTGCCTTCGAGCAAAACAACTCCGGCCGTATCGCTACCCTTGCGGCTCGCCAATGGACGCCGCGCATGGACATACTCACCTATGCGGCGCCTACGCCCCAAGAGGCGAAAAAAGGCTTTGCCTATGAGGTGAACACCGTGCTGGCCAATGCGCCGGAAGCGAACACGCTGGTCGTCGAACTGGCGCTTGCTATCCAGCAGACCCAGAAACTCGGTACGGACGCTACACCCGACATGCTCCTGCTTCAACTCAATACCCTTTCGCCCAAGGCGGAGACGGACAAGATCGCTTCAGCGGAACAGGAAGATTTATACCTTCGGCTGAATCAGGATCTCGGTTTTCTCATGGAGCAACTCGACCGGCGAATAGGCCGTTCCAACTACCAGATCCTGCTTGTCGGACGACCGGTATTAGGCACATCGGCGCAGGCGCTGAGCGATATTCATATGCCCGTGCAGCCTTTCAATGCCGATCGGGCGGCTGCCCTTACCGCTACCTATCTCATGGCCCTCTACGGACACGAACGGTGGGTGGACGGAGCATACGGACAGGCGCTATACCTCAACCGGACGCTTATCGAACAGAAAAGACTGTCCCTCGAGACAATCCAACGGCAAGTGGCAAATTTCCTGATGGATTTTGAGGGAGTACAGATAGCTATGCCGGGCTACGAAGCCGTGCAAT
Organism: Paludibacteraceae bacterium; assembly: GCA_017471285.1. Classification (GTDB taxonomy): domain Bacteria; phylum Bacteroidota; class Bacteroidia; order Bacteroidales; family Paludibacteraceae; genus Colicola. The sequence continues at coordinate 8,644 of JAFUUZ010000063.1, read as the reverse complement.
ACCCGCTGCTGGCTACCTCGCTCGGCAAACGGCATATAGGCGACGTGCTCTTCCTGCTGCAACCGGGATTCCGGCTCATGCAGGACGAGAAAAAGGCGGTGGACCGCGTGATCGACGAGAATCCGGTATCCCCTTTGCTTCTATGGACCGGCACACTGCGCCCCATGCCGCAAGGCCAACTGAACGCTACGGACGTTGCGGATCTCATCTTCAAATGACCAAATAGTAAATGATTAAATTGTAAATGATATGATTTTTCACGAGATTAAAGTCAGTTATGACCGCCAGACGGGCGAAGACAACCCGGGCAAAGTAAAAGAAGTGTACCTCATCGATGGAGCTGTCAGTTTTGCGGACGCGGAGAACTGCCTCATGGAGGAGATCAAACCATTCATCTTCGGCGACTGCGAAGTACAGAGCTGCAAACGAAGCCAGTTCTTTGAGACCTTCCCCAACGAAGGCGGAGAGTATTGGTATAAAGCGCGCGTGGAGATGATCACTATCGACGGAGAGAAAGAGGTACGCAAAAACGTAGCTATGCTCGTTCAGGCAAACACGCTGGATGATGCGGTCTTTGCGCTGAGACAGGCACTCAAATCCTATGACTGCGAACTGATCTCTATTGCCAAATCACCGATTATGGACATCCTTCATGCCGTACAATAATGCCCTTGCAATTTGACATAAGAGCTATCATTAAGGCGGAAGCGCCAAAGGCGAGAGTGCCGGATTTCCTTATTCGCTATCTTGAACGCATCGCACACATAAAACAGATGAACGCTTTTCTCCGCAAGCATACAACGGAGACGAACTACGATTTCATTCGCGTCGTGCTGGATGAAGAGCTCGGGTGCACCGCCTCTATCGAGGGCATAGAGAATATCCCTACGGACGGCAAGCCTGTTATCTTCGTCTCTAACCACCCGCTGGGAGGGTTGGACGGAATGATCATAGCACAAATGATTCATGAGAGCCGGGCGGAGAAACGCGAACTGAAGGTCATCGTCAACGACTTGCTGATGTTTATGGAACCGCTGGCAGGCCTTTGGGCGCCGGTCAGCAAACTCGGGCGATTCAGCAAAGAGCAAGCAGCAGCACAGCAACGGATGTGGGAGTCCGAAACGGATGTACTCACCTTCCCTGCCGGGGCTTGCAGCAGATTGCAACGCATCAACGGCAAATGGCAGATACAGGATCTGGAATGGCAGAAAAACTTCGTCCAGAGGGCACGCGAATACCAACGCAATGTCGTCCCGATCTATTTCGAGGGAAGGAACAGTAATTTCTTCTATATCCTCGCCTTCCTCCGCAAACTGCTACGGATCAAGATCAATATTGAGATGCTATACCTCGTGGACGAGATGTATGGCGCACATGGCAAACATTTCAAGGTCCATGTCCTGCCGCCTGTCCCGTACACCGACTTGGATAACACCCGTTCACCTAAAGAATGGGCGCAATATGTCAAATCCATCGTATATTCCCAAAACTGAATACTGAAAACTGAATACTGAAAACTGAATACTCATATGCAACCTATTATTCCACCTGTAGAAACAGCGGTTATTGAGCGCGAACTGGAGGGACACCTTCTCAGACCGTCCAATAAAGCGGAAAATCTTATTTATGACATCACTGCGCATGAATGTCCCAATGTGATGCGCGAGATAGCACGTCTGCGCGAGATCAGTTACCGGGACGGAGGAGGTGCCACCGGCTTGGAGATGGACATGGATGATATGGACACCATGGCCAAACCCTATCATCAGCTTATCGTCTGGGATCCTTCTAACCGGCAGATTATCGGAGGATACCGCTATCTGCTGGGAAAAGATGTGGAACTGAGGCCCAATGACCGGGGGGAGATGCAACCCTATATCACCTCAGCACATCTCTTCCACTATTCCGAGCGCTTCATCCGGGATTATCTGCCTCATGCCATCGAGTTCGGACGGGCATTCGTGCAACCCGCCTATCAGAAACGCGAGATGGGAGTGAAAGCACTCTTTGCGCTGGATAACATCTGGGACGGAATCGGAGCGGTGATGCATAATAATCCCGACGTGCGATGGATGATCGGTAAAGTCACTATCTACCCCGATTATAACAAGACGGCACGCGAGCTGATCTATACCTATCTCAACACCTATCACAGAGGAGAAGAAGGGCTTTTCGGTCCCTACCATCCTCTTCCCGTTCAAGAGGATCTGGGCATACCTTCTCCTTTCACCGGCACCGACCCGCAGGAGAACTATCATATCCTCCAGCACGCTATACGCGAGCAAGGGACGGTTATTCCGCCTATGTTCTCCGCCTATCTCAATATCACCAACGAACTCCAATTCTTCGGCAATGCCGTCAATGACGAGCTGTCGAATGTCTTTGAGACCGGAATCATGGTGGATCTGGACACGGTTTACCAGGAGAAAAAAGAACGCTACATCAATCCCTATATCAAATGGCTTTCTGAATGTTGAATACTGAAATGCTGATTACTGACAATATCCATAAGGTTCGCGCACATATACCCGCGCATGTCACGCTCGTGTGCGTCTCCAAATACCAACCCGTAGAAGCTATCCGCGAAGCCTATGAAGCGGGAGAACGCCATTTCGGAGAAAGCCGCGTGCAGGAACTGAAGACGAAGATACCGCTCCTGCCCGATGACATCCACTGGCATTTTATCGGACACCTGCAGACCAACAAAGTGCGGGACCTGCTCAAACTGCACCCGTTTCTCATCCATTCGGTGGACTCTCTGCGTCTGCTGCAGACTATCAACGACGAAGCCGCCCAAATAGGGATGGTACAGGATGTGCTGCTGGAGATCCATGTCGCACGGGAGGAGACCAAATCAGGCTTCTCGCCCGAAGAAATAAATGACCAGATGGTAAATGACCTAATGGTAAATTACCCTCATGTCCGTGTCCGGGGCTTTATGACTATGGCTACCAACACCGACGACGAAGCCGAAATCCGGCGTTGCTTCTCCACCTTGAAAGAATTGTCAATTGTCAATTCTCAATTCTCAATTCTATCCATGGGCATGTCGGATGACTATCGGATTGCGATAGAATGTGGTTCCACGATGGTGCGCATCGGGTCGTCTATCTTCGGCGAAAGAAAGAAACGCTTGAAAGCCGCCTTCTTTGATCAGGACGGCGTCCTGTATAACTCCATGCCCTATCACGCCGAAGCATGGGCTTGGGCGATGACCAAACACGGACTGCCGTACACCGCCGAAGAATGTTACCGGAACGAAGGAAGAACCAGCGTCGGAGTGATTCAGGAGCACTATTCCCGCATGTACGGAAAGGACGCGCCGCAGCAGCTGATCGAAGATATCTACAAGGATAAAACAGCTTATTTCAATCAAATGACCGGAGGTTTTCCGGGTACTATCCCCGGTGTGAGCGACGTGCTCCGTTTCCTCCATGAACACGGCGTCCAATGCTGGGTCGTCACCGGCTCCGGCCAACACAACCTCATTGACGCGCTCAATGACATCTTCGATCATGTCTTCACCGGTATCATCTCTTCTTTTGATGTCAAACATGGCAAACCGGATCCCGAACCCTACCTCAAGGCGTGGGAACGGTCGGGGTTCAAAAAAGAGGAATGTATGGTTGTGGAGAATGCACCGCTCGGAGTGCGTGCTGCGAAAGCGGCTGGGCTCTTCGCCTGCGCCGTGAACACAGGCCCCCTCCCCGACTCCGACCTCACGGACGAAGGAGCGGACCGCGTCTTCCCGGATATGGCTGCTTTATTGGACTGGCTGAAGAATTCTCCTGATATCAGCATATAAGACTTTCTTCCCTTTCAAGAGGTGAAAAAATTGCTTTAGATACTCAAGTTTTTGCGGGTATCCGGTTTTATGTGTGTCATTTTTGGCGATTTTTATTGATAAATCGGCATATATTTGCTCATTTGCACGAAATACTGTAATTTTGCATGGTCATTTCAAACATTTAAAATCTAAGGTACATGCAAAAAATGAGTCTCTTGGTGCTCTCGTGCCTCGTAGCAGGCATGGCACACGCCGATCTATCGGAAGATTTCAATTCTCTTGCCTCCGGTTCCTGGTCTGCCGAGACGGAGGTGCAACTGCCTTCGGGCACATGGACGTTTGGCGGCGACGCACAGCGTAACAGCTCCAACTCCGTGGTCTCCATTAAATTCAATTCTAATGGCGCGTATATGATCACGCCGGCTATTGACAGCCTCGCCTCTGTGGAGTTCAAATACCGCTCCGGCGGTAGCAAGAAACAGGTGGAGATTGCTTATCAGATAGGTTCCGGCAACTGGCAGGCGGTAGATACGCTGGTTATCAATTCGTCCTCCGGTTCTTTCGCTTCCTATTCGCTGAAACCGGGGCTGGACTCCGCGCTTAATGTCCGCGTGCGTATCAAGGGAATAACAAGCAATACCTATATTGATGACGTCGTGCTCAAGAACCCCGTTCAGGGCCAGGGCGGCGGAGGCGGTACAGTAGTGCCGGGAGAACCCGATCCGGAGTTCACCCGCCCCACTTATACCGCTACGCACGCTACCTATTATATCTCGCCCGAAGGCGATGATAATAGCGGCAACGGATCGTTTGAGAACCCGTGGTACAACCTCGGGAAAGCTGTCTCTGTCGCACAGGCAGGCGATGTCATCTTCTGCCGCGGCGGACGGTATATGATGTCGTGGCGAGGCACGGACGGCAAACTCACGCTACGTCTCTCCCAATCGGGAACGGCAACGGCGCCTATCGTCATCTCCGCCTATGAGAACGAAGCTCCGATCTTTGATTTCGAGCAGCAACTCCTCGATTGCAACCGCAATAAGAACAATGTCGGCGACCGCGGTATGCTTATCACCGGCGATTATTGGATTCTCTTCGGACTCCATATGATGCACGCCGCCGATAATGCCATCAAACTGGAAGGTTCCCACAACCGCATCGAGCGTTGCGAGTTCTCCTACAACCTCGATACGGGTATCCAACTCGGCTTCGGGCATAAGTTCTCCGATACGTTCCCCGGTCTCAGCAGCAACGACGGTTCCCATTGTGCGTACAACGATATCGTCGATTGCGATTCGCACCACAACTGCGACTATGACGCCAACTACGGCTCGGATGCGGATGGTTTTGCCTGCAAGATGCATAATGGTATCGGCAACCGCTTCATCCGTTGCCGCGCATGGCGTAACTCCGATGACGCGTGGGATCTCTTCGAGACCGACTACGACGTCATTCTCGCAGAGTGCTGGTCTTGGGAGTCCGGCAACGCTTCTGACCATCTCTGGGTAAAGCAGTACTTCGACGGTTCCGCTTCTTTCTCCGGAAACGGTAATGGTATCAAGTTAGGCGGTAACGGTACCGGCGGTTCCTCCAAAGGTATCCACTACGCCTATCGCTGCGTAGCGTTCGGATGCGATATCTCTTCGTCCGTCAAGGGCTTTGACTGCAACAGCCACCAGGGCGGACACGTCCTCATCAACTGCCTGGCGTTTGACAACTCCTATGATTTTATGTTCGAATCCGGAGGATCGGATGCCAAGACGTTCTATTATAACAATGTCTGCTTCGGCAGACAGGAGGCTTGCGTCGGCACCGATGACTATAACGCCTTGGGCACCTCGCTCTCTAAAAATGCCTGGACCAACCATTTGGTGACTTCTTTCTCCCGTTCGGATTATGTCTCTTTGGCGGAGGCGGATGCTATCGCTCCGCGACGCGGAGACGGCTCTATGCCTGCCCGTTTTGCACGCCTGATACAGGGTTCTAACCTCGTGGATGCTGGATGTGATGTCCCCGCGAATATCACGCCTAACCTCGCTCAGTTGGAGACGGACTTCCCCTTCCTCAGATCTACAGTCTATGGCACAGCGCGTGACCTCGGACCCTATGAACTGGTGCAGGAAGACAGTACTCCTACGGCTACCCAGCAGATCACTGCGCCGGATAGCAAAGGCTCTATTGCTGTCTTACCGGGCAACAACGCCTCGGAAGCTGTCGTGCGCTTCTCCGTGCCGCGGGATCTCAAACGCGCGGAACTGACAGTCTTTGACCTTGCCGGACGCGTCATCTGCCGTCTGCCGCTCACGGGTCTGACCGAAGGTATGGACTATTACCAACCCCTCTCGCTCGGTGCGCTGCGCGGCATGGCTATAGTACGCATCTCTGCCGACGGTTTCGCTCTCTCCGCCAAACTCCTGCGCTGACGGAGGCACTTACTGAATAATAAACAACCATAAAAAAGACGGGCTTCGGTCCGTCTTTTTTGTGTAGCAATCATCCTAATGGTGTGAGTGGATAAACGATGTTCGTAATCAGTATATTGGCCACAAGGATGATAATGTTCATCCATAAACCTATCTTTAGAAAGTCCGTAAACCGGTAGCCGCCGGGACCATATACCATCATGTGTGTCGGCGAACCGATGGGTGTGGCAAAACTGCTGCTGACGCTGATCATCAGGGCAATCAGGAAAGTCATCGGCTCATAGCCCAACTGGATTGCGGCTTGATACATGATGGGGAAGAACATCGCGCCGGCTGCCGTGTTGGAGATAAACTCCGTGATGAATGTGGCTACCAGACACACTGCCGTCATCACCACAATCGGGTTGGTACCGCATATATCCAGTATGCCGGTTGCCATCCGTTCGGCGATTCCGGTCTTCTGGATGGCTATTCCTAACACTACCGAACCGGCAAAAACCACCAATATGCTCCAGTCGATGGACTTGACGGCTTGGTCGGGTGTGCAGCAGCGTGTGATGACCATCGCCAGCGCCGCGATACAGGCGCACATCAACAGGGACATTATTCCCAGTGCGGACAGTACCACCATCGCCAGCATAATCAGCGACGAGAGAAGAGTCTTGAAACCGATATTCACCACCTCTTCGCCCGGCACCAGTCCGTGCGTATGGGTCAGTTCCGTGATGGCTTTTATATCTCCGGCGAACACCAGACGGTCGCCGCCCATGATAAACTCGTTCTCGTCAATGGGCACCGCCACGCCGTCGAAATGCTGCATCTTGATTAGCCGGCCGCCCTCTACATTCAGCAGTCCCGCGTAGCCCAGCGTCTCGCCGATATATTTGTTCGAAGACGGCACCTGCATCTCCACCGTATATTCCGTCGTTTGCTCAAACGGGTCTTTCGGTGCCTCGCGTTCGGGCAACAACCGCCGCATGGCGATGACCGACAGCACACCGATTATCAGACAGAAGAGACCCGGCAGGGTGGTTGCCAGTACGTTCATCTGCACACCCGTCTCCTCGGCGTACAAACCGCTGATAATCAGGTTCGGCGGCGTACCTATCAGCGTACACACACCGCCCATGCCCGACGCGTAACTCAGCGGTATCAGCAGTTTGGAAGGTGCGATTCCTAATTTCTTCGACCACATCTTCACGATTCCGATAAACAGCGCCACGACCGTAGTGTTGCTCAGAAACGAGCTCAATCCCGCTACCGGCAGCATCAGCCGCACTATGGCGCTGCTCCACCGTTTGGGCTGACCCAACAGGTTCTTGACTATCCATTGCAGCACGCCGGTGTACGTCAGTCCGGCCACAACTACAAACAGCACGCCTACTACCACCACGGAGGACTGGCTCAGACCCGAAAAGGCCTCTTTAGCATCCAATACGCCGGTGACGTACAGGATGACCATCGCGCCCAGGAACACAGCGTCTGCGCGCACTTTGGTAAACAGCAGAATGCTGAACAATGCCAGCACGGTCACTATCGTGATCCATGCGGGTCCGTTAAAACCTAAAAAAACAAACTCTTCCATTTATCTTTTTCTATATCTAAACTCAATCCTCTAAACTGTAACTTGCCCCGCGAGCGTCCTATAACCCATAACCCATAACCTTTACCTCCCCCTTTACCTTCTTTCCGACTGCAAAGATACAACATTTTTTCGGAATATACAAATTTTTGGTTCGAAAAAAAAAACATCCCTTTAATTTGTATATATCAAAAAAAAGTTGTACCTTTGCACGCAAGTTGGGGGCAGAAGGAAATAACTAAGATTATGGCAAACTAATTGTGTCAACACTGTTGTCAAAATTGTCTTGGTCTTATCTTGTGATATCCACCGACCGACAACCGACTCACAACCGAGAGATGACCGAGATACAAAGCGAGCCGCCCGGAAAGGCGGCTCACTCTTATCTCTCCCTCCCTTGAGAAGAGGGACGGGGTGAGGTTATTCCTGCATAAGCAGTTGCATTACCGTGTAGGCGCTGTAAGCTACTGATGTACCGGGACCGAAGATGGCAGCGACACCGGCTTTGTAGAGGAAGTCGTAGTCCTGCGCGGGGATGACACCACCGGCAGTAACCATGATATCCGGACGGCCGAGTTTTTTGAGCTCCTCGATGACCTGCGGGATGAGGGTCTTGTGACCTGCCGCAAGGCTGGAGACACCCAGTACATGGACATCGTTCTCCACCGCCTGCTTAGCTGCCTCTGCCGGAGTCTGGAACAAGGGTCCCATATCGATCGTCAAACGCTGCGTTTAAGCGAGGGCAGAGGATATGCACTTGTATATATCCTATGCCGAGCGTAGCAGGGTCTCTAAGCCGTCATGCCGACAACTTGTTTGGCGGCTTTAATAAAAAGGCTTAGAGGTATATGG
>JAFUUZ010000037.1 GCA_017471285.1 Paludibacteraceae bacterium | reverse complement strand
ATTATTTCGGGGCTAATGAACGGAGGAAACAAGCACTTGAGAAAATAGCATAAAGAAGAGAGATAAATAATGAAAGCGAAGTGGGTGAATATAGTGGATAGCTTGCAGGGGAATGTGGATCAGAGACATTATGCACGGCGGATTCCGGGAAATGGGGAATGGGCTGCCGTGTGTGCGAAGCCGGAGTTGAGCAAGAAAGCAAAGAAAGCAAAAGCAGAACACCCAACGGCAAAAGCCTTTGCAGAACTGATGGCGGCGACAAAGGCTATCATGCATGATCCGGTGCGTAAGGCGGAATGGCAGGCACGATATGAGGAGGCTGTGCGGAAGGCAAGGAAATATAACAAGCCTATACAAGGGAGGCTGTACGATTATATCAAGCATGAGTTGAGCGAGGAGCGTAAGGGTAAAGGATAAAGGACGGCCTGCGGCCTACAGGACGCGGCAAGCCGCTACAGGGGACAATGAAAGGATGAAAGCAGGGTATTCTCCCGTAGATGTCAGGGCGACGTCATAGTGAGCACCCGATGAGCATCCGATGAGCACCCGATCAGCATCCGATGGAGACTAATGGAAGACAGGTGGAAGGAAGGATGGGAGACCGAGAAGAGGGAAACAATGAAATCTCTATAAAAAGAAACGAAGTGGCGGAAGAAGATCGCATATATAAAGAGGTGAGCCATTCCATGCAACGGAGATGCGAGGGATGGGATTACAAAGGACGAGGGATATATATGCTCACGCTTGTAGTACGGGACAGGCAGCCGTTGCTGTGCACGATAGAGGAAGATGAGAGCGGAGTGCGTGCGGTAGTAACAGAGACCGGACGAGCCGTATTAGAGGAGACAGAGCATATAACGGAGATATATCCGCAGATACGCATCCTATGCAGGCAGATCATGCCCGACCATTTGCACCTGCTGCTGTTTGTGGAAGAGGCGATACCGGTGCATCTGACATCCGTCGTTAGCGGATTCAAACTTGGATGCAACAGGGGGTATTGGAATTCGCTCGCGAAACTCGCGAACACAGAACACCGCGGGGAGGGAGCAGAAACGGAGAGGATAAACGGGGAGGAGAAGGGAGAAACACAAACAGCGGTGTCATGTGCTGCCGATTTTTGTGAGGCAGAAAAGAACGATACACAGGCAAGACGGACAGGTCTATGGGCGGAAGGGTATCACGATCGGATATTGTTCCACAAGGGGCAGCTGGATGCGCTGATACATTATATAAAGGATAATCCACGGCGGTTGGCACTCAAACGGGCAAATCCAGAGCTGTTCAAAATACGGCAACATCTGCAGATAGCAGGGATGAGTTTTACGGCTATGGGTAACATATTCCTTGCGGACTACCCGCAAAAGGCGGTAATCCAATGCTCGCGGAAGTTACACCAAGCAGAGATAGATGCCAAGAAAGGGGATTGTTTGGATGAAGCGGCAAAAGGGATGGTCTTTGTTTCGGCGGCTATCTCCGAAGGAGAGAAACAGATATGCAGAGCTATTCGAGAGGCAGGAAATCCGCTGGTGGTACTTTTGGAGAAAGGGTTTCCGAAACCGGAGGACCAAAACTATAAGTATTTTAAGCCGAAAGGCGTGTATTTCGAGGCTTGCGCAGCGGGGAAATTGCTACTGTTGGAGCCGGAGAAGGAGCTCTTTGAGCAGGCAGAAATAGAAGCGGAGGTGGTAGCAAAGGCGGGGAATATACCGCACGAGGCGCTACGATACCGATTCCTGGCTCTCAATGCTATCGCGGAGAGGATATGCGGGGAAGAAACCCCGGCATCGGAGGTGCCGGGCACATGACACCGCGGATGGAAAGGTAATAAATAGAGAGGAGACCCCGCTCGCGGAACTCAGCCAAGTGGGCGCACAGGACACCGCGGGAAGGGGATCCCGGCAACGGAGGTGCCGGACACAGAACATCGCGGACAAAAAAGGAAATAACAAATATAAACATAAATAAAACAAATAAACGCAAACACAATAAAGCAAAACTATAATTAACAACAATATTAACCAATTTAATTCATTTAACCTATGGCTAAAATTATTACATTGGGCGAGATCATGCTTCGCCTGAGTCCGGAGGGACAAGACCGTTTCATTCAATCTGATCACTTCCGTATCATCCCCGGTGGTGGTGAGGCTAACGTAGCTATTTCGTGCGCAAACTATGGTCACGAGGCTTATCTGGTAACCAAACTGCCGAAACATGAGATCGGTCAGATTGCTGTTAACTCGCTGCGTTGTTATGGCGTAAAGGACGATTATATCGTTCGTGGCGGCGACCGCGTGGGTCTGTATTACTGCGAGACAGGTGCTTCTATGCGTCCGTCGAAAGTTATTTACGACCGTGCTCACAGCGCTATCGCTGAGGCTGATCCAAAGGACTTTGACTTCGATAAGATCATGGAAGGTGCAGCATGGTTCCACTGGAGCGGTATCACTCCGGCTATCTCGGACAAGGCTGCAGAGATCACCAAACTGGCTTGCGAGGCTGCAAAACGTCACGGCGTAACCGTTTCGGTGGACCTGAACTTCCGTAAGAAACTGTGGACCAGCGAGAAAGCTATCTCTATCATGCGTCCACTGATGAAGTACGTAGATGTATGTATCGGCAACGAGGAAGATGCAGAGCTGTGCCTCGGCTTCAAGCCCGATGCAGATGTAGAAGGCGGCGAGACCAACGCTGAGGGCTACAAGGGCATCTTCGAGCAGATGATGAAAGAGTTCGGCTTCAAGTACGTTGTTTCGACGCTGCGCGAGAGCTTCAGCGCTACCTTCAACGGCTGGAAAGCGATGATCTACAACGGTAAGGAGTTCTACCAGAGCAAGCGTTACGAGATCAACCCGATCATCGACCGCGTAGGTGGTGGTGACTCGTTCTCCGGCGGTCTGATCCACGGTATGCTCAAGTATCCGGGCGACCAAGGTCAGGCTCTTGAGTTCGCAGTATCAGCTTCGGCACTGAAGCACACCATCAACGGCGACTACAACCTCGTCAGCGAAGACGAAGTACTGAGCCTTGCAGGTGGCAATGCGAATGGACGAGTTCAGAGATAAATTGAAGTGACAAAGTGACAATGTACCAAGTACCAAGGAGCTATGCAGGGAGCAGAACTACAGAAACGACACAAACAATTTGCCATACGTATAATAAAGATGGTAGATGCAATGCCACATACCATTTCTGCTATGGCTATCGCGCGTCAAATCGTCCGTTCCGGCACTTCTCCTTCGGCTAATTATAGAGCCGCTTGTATTGCCAAATCCGAGAAAGACTTTATCAATAAATTAAAAATGGTAGAGGAAGAATTGGATGAAACTTTACATTGGTTAACCTTGATCGAGGAATGTGAAATGTTGCCTTCAGAAAGGATGCAGGATATAATTAGCGAGTGTACTGAGTTACTTAAAATCACTATAAGTTCAATTGTGTCAACAAGAAAATCTATTAACGAACCCAAGGAGACGAAATAGTACTTGGTACTTTGTCCCTTGGTACTTAAAATTATGGCTAAGTTTGATAAGTTTCAGGTGATGGCGAAGATTGCCGCTGCACCGATGGTTCCTGTGTTCTATCACAAGGACGTAGAAGTATGTAAGAATGTTATTAAGGCTTGCTACGAGGGCGGCGTACGCGCTTTCGAGTTCACCAACCGCGGAGATTTCGCACATGAGGTGTTCGGCGAGTTGAGCAAGTGGGTGGCTAAAGAGTGCCCGGAGCTGGCTCTCGGTATCGGCTCTGTAGTGGACGCTCCGACTGCTGCGCTGTACTTGCAGTTAGGCGCTAACTTCGTGGTTGGTCCGTTGTTCAACAAAGATATCGCAGTGGTCTGCAACCGCCGTTGCGTGACCTACTGTCCGGGCTGCCTCACACCGAGCGAGATCGGTGCGGCTCAGGAGGTAGGCTGCGACTTCACAAAAGTGTTCCCGGGCGATGTAGTAGGTCCGAACCTCGTGAAGGGTCTGATGGCTCCGATGCCGTGGTCGAAGATCATGGTTACCGGCGGCGTGGCTCCCGAGAAAGAGAATCTGGAGAAATGGTTCGCTGCAGGCGTTTACTGCGTAGGTATGGGCTCCAAACTCTTCCCGAGCGACAAGGTGAAAGCCGGCGACTGGGCATACGTAACGGAGAAATGCCGCGAATGTTTCGAGATCATTGCTAATTGTAAAAAATAATGAATCAAGAGTCAGGAATCAGGAATAAGGACTTGAATGTTTTGTATTGTAAATTCATTTGGGTCTTGACTCTTGGCTCCTGACTCCTTAATCCAAAACAAAAATGAATGACGTTAAAAAAGCTGTCATGACCAACTGGCGTTGGGTCATGTGTGCGATGCTTTTCTTCGCCACCACCGTCAACTACATGGACCGTCAGGTTCTGTCGTTGACCTTCAAAGAGTTTATTCAGCCTGAGTTCCACTGGACCGACTCCGACTACGGAACCATCACCGGTGTGTTTTCTATCGCGTATGCTATCTTCTGCCTCTTTGCCGGTAAGTTCATCGACTGGATGGGCACGAAGAAAGGCTACCTGATTGCCATCGTCGTATGGTCGTTAGGCGCTGTGATGCACGCAGGCTGCGGTTGGGCAACCGAGAATATCGTAGGTGTTGCTGACAAGGCTGCTTTGCTGAATGCAACCGGTGCGATAGTGAGTTCGATATCCATGGTGAGTGTGTGGCTGTTCCTTGCCTGCCGTCTGATCTTGGGACTTGGTGAGGCGGGTAACTTCCCTGCGGCTATCAAGGTGACCGCAGAGTATTTCCCGAAGAAAGACCGTGCGTTCGCTACCGCCCTGTTCAACGCAGGTGCGTCTGTAGGCGCGCTGGCTGCTCCGGCTACTATTCCTCTGCTGGCGAAGAGCCTCGGTTGGGAGTGGGCGTTCATCATCATCGGTGCGCTGGGCTTCCTCTGGGCCGGTATCTGGATCTTTGTCTATGACAAACCGGAAGAGAGCAAACATGTGAATGAGGCTGAGCTCGAATATATCCACCAAGACGAGAAAGACGCTCCGAAGCAGGAGGCGAAAGAGGAGAAACAGATGAGCTTCGCTGAGGCTTTCAAGCACAAACAGACCTGGTCGTTTGCCTTTGGCAAGTTCATGACCGACGGCGTTTGGTGGTTCTTCCTCTTCTGGGCTCCGGCTTATTTCCAGGACCAGTTCGGTATCAAGGCTTCCGACCCGCAGGGTATCGCGCTGATTTTCACGCTGTACGCTATCGTAACGGTTATCTCGCTGTTCGGCGGCTATCTGCCGAAGATCTTCGTGGAGAAGAAAGGCATGGAGCCGTATGCAGGCCGTATGCGTGCGATGTTGATTTTCGCGTTCTTCCCGATCTTCGCGCTGTTCGCACAGCCGCTTGGCGGTATCTACGGTCCTTGGGCTGTAGCTATCATCATCGGTATCGTGGGGGCTGCTCACCAGAGCTGGAGCGCGAATATCTTCTCCACCACGGGTGACATGTTCCCGAAATCGGCTGTCGCTACCATCACCGGTATCGGTGCCATGGCAGGCGGTGTAGGCTCGTTCCTGATTAACAAAGGTTCGGGTATGCTTTTTGACCATGCAGCCCAATTAGGCGAGGCCTTTAAGTTTGCAGGCTTCACCGGCAAACCGGCAGCCTACATGATTGTGTTCTGCATCTGCGCGGTTGCTTACCTCATCGGCTGGTGCGTAATGAAGATTTTAGTACCAAAGTATCAGCCTGTGGTACTAAAATAATCGTTCGAGCGCAAGCGAGATAAGAAGATGCTTGTGCCGAAATACAAACCGGTAGTGGTTAAGTAACCAAGTTACTAAGTACCAAGAACCAAGTACCAAGAACCAATGGACTAAGTACAAAGGAACTAAGTACAAAGGGACTAAGTACAAAGTGATATGAAACGCATCCTTATATCTATAGTAGCGGGCTTTGTGTCCGCTACTATGGCATGGGGTGCCGGAATTAACTACAACGGCACGACCCTGCAGGAAAACACAGACTTCACGCGTACCGAGTGCGGCACGATGAAGAAAAAAACAATGAAAGAAATCAGCGGTCTGGCTGCTTCCCGCCAGACGCCGGGTTACCTCTGGGCACATGGCGACGAGAACACCGGCGACAACCGTAAGATCATCGCAATTCAGCCGGACGGCACGTTGGCAATGACGGTAAATCTGACCACCCCGAATACAGACCGAGACGACTGGGAGGACATAGCCACCGGTATCTATGACGGAAAAAACTATGTCTTCATCGGTGCTATCGGCGATAATGATTTGGCTTTCAATGACCAGTATTATATCTTCTATTTCGAGGAACCTGCCATCAGTTCCGGCACGCAGAATGTGACGGTCAATACGATCCGCTTCGGTTATCCGGACAATACGGCGCACAACACCGAGACGCTGATGTATGACAATGTGGAGCAGATGTTCTACATCGCCGACAAAGTGGACGGCGTGTGCCATCTGTATAAGTTGCCATTCTCTACCACGTACGGAACGGGCGTACAGCGTCTGACGGAAGTCTGCGCGCTGGGTAACGGCTCCAAGTTCAAGTTAGCCAATGGTGGAGATATCACTCCGGATGGTCACTGGATGGCAATCAAGAACGAGGAATATATCCTTCTCTGGGAGCGTCAGGGAGCAGAAAGCCTGAGCGCAACTGCCTTACGCAACCCAATGCAGGTGATGGCATATCAGAAAGAGGAACAGGGCGAGTCGCTGGCATGGCTGAATGACTCGCTGTTCTACACGACCTCGGACAGCAAGAAAGACACGCCTATCTATCAGTATGTGCGATGGGGCGGAACGACTCCAGGGACTCCGTCCATTGACACTATCCCCGAGACTATTGACTCGACGGCAAGAGCAATCAGAGAGGTCATCCTGAGCAATCATTACTACGCCTATATCAACGAAGGCGAGACGGTCATCCGCGGATGGTATCTGGCAGGAACGTCCGTGCCCGTTATTGACAGCTGCCTTCTGTCAGCGGGTGCCACTTGGGCGCAGACAAACGATACCGTCACTATCACCGCTCTGAATGGGACGACCGCCGTTTATACGCTGGATATCCAACCCGTGACACCGGTTGAGTTCTCCGCTAAGGAAATCGTCTTCGACGGCACAGAGAAGTGGGTCAAGAGTGCCTATGGATGGGACGGGACCAAGAAATGGAAGTTCTCCAAAACCGACAGCGACTACAGCCGTGAGATAGCGGGCAAGACGCATGTGGAACTCTTCCTGCCGGCATGCGACACGCTCTATCTGACCCCGTTCTCGGGCACAGAACGCGACGTGCGGTTCTATATCAACGGTGTAGAGTTCGGCTCCAAGACCAAGTTTGTGAAGGCAGGCTTGACCCTGAATGTGCAGCAACCGGCTCCGTTCATGCTGACCATCGCTTCCGCGCAGACCAGCGGTGACGGCGGCATAGCGGCTATCCGCATGGCGCGTAAGCCAAACAGCGAAACAGACATAGAAAACACGAAGAGGGATGTACATTGCGTGAAAGTGCTTCGTGAGGGGCGGCTTTACATTCGCCTTGGAGAAAAGATATACGACATTACCGGCCGACCGGTCTTTTGAATGCAAATATGCGAATCAAGTCTTTACCGATAGCATCCGCTGTTTTTCTCGTCATTGCCATGACGATTCAGTTCGTGTTGTCCTATCAGCGCAGCAAGGCAGACATCATGGAGCGGATAGATGGCAAGATGGAACTGGCGCAGAAGGATGTGATTTATGAGTTGCATGACATGAGCGATGCCGTATCGGAGATAGCGAGTTATCTGCCCCGGAACGGGAAAGACACAGTGGCACTATACAATCACATAGAAACCGTTCTATGGCGTTTCCCGTATTTATATAGTTGCTATTTCTGCTATACTCCCAATTATTTTCCCGATCAAGGCAAACATTATGCGGTTTGTGCGTTCCGGGCAAGTCAGGACTCCATAATCAGTTATCATTTAGAGACGAAGTTCGATTATTTTGAACGCGATTGGTACAAAGGTGCCATGCGGAGCGATGACAAAGGTTTTTGGAGCGAGTCTTATACGGATTACGACACTGACAGTCTCATTTTCACCTATTCGCTTAAGGCATATGACGACGACCATAATGTGATGGGCGTAGCGGCCGCGGACTATGCATTGTCATGGGCAAAACAGGTATTACTTGAAGCCCGCCCGTACGAAGATGCGGAGTGTCAGTTGTATGGTCCCGGCGGCACTTTGATTGTGCAGACCGGAGAAGCGGATAATTGGGATAAGATGATCGTCTCGGAAAAAGCACTTTCTCCGGCTGAAATGATGTTGGTAATAGCAGTCCCGAATCACCATATTTGGGATGGTATGATCAGGGTATCGCTGATTACGTTTATCGTACTCGTTATAGGTATATTGGTAGCAGGACTGCTCATTCGCCGTCTATGGCAGGACCAAACAGAATATGCCCGTGCTGAAACGGAAAACAAGGTGTTGGAGAAGGAGTTGCGCATTGCCAGTAGTATTCAGAAGGGGATTCTGCGGATCGGTGAACGCGGGAAGGTTAAAATAGAAGACAGATGGTCCGATATTGAAGTACAGGCAGCACTGGAGCCGATGCGAGAAATAGGAGGGGACCTCTATGATTTCTATAGAAAAGGTGATGATTTCTATTTCATCATCGGCGATGTGAGTGGGAAGAGTGTGCCTGCAGCGATGTTTATGAGTGCTACGGTCAATTTGTTCCGATCCACGGTGCGAAGATTGCAATCTCCCAAATCCATTATGGAAGACATTAACGCTGTGCTGAGCGACAACAACCCCTCCATGATGTTCGTCACGGCTTTTATCGGACGCCTGCATATTCCTACAGGAGAGGTGTTGTACTGTAATGCCGGACACTTGCCACCAATTAAGGTACTAAGCGGCGAAGTACCAAGTACAAAGGAGTTGGACGTCATCCCGAACATCCCATTGGGTTACAAAGCTACCTTTCGTTTTGAAGAACAAGGCACCATGCTTGGCAAAAATGAGACCTTGGTTCTCTATACGGACGGCATAACAGAAGCCAGAAACGAAAAACGGGAGATGCTGGGAGTACAGAGGTGGAGAAAAATGGCGGCAGAGACCATCCCGCTTGCAGGCAGCGACAGTATAAACGCCATCCGAAAAGCATGTGTCCGTTATATCGGCAGAGCCGAGCAGACAGATGACATGACCATAATGACCATCCGCCTGACCAATGATGTACAACCTTTGACCCTACATCTGGAAAACAGATTGGACCAACTGCCGGTATTCAGAACGGCTTTGCATAATTACGGACTGTGTGCCGGACTCGACAAACGGACGCTCAAGCGCCTGGAAGTGGCGTTGGAAGAAGCGGTTGTGAATATCATCAACTATTCGCAGGCGACGGCGATAGAGTTGAAAGTCGAAAGTCAAAAGTCGAAAACCGAAAGACAATTTTGTATCAAGATCTCCGATAACGGCACGTTTTTTGACCCTACTGCACAAAAAGAGGTGGATACTGCCAAAAATGCGGAAGAACGGCAGATCGGAGGACTGGGTATCGCTTTGCTGCGGCAGATGGCGGACGAACTTCATTACCGCCGCATGGATAATCAAAATGAATTGACCATAATAAAAAACATCTGATATGAACATCACTATTGAACAATCGAAAGACGAAACAATCGTTCGCATCATCGGCGAACTGGACACTGTAGCTACCACCGAACAGGCCGACGAACTGCAACAAGTGCTGGATATAGCCGACAATGCATTGGTGATCGACTGTACGGAACTGGAGTATATCTCCTCGGCCGGCTTGCGATTCTTTATGCAACTCAAGCGCGAGAGCGAAGCCAAAGGCGGCAGTATCCGGATTTGCCATTTGAATGAAGACGTAGCAGACATATTCCGTATGAGCGGATTCCGGAATATCTTTGAGATAGAGTAGAAAGTCGAAAGCAAAAAGTAGAAAGCCATGAAAAGTCCGTTAAGCCAAGCGCAATTAGGCGTGTATTATGCCTGTGAGGCATCGGTTGACGATGCACGTAATTACCAGAACCCCGTACTTTTCCCTCTTCCCGAGGACACGGATACAAAGCGGCTGCAGCAGGCGGTCTATGACGCTTTGTGCGCCCACCCGTATATCCTGGGGCATATAGAACCGGACGGGGAAAACCTAACCCCGCTCCTCTCTTATGGAGAGGGGAAAACGCCTGTGGTTGAGGTCAAAACGGTATCAGAAGCAGAGTGGGAGGAAGCTCGGAAGACCTTCGCCCGCACGATGGATATACACGGAGAGAGGCTGTATCGCGCGGAAATATACCAAATGGTAAATGGTAAATGTCCCAATGGTAAATATCTTTATCTGGATCTTCACCATGTGATTTCGGACGGGTTCTCGATGACGGTACTGCTGCGTGATATCAGCCGCGCGTATGAAGGCAAGGCTTTGTCCGGCGAGCTGATGGACGGGGCAGCGATAGCACAAGCAGAGGCGGCTCAGCGTGCCGATGAAGCACAGATGACCGAAGTCCGCGAATGGTACGCTCGTGAGTTTGCAGAGGCAGCAGAAACGGACAGTCTGCCCATTCCGCAGGCGGAGTGGGGTATCAGCGACCGGCCTTCGGGTTTCAGGTATAAGCAGTATCCGCTGACGGTGACCAAAGAGGAAGTGCAAGCGATAGAGAAACGGTTTGGCGCCAAAGAGAGCGTTATCATGCAGGCTGCCTGGGGACTGTTGCTGGCTGCCTATAGCGCCGAAGAAAAAGCCTCATACTGCACCGCTTTCTTCGGTCGGACGGACAGAAGAACATGGGGCTCGGTGACGATGATGGTTCATACACTGCCGGTCTTTCTGTCCTGGAGCAATCAGCCGTCGCCAGTCAGCCTGCAGCACTTGTTGGCGGGGATGGATACGCAGTTACAGCAGACGCAGAAATACCGGTATTATGCCTATCCGGATGCGGTGCGGGACCTGGGACTCAACAACCAAGTGATGTTCGTCTATCAGGGACCGGTGATCAACGACAAACGTTCCCTGCGTTTAGGGGAGCGGTTGGTACCGTTCGTAGATCTCCGCAAACCCGTTCCGGGATGGAAACTCTGTGCCGAACTGTTGGAAGCCGATGCGCACTATCTCCTCAAACTCAGTTATAGCGAAGCCGACTACTCCGATGCGTTCATGCACGAGCTGGCTAAGACGTATAGCATGATCCTCCGTTCGATGGTCACGGCGGAGAACGTGAGTGAGATGGAGTATTGCGATGAAGAACAGATCAAGTGGCTGGACCTTCGCAACCCCGAAATATCAAGATGCCGGAATATCGAAGGAGACTCCCTCGTCGCGCATTTCCGGCAACACGTCGCCGAACGGCCGGATGCCATATGCGTTGTGGCAGGCGATGTGCGGCTGACGTATGCGGAAGTGGACCGGCTCACGGATGAACTAAGTCTAAAGTTAAAAGATGAAAGTTTCTATCCTTGCGGCGAGCATGTGATGGGTTATTCCGTGCCGCGTAACGAACAGATGGTGATAGTGCCGCTCGCTATTGCCAAAGCAGGCTTTACTGCCATGCCGCTGGATAGTTCCTATCCTGCCGAGCGGCTGGAGTTCATGCGTCAGGACGCCGCTAAATATGAAGGCGGAGATGCGTTCATACTGCTTTATACATCGGGAACAACGGGCACACCGAAAGGCGTGATGCTGAGCGAACAGAACATCCTCACTTTCTGCGATTACCATACTCATCATATAGGTCTTACGCCCGAGAGCCGGTA
The DNA here is from genome assembly GCA_017471285.1 of Paludibacteraceae bacterium. Taxonomy (GTDB): domain Bacteria; phylum Bacteroidota; class Bacteroidia; order Bacteroidales; family Paludibacteraceae; genus Colicola. Next base: position 15,664 of record JAFUUZ010000037.1, on the reverse strand, counting down.
CGCTACGTATGCCGGTTACGGTTTTGACGCGTATATGATGGATCTATGGGGATGTTTGTATGCCGGCGCAGCCATATATGTTATTGGCGAAGATATACGTTTTGATCTGGATGGCATATATGACTATTTTGTCAAAGAGGGTATCACGCACTCTTTCATGACGACCCAAGTAGGCACGCAGATGGCTATCAACTATCCCGAGATACCCGGATTCCAATGTCTCGGCGTGGGTGGCGAAAAACTGATGTCATTGAATCCGCCATCCTATCATTTGTGGAATGGCTACGGTCCGACGGAATGTACCGTCTATGTATCCAGTTTCTGGGTGGAGAAGAACGAACCGAACATCCCTATCGGTTATCCGAACGACACAGCCGAACTCTTTATTGTCAATAAGAACGGCAAGCGTGTACCTTGGGGTGCCGCAGGCGAACTGCTCATAGCCGGACCGCAGGTAGGTATCGGTTATCTCAACCAACCCGAGAGGACCGCAGAGGCGTTTGTGGAAGTTCCAAGTAACAAAGTACCAGGTACAAAGGTTCGCGTATATAAGACAGGCGACATCGTGCGTTACCGCGAAGACGGAGCCATCGAGTTCGTCGGACGCAAAGACGGACAAGTCAAGATCCGCGGTTTCCGTATTGAACTGAAAGAGGTAGAGGCGGTTATCCGCCAGTTTGAGGGTATCAAGGATGCTACCGTTCAGGCCTTTGATTTCCCGGAAGGCGGCGGTAAGTTCATCGCAGCATACATCGTTTCTGACCAACAGATTGATATTCAGGCGCTCAATGCCTTTATCATGGACCAGAAACCACCTTATATGGTACCGACTGTCACGATGCAGATAGATGCTATTCCGCTCAACCAGAACCAGAAAGTCAATAGGAAAGCGTTACCGCTTCCTAAAGTACAAGGGGACGATGTACAATGTACGAAGGAGGCAGCACCGCTAAATGTATTGGAGGAGCAGTTGCGTGACATGGTCGCCGGTATCGTGGGGAACAGCGATTTCGGAATCATGACCGACTTGAGATACGTGGGACTGAGTTCTATCTCCGCTATCAAACTGGCAACGCAGGTCTATAAGCGTTTCGGCGTGCAACTTGATGCCAAACTGCTTATCAAAGGGGCGAACATCCAGGTTATCGAAAACGAGATATTGAAGGCGATGATGGATGGCAGTCAAAAGTCAAAAGTCGAAAGTCAAAAGACTCCTTCTACTTTGAGCGAAGCGGTCTCATTCCCTCTCAGCCACGCGCAGACAGGCGTCTATTTCGAGTGCATGAAGAACCCCACTTCGACACTATATAATATTCCCATGCGCGCGCGTTTACCGGAGGGAGTCCGTGCGGAGGAACTGCGTGCGGCAGTAGAACAAGTGGTACGAAACCACCCTGAGTTGTTCGTACATTTCCGGACGAACGATACCGGAGTGGAGCAACTGATAGACAGAGGCCAAGAGCTGAGGCTGGAGACGATTGACTTGCAAGAAGCGCAGTTGGATGCCTATCGTGCGGAGTTCGTGCAGCCATTCAATCTCTCGAAAGACCAACTCTTCCGGTTCAGCATCGTGCAGACCGAAAAGGCTCTGTATCTCTATTGCGACATGCACCATTTGGTATGCGACGGCGCTTCGTATGATGTGTTCTTCAATGAGCTGTGCGCATTGCTGAACGGCGGGACCATCGAACCAGAGATGTGCTCTTATGCCGAGTTTGTGGCTGAGGAACAAGCCGCAGAGAACAGTGCGGAACACGCAGCAGCCAAAGAGTTCTTCCACTCGCAGTTGGCAGAAGTGGAGGGCGTGACGGAGCTACCGGCAGACCTGACCAACCCCAAAGACGGCGAGATAGGGCAGGTCTATGCGCCAATGAATCTGCAGGCTGCCGAGCAGGTGGCAAAAACCGCAGGCGTGACCACCGCCGGTGCAACACTCGCGGCAGTATTCTACACGCTCGCGCGGTTTGCGAACAACGACGACCTCTGTATCACCACTATCTCCAACGGCCGGAGCAACCTCAAGATGGCGAACACGATTGGCATGATGGTGAACACGCTTGCATTGAGCAGCAAGATAGGCACGCAGAGCGTGGAGCAGTTCGTTCGGGAGACAGGCGGGAAATTCGAGCAGACCCTCTCGCATGAGAACTACCCGTTTGCACAGATAGCCGCTGACTACGACCTGACGGCAGAAATCATGTACGCCTACCAGCTCGGCGTCCTTTCCGAATACAAGGTGAAGGGACAGGCGATTGAGACGGAGAACATGGAACTGAACGTGCCGAAGTTCAAGATAGCGTTCTATATCGTGGAGGTGGATGGCAAACCTTCTGTGGCGATTGAATACGACAACGGCCGTTACAGCCGCGAGATGATGCAGAGCCTCGCCCAGTCGGTAAGCAATGCCGTGAGTGCGTTCGCCAAGGATACCAAAGCCCCGTTGCGCTCCGTCTCGCTGATAGATGAACAACAGACAGCGCTGCTGGATAGTTTCAACGAGACCCACGTGGACTATGATGACACGCAGACCATACTCTCGCTCTTCAAAACACAGGTGGCGAAGACGCCGGATAACATCGCTGTCATCTTCCGCGACAAACGAATCACCTATCGCGAGCTGGATGAGATAACCGACCGCATAGCCGCCGGGCTGCACCCGACAACGAATGTCATTGCTATCAAAGTGGAACGCTCCGAATGGATGACCATCGGCGCGCTCTCCGTGCTCAAAACCGGTTGCGCGTACATGCCGCTTGACCCCTCATATCCGGAAGAGCGACTCAATTATATGCAGCAGGACGGCAACAGCTGCATGCTGCTGACAGAGAAAGAGCTGGAGGAACTCCGAAATACCGGTATATCGGAATACCGAAATACCGAGACGAAACCTTCCGACCTCTTTATTCTCCTCTATACTTCCGGTTCTACGGGTGTGCCGAAGGGCGTGATGCTGGAGCATCGCAACCTAGTGGCGTTCTGCCACTGGTACCACCGTTATTACGACCTGCATGAAGGTGATAAATTGGCGGCATATGCTTCGTTTGGTTTCGATGCCAATATGATGGATATGTACCCGGCACTGACCTGCGGAGCGGCGGTGTGCATCATTCCCGAAGACATGCGACTGAACCTGCCGGAGTTGGGACGCTATTTTGACCAAGAGGGAGTGACCCACTCGTTCATGACCACGCAGATAGGATTCCAGTTCGCTACGAATGTGGAGTGCCATAGTCTGAGACATCTGTCTGTGGGCGGTGAAGCACTGGCTGCCCTCACGCCGCCAACCAACTACAAGATGCATAACGGTTACGGTCCGACCGAGTGTACTATCTTCACCACCACCTATTGTCTGGACGGCTACGAGCAGCATATCCCTATCGGCAAACCGCTGGATAATCTGCAACTGTTCGTCATGGATACCAACGGCCGGCGTCTGCCGCTCGGTGCCGCAGGCGAGTTATGGGTCAGTGGTCCGCAAGTAGGACGCGGTTACCTGAACCTGCCCGAAAAGACCGCAGAGACGTTTGTAGAAGTACCAAGTGACCAAGTACCAAGTACTAAGGTGCGTTGTTATCGAACCGGAGATATTGTACGATACCTGCCGGACGGCAACATTCAGTTTGTAGGACGGCGCGACGGACAGGTCAAGATTCGCGGGTTCCGTATCGAACTGAAAGAGGTGGAGACGGTGATACGTCAGTTCCCCGGTATCAAAGATGCTACCGTGCAGGCGTTCGATTACCCCAATGGCGGTAAATTTATCGCGGCATATATCGTCAGCGACGAGAAGATTGATGTGCAGGCGCTCAATGCCTTCATACGCGAGACCAAACCGCCATACATGGTGCCTGCTGCTACGATGCAGATTGACGCTATTCCGCTTAACCAGAACCAGAAAGTCAATAGGAAAACGTTACCGCTTCCCAAGGTACAAAGGGACCAAGTACCAAGTACAATAGTAGAACCCGCCAATGAGACGGAGAAACTGTTTGCGGACATCTTTGCGAATGTCTTGACCCTGGAGAAAGTAGGTGCTACGGATAATTTCTTCGATCTGGGCGGCACGTCGCTCATGGTGACACGTGTCATCATCGAGGCGGAGAAAGGCGGACAGCATATCGCGTATGCCGACCTCTTCAGCCATCCTACGCCGCGGCAGTTGGCGCAGATGGTAAATGGCAAAAAGGAAAATGACAGCGATGCACCCGATACGGTCATTACGGATTTTGATTACGAACCCATCAACGCACTGCTCCAAAAGAACACTTTAGCCACCTTCCTAAATGGTCAAATGGTAGATGGCTTAGGTCATGTTCTTCTGACCGGTGCCACAGGTTTCCTCGGTATCCATGTGCTCAAGGAACTCATCGACTCCGATGCCGAGACAATCACCTGTCTTGTGCGCGGCAAGGACCAGCACGATGCCGAGCGTCGTGTACGCAACTTGCTATTCTACTATTTCAGCCGTCGTTTCGACGACCTCTTCGGCAAGCGTTTGTTCGTCGTCAACGGCGATGTGACGAATGATTTCAGCCATCTGCTGTCAGATATCAGCATTCAGACCGTCTTCAACTGCGCCGCGAACGTGAAGCATTTCTCCAAAGGCACGGATATTGAAGATGTGAATATCGGCGGTGCACAACGCTGCGTGGACTTCTGTCTGGCTACCGGCGCGCGGCTCGTGCATGTGTCCACCACCTCCACCGGAGGTATATGGATCGGGAATAATGTGCCGGCACCTGTCCTGACGGAGCGGAATATCTATTTCGGCCAGTTTCTGGGCAACCAGTATATGCACTCCAAGTTCCTTGCCGACCGCCTTATTCTGGACGCTGTGGCGCATAAGGGGCTCAAGGCAAAGATTATGCGTGTGGGCAACCTCGCGGCACGCAGTTACGACGGCGAGTTCCAAGTCAATTTCTCCACCAACAGCTATATGGGCCGTATCAAGATCTTCCATATGTTAGGCTGCTGCCCCTATGAGCAGTACGACTCGCCTACCGAGTTCTCGCCTATCAACGAGACGGCGCGGGCCATCGTCCTGTTGGCTACGACTCCGGATGACTGTACGGTCTTCCAGCCTTACAACACCCATACGCGCTTGTTGGGCGATGTGCTCAACGAGTTGAAGAAAATAGGTACGGATATACGTTTTGTCGAGTCTATGGAGTTCGGCGCGTTGGTTCAGCAAGCCGCTGCGGATCCTAAGAAAGCAGCCCTGCTAACCACTATGCTCGCCTATCAGAACATGGCGAACGGACAGCCTTCGAAGCAAGTGGACCGTGATAACGAGTACACCTCGCAAGTGCTGTTGCGCCTTGGCTTCCGGTATAGCGAACCGGACAGCGGATATATCGCCAGAATGTTATTGGCTATCAGTCAGTTGGGATTCTTTGACCTATGATCCCTTTTCGGCCATTTCTTACAAAAGCTGTATCAATGCGAGAGCTGCCATGGCTTCTACGACGGGCACGGCGCGTACCGCCACACACGCATCATGGCGACCGACCTTGGTACTTTGGTACTGCCCACCTGGCCCCCTTTGTCCCTTAGCCAGCGCTTTGGGCGTGGATGGGGTGGGTTTGAAGACGCAGCGGAAGGTGATATCCGTGCCGTCTGCTATGCCGCCGGCAATGCCTCCGGAGATATGATTGATAGCGGAGCCGGGTTGCGTCACACCTTCAAAACCGGTGCCGTACTCGAATCCTTTGCAGGCATTGATGCTCATGACCGCAAAAGCCAGTTCGGCCTGCAGTTTGTTGAAGATCGGTTCGCCTACTCCGGCTTGCAGTCCCTTGATGCGGCATTCTATGATTCCGCCTATCGAGTCGCCGTCACGTTGGTATGCGGCTATGGTCTCAGCGAATTGGGCAGGGTCGGTCTCTGCGCCCACCCGGATCAAAGCGGCATGGATAGTGATGCCTTTGAGCCGCAAGGCTTGCTTGGCGATACATCCGGCGACTACACGTCCTGCCGTCTCGCGCGCGGAAGCCCTGCCGCCGCCACGCCAGTCGCGGATGCCGTATTTCTGCTCGTAGGTTTGGTCGGCATGTCCGGTGCGGTAGGAGTGTTTGAGAAATTCGTAGTCTTCGGGCCGTGCATCTTTATTGCGGATGAGGAATGCAATGGGGGTGCCTAAGGTGGTTAGTCCTTGGTCCTTGGTCACTTGGTCACTTGGTACTTGGTCACTTGGTCCTTGGTCACTTAGTCCTTGGTCCTTGGTCACTTGGTCACTTTCTATGACTCCTGAGAGCCATTCCACTTCATCGGGCTCGCGCAGTGCGCGGGGAGAGACTCCTTGGTACTTTGGTACTGCCCACCTGGCCCCCTTTGTCCCTTTCCCGGCTCTACGCTCCAATTCTTCGCGGATGAGGTCCATAGAGATATGCAACCCGGCAGGCACGCCGTCCAGCACTCCGCCTATCGCCGCTCCGTGCGACTCACCAAAGCTGGTGAAACTCCATTTGTCTCCAAAAACATTCGCCATAGGCACAATAATTGTATAAATCCTTTGCAAAAGTAGTAAAAAGTTTGCATATATGCAAAAAAAGTTGTAATTTTGTAGCGAAATTAATGCATATGAAAAGAAAAATCTTCGTACTGGCGCTTCTCGGCGCGTTTATGGGTGTGTCAGCCCAGCAATTGCCGGATCCTCATTTCGAGAGTTGGGGAGACAAATTCAATGGTGATATCCAGTTGACCCAATGGCACGGCTCGAATGTCAATCAGGCGGGCTTTAAGTTCACTTTTTTATACCGGAAACCCGGTCGGTCGGGCTATTGCGCTTATGTGAAAGACCGCGCAGTGGGAATACCTAAGCTGGGTATCGGCGCGACGGGTCCCGGTTATGTGTCATTAGGCCGGCCGTGGCAGTACCTGAAAGGGCTGAATGTGAGCGGCGCTACCGCCGGAACGGAAGGAGGAATCGCGTGGATCCACCGGCCTGACACGATGAGTGTCTGGATCAAACGTGTCGGACCTAGGACCAACGACGAAGATTTTCATCTGCTGTTCTATTCCTGGCAGGGTACATCCAAGAGCAGCCAATACAAGAACAAGAAAGGTACAGCCACCACGACCGAGCGCATCAACGAGGAGTCGGATATCCGGCGCGCAACAGACGGCAATGAGTTCGGCGTGGAACAGCCGGCAAAGCAGATAGCCGAAGGATGGCACCGAGCACGTGCCAAATACGAAGAGTGGACCCGGATCAAAGTGCCTATTCTCTATATGAGTAATGCCAAACCGTCCATGTGCAATGTGATCTTCTCAGCCGGCAACTATCCAGCCTTCCGGGCTAACGACGGTATATACGACGGCAATGCGCTCTACGTGGACGACGTGGAGCTGATCTATTCTTCCAAAATAGACAAACTGCTGGTCAACGGCAAAGAGTGGAAGGATTTTGACCCCAACAGCGAGAAAGAGCAAACCTACAAACTCTCAAACAGCGAAGCGCAAACGATTCAAATCGCCGGCTACCGCGGTATTGGCACTCTCACCAATATGAAAGGCGAGAAAGCACGTTTCAACGGACGCAAGCTGGACAGCCAGGAAATGACGGTTGTTCCCGGTGAGATCAACGGCAAGCCATGGGTGATCACCGTCAAGGCGGAAGACGGAAGCAGTTCGCACGTGTACAAGGTGAAAATTGAAAAGTGAGAAATAATCGTGCCCCTTGTGGGCTAAGAATTGAAGGGTGGCAGTTGAATATTTGGACATATCGGACTGGGTGTCTATCGGTGTTTTGGGCGTGTTGTTCCTTGCTCAACTGTATTTCTATGCCCGTTATATGGCTGCTCCTGCGCGTAGGATAAGAAGAGACAGGAAAAAGGGTCCGGTGGCGGCAGACCCGATGGAAAATGTCACGGGCGTGTCGGTGGTGCTCTGTGCACACAACGAGGCGTATAACATCTCGCAGTATCTGCAGGCTATCCTGACGCAGGATTGGCCGGAGTATGAAGTGATTGTGGTGGACGACGGCTCGGAGGACGAGACGCGCGCGATGATAGAGCGGTACATGGTTCATGACCCGCGGCTGCATATGACTTTTGTCCCCTACGGGGCACGGGTGGGTTCTACCAAGAAACTGGCTCTCACATTGGCAGCCAAGGCGGCGAAATACGACTATCTGCTGCTCACCGATGCGGATTGTGTGCCGGAGAGCAACCAATGGATCCGGACCATGATGCAGGGCTTCGGGAAAGTACCAAGTGACCAAGTACCAAGTACAAAGGATATTGTCTTGGGATTCAGTCCGTATTTCGCGGAAAAAGGTTTCGTGAACCGTCTGGTGCGATACGATACATTATTCAATGGCTTACATTATTTGGGAGCAGCGCTTTGCGGTCATCCGTATATGGGCGTGGGACGGAATTTAGCATACCGCAAGGCGCTTTTCTTTGAGTCGGGCGGTTTCACCCATCTGATGAACAGAGTGGCTGGAGACGACGACCTGTTTGTGAACCATGTAGCTACCAAAAAGAACACGGCAGTTGTGCTCTCGCCCGAGAGTTATACATGGTCGCTCTCCAAGAAGACGATGCGGGAATGGCTTCAGCAGAAGCGGCGCCATCTCTCCGTCTCGCCGGCATACAAGGAAAGCACCAAAATGCGGTTAGGAGTAGAACCTATGACCAGAGGGCTTTTCTATGCGGCTGTGATAGCGGTATCTGTACTCTATTGTCCAACCTCCCTTGCACTCCCTGCCATACCGTTCATGGTAGCTCTTGGGCTCTTTTTCATCCGGTGGATCATGCAGACGGCTATCCTCAATGTCTCGGCGCGGCGAATGGGGTTGGAGAGGTTCAATATGTTCAGCGTCCTGTGGTTTGACATCATGTTGCCGCTGGTCAACCTATGGATCCTCATAGTCCCGAAACGAAATAACAAATGGTAATATAAATAATAAAAAAGGATATGGAAAAGAAACAATTAAACATTAACATCACTCCTGATAAAGCACAAGGAGTATTTGCCAATCTGGCATTGATAGCACATACGCCGACGGAGTTCGTACTGGATTTTGCTCAAATTATGCCGGGCATGCCTCAGGCAAACGTAGTGTCACGGGTAGTGGTAACACCTGACCAGGCAAAGAAGATCCTTGGTGCTTTGCAAAACAACATTGCCCAATACGAGCAGAAATTCGGAACAATCAATCCTGTCGGAGGTCCTGCTCACGGCAGCACTCTCCCGCTTACTTTTACCGGCGGTGAAGCATAGTCGCGTTCGGCAAATGGATCGCAAGAGCCAAACCGCTCCGCTAATTGGCAAGTGCGACCATTGCCTCCGCTTTCCCAAAAATTAAAATTTTCGGGGACCCTATTATTGAAAAATAACAAAATATTCAATATTATGAAAACATTCCCTGCTTCGCAGTTGATCATCAATGCGGATGGTTCTGCGTTCCATTTACATCTTAAACCGGAGTTCCTGGCAGACAAAGTGATTCTTGTGGGAGACCAGGACCGAGTTAATATGGTAGCATCCTTCTTCGACGAAGGTTCAATCGAGTGCGACGTTCAGAGTCGCGAGTTTCATACCATTACCGGTAAGTTCCACGGCAAACGTATCTCGTGTATCTCGACCGGAATCGGCACCGACAACTGCGATATCGTCATGAACGAGATTGACGCGCTGGCGAATATCGACTTCGCTACCCGTACGGAGAAAGCCGAGAAACGGGTGCTTGATATTGTCCGTATCGGCACATGCGGCGGTATGCAGGAGGACATTCCTCTGGGTACTTTTCTGGTCAGCCAGAAATCCATCGGTTTCGACGGCGTGCTGGCGTTCTATGAGAACCGCGACAAGATCGCCGACCTGGGATTTGAGAAGGCTTTTGTGGACTTTGTGGGCTATCCGAAAAAGGCGGCAGTGCCGTATGTGGTAGCAGCCAATCCCGAACTGGTGGACCGTATCGCCAAAGATGACATGATGCGCGGCTGCACGATCGCTGCCAACGGTTTCTACGGTCCGCAGGGACGTGTCCTGCGCGTGGGTCTGGCGGTGCCTGATATCAACGAGAAGATATCCGCTTTCCGTTATGAGGGTCAGCGAATCACCAACTATGAGATGGAAGGTTCCTGTATCGCCGGTCTGGCACTCCATATGGGTCACCGCGCCATGACCGTCTGCTGCGTCATCGCACAGCGTAAGATCGAAGCCGCGAACACCGACTACAAACCCCGTATCAAAGAGTTGGTACGCACAGTACTTGAGAGAATCTGATGAACAACGAAGTTAATCGCGCCCTTGCGGCAGAGAAAAACGAAGTTAATCGTGCCCAATATGGGCAAAGAAAAAATTTCTTTTCCTTTATGGCTAAGAAGAATTATTTTATCGTTTTGGCTGCGGCGTTGATGCTTGTAGCCTGCCAAAAGAAAGAGCAAACACAAGCATTCCAATACAACGTGGATAAGTTTTATGATCTGGAGATCCTGCGCTATGACGTGCCGGAGTTTGATTCGTTGAGTTTGCAACAGAAGCAACTCGTCTATTGTCTGAGTGAGGCGGCTTTATGGGGTCGCGACATCCTCTTCGACCAGAACGGACGCTACAATCTGCGTATCAGAAGAGCCTTGGAAGCGCTCTATGTACAAAGGGACAAAGTACAATGTACCGACCAAGATTGGGCGGTATTTGAGAAATATCTCAAGCGTGTGTGGTTCTCCAATGGTATTCACCACCATTACAGCGAAGATAAGTTCCTGCCTGAGTTCAGCCAGGAGTGGTTCGTTAACGCTTGCGAGAAAGCGGGCGTGACCTACGACCCAGCTATCCTGCCGGTCATGTTCGATCCGGCTGTTATGCCCAAACGTACGACCGCACAGGACGGTGTGGATCTGGTGCTCAACTCTGCCGGCAACTACTACGGCGAGGGCGTAACGCAGGCTGAAGCAGAGGCATGGTACGCTGCCCATAAGGACAACAGTCCCGAACCGCTGTGGATCGGTCTGAACTCGCAATTGGTTAAAGCGGATAATTCTCAATCCTCAATTCTCAATTCTCAATTAGTAGAGCGCGTCTATAAAGTGGGCGGTCTCTACGGCGAGGCACTGGAGCATGTCGTTTACTGGCTCAAGGAGGCACTCCGCTATGCCGAGAACGACGCCCAGAAACTGGCTATCGAGAAGATGATTGCCTTCAATGAGACGGGTGACCTCAAGACCTTCAATGAGTATTGTATCGCGTGGGTGAAAGATCTTGACAGCCGTGTGGACTATGTAAACGGTTTCACGGAGACATACTCCGACCCGCTGGGTATCACCGGCACATGGGAGTCCATGGTCAACTTCAAAGACCTGGCTGCCACCAAGCGCACGGAGACGATCTCAAAGAACGCACAGTGGTTTGAGGACCACTCCACCACTGATCCCAAATACAAGAAAGAGGAAGTGAAAGGCGTGACCGCCAAAGTCATCACGGCGGCTATTCTCGCCGGCGACTGCTATCCCGCTACGCCTATTGGTATCAACCTGCCGAACGCCAACTGGATCCGCAAAGAGTACGGCTCCAAATCTGTCACGATAGACAACCTCGTACACGCCTACAACGAGGCGGCGAAGGGCAACGGCTTCAACGAGGAGTTCATGATCGACGACGAGACACGCGCGCTCTATGAGAAATACGGTGCTGTCTGCGGTGACCTGCATACCGACTTGCATGAGTGTGTCGGACACGGTTCCGGCAAACTGCTGCCGGGTGTGACCAAGGATGCCCTCAAGGAGCATGCTTCGACTATCGAGGAGGCGCGTGCGGATTTGTTCGGTTTGTATTTCTTGGGAGACCCGAAGTTAGTGGAACTGGGTCTGCTGCCTTCCGCCGATGCCTACAAAGCCGGTTACTACCAGCAGCAGATGAACGGTCTGATGACCCAACTCGTGCGTATCGAGCCGGGCAAGGACATCGAGGAGGCGCACATGCGCAACCGCCAGCTCATTGCCAACTGGGTGTATGAGCACGCGACGAACAAAGAAGTGGAGATCATCGAGCGTGACGGCAAGCACTACCTGAAAGTGAATGATTACGAGGGTCTGCGCCGCCTCTACGGAGAACTGCTGGCGGAGATTCAGCGTATCACCTCCGAAGGCGATTATGCTGCGGCGAAAGAGATGGTAGAGAAATACGCCGTGAAGGTCAATCTCGAACTGCACAAAGAGATCCTGGAGCGCTATCAGAAACTGAACCTCGCGCCGTATAAAGGTTTCGTCAATCCCGTTTATACCGCGGTACGCAATGCCGATGGAGAGATCACGGACGTGAAGATCGACTTCTCCGAAGGCTACGTAGAGCAGCACCTGCGTTATAGCAAAGACTACAGTCCGCTGCCGGATGTCAATTAAACTTCCGATATCAAAATCTATAGCGAATAGAATTCTTCTATTGCAGGCTATTCACGGGGACCCTCTGATGAGGGTCTCTGCGGATATGCCGGATGATGTGATTGTCCTACACGACGCGTTGGAGAAGATTAGGGAGGTTTATGGCACCCCTTTAGAATCGTATCATTCTCCCTCCCTTGAGAGGGTGAAGAGCTCTGCTCGATCGGACTGCCGGTGGCCGTCCGTAGAACAACTCGGGGTGGGGTTAGTTATTCACCTCAAAAACTGCGGTACCGCCCTGCGTTTCCTGCAAGTCCATCTGGAGAAGTGTTATTCGGGCGCACCCATCACCCTCACCGGTGACCCGCGGCTCATGGAGCGAGACGGCAAGCCGACGACTCAGACTACCTCCGCCTTGATTCTCCATGGCGAAGACATCCCCGTCGCGGAAAACGAATCCCCCTATATTACCATGAGCCGCCGCATAAGGGAATCCTATCTCTCTCCCTTGAGGGGAGAGCCGGAGAGGGGTTTGCTGTTAGAAGCCGATTGGTCGGCTGCCAGCTATTGGTACGAGTATGTGGCTATCCATGGCGGCGAGTTGCTGTTAGAGGGATTAAAAGAAAACAGTCTGCAAGGCGACCGCATTGTGGCAGACATCTACGCGGAGCATTTTGGCGTCCAAACAACCTTCACCCCCGAAGGAGCACGCATAGCCAAAACTCCCTCCCTCTTTTCCCCTCCCCCTGAGGGGAGGGTTAGGGTGGGGTTTACCAACTGCCCGGATTTATATCCGGCAGTGGCACTTACGTGCGAAAAATTATCAATTGAACTGAAAGCCACCGGCACGGAGCGACTGCGTTTCAAAGAATCCGACCGCCTCGAAGCCGTCCGACTCCACGAAGTACGCAACGACCACCGAATGGCGATGGCGCTCATGGCGGCGGACTTTCCGGTTGCTGACGACGAGCAACAGTGTATCGCCAAAAGCTACCCCCGATTCATAGAGAATTTAATCCAGATTACGACTGAATCCCGACGGTCAACCGACGGTCAACCGACAGTCAAGACTAACGTAACTGATACTCCATTGACCCATATTACCCCGATTAAGGGGGTGAATGACGATAATATGGGCAAGAAACATGCCCTCTCCAAACTCATCTGTGCCGCCCAAACGGAATACGTCTGGCTCCATGATGACGACGTCATACTGCCAAAGGCAATTAATGTACAAGGGGACAATGTACAATGTACGAAGGACAGGATACAAAGTATAAACGCAGATCTCATTATTCTGCCGTTAAAGATGGAAAGCGAAAGCGAACACCCGTCTTTACTGGAAAGACTGCAGATAGCGGAGTATGCGGCGATACAGGAACTGACCATGCGCACGGCGAAAGCAGGCAAAGCGGTTATGTGTTCCGGTGCGAATCTGATTGTCCGGAAAGAAGCATGGCTGGAGTGTGAATCCGACCTGCATCCTGAGATACCGAGTGGGGATGACATGTTTCTGCTCGAAGCCATGAAGCGCAGCGGCAAGAAAATTACGGTCATTGACGAACCGGATTATACGGCGGTGGTCCGTCCTGTCCCCACCTGGCGCGCTTTCTTCCGCCAGCGGATGCGCTGGGCAGGCAAAGCTCCCCATTATACGGACAAAGATATTCTCCGTTGCGGCGCACTGGTAGCGGCAGCCAACATCCTCCAACTCCTCTGCCCGCTCGTCATCCTTATCAAATTCCCGATCGAATATAACTTGGTCAAGAAACGTCTCCCGTCCCCTCCCCCCGAGGGGAGGCAGGGTGGGGTTTTAGTCGTTCTGCTCTTGGAAATCCTCTATCCCTTCTACCTTCTCCTTTCTCTCGTTGGCGGTCTCTTCCGCCAGAAGAAGTGGTAGCATGTCCGGACTACAACAAAAAAGCGCCCCGAATGGGACGCTCTTTTTTGCCGGAAACCTTAAATGAGTCCGAATCAACCCTTATTTACCCCTTATTTACCCCTTATTCAACTCTTATTCAAGTCTTGTTTATAGTAGAAAGTTCATAATATGTCTGATTTTAAAGATGGCGGTTACTTATTCCCCTTTGCCCGATTGTGGGTCTGACAGAGCATTTGGCAGTTGGTGATGTCTGTCGCACCGCCTTTAGACCAAGCGGTCACATGGTCAGCGTCCATTTCCGTCAGTTTCCATATACGCGCATGGTTGGCATCATGGCCGATGGCGCACAGCGGACAATTGGAAACCTCATGTCTCTTGGCTTCTTCCGTTTGGCGGGCATAGACGCTTTTCTTGGTCGGTTCGTCAAAGCATCGCACCTCTAATAATTTAGTATCTTGACATCCACCGAGGATATATTCGTAGATGCCTTTTTTGTTCTTCACGTAGTAGTCTTCATATAGTTCGCGCTGTTTGGCTGCCACTTCCGAAGGGTCGTACGGGTTCTTATGGTATTTCTCATAGAGTTCGCCCCACGGCAGACCGCACATCTCTTTCTCTATATTGGTAAACACTCCGCTTGCCCAGTCGATGACGCTGTTAAAATAGGTCTCCATTTCGCGGATGTTATCATCGTTGCGGTGAAGCGACATGTATTTGCTGACCTCGCCACGGCTGACCCATTCAAGCGCAGTATGCAGATACGCTTGTCGTTTGACGTTTCCGCGCAAGAACGCCGCCCATTTGTTGATATTGGCATTCTGCGAATTGGAGAACACCTCTTTGGCTTTTGTAACAAACGGTCCGCAATAGACGGCATTCAATATCTCCTGTTCCTCCAAAGGCAAACCCACAATGTTTATAGTCTTGAACCATTCTTTGATTTCGCTTTCCGTTCCTTCACATTCATAGACCAGCAGTTCAGTTTGGAGAATCTTCTTTTTGAGGTCATCCGCCATGTAATCAAAATACTGCTCCATGCCGTCAATGCGGATGGCGAACTTGCGTGTCAGGAAACGCCCCAAAGAGGTGATTCGCTGCTGTCCGTCCAATACTTCCAAATGATTGTCGTCCACGCGGTTAAAGTACAGCAAACCAATCGGATAGCCTTTGAGCACAGACTCAATGACTGCAATCTCGCGTGCGCCGTTTTGCTCAGCGTAGAGATAATTTCGTTGATACTCCGGCTGAATGGTCAGTTTGCCCGAAAGTCCAAACAGACCTTTTCCTTCTGCCTCGTTGTAAGTAAACCCTTTGCAGATTTCCTCAACGGTATATATTTTCCGTTCTGCTTTCATAGTATTTATTGTTTTTTGCGGATTAATATGTGTGCGTATGGTTTTTGTGGAATACCATCCTCATCAATATAATATAATTGACCGTCTCGAAGACTTTTATT
>JAFUUZ010000036.1 GCA_017471285.1 Paludibacteraceae bacterium | reverse complement strand
TTGGCTTGCCGTACCCAAAAGCGGCTATTCTGTACGAGATACGATGGATGTTCATCACCAACTGGCTCTGTTTTGAGAGGTATCAATTTTAGAAAAGCCTGTATTTTCAACGATTTCAGGCTTGACAAGAGAGGAAGGGAACAAACAGAATGTACTTGCCATATTCCTCGGTGATATGCTTCTTGAAGATCGTGTCTAGCCCATCCGCACGCTCAATGGCACGGCGGATCTTTTCCAGATACTCCTCTGCCTTTTTCCGGACGGCTTTGTTTCTGGTGCGGCGCACCTTTGCTTCGTAGTTCTTCAGGTCTTCTTCAAAGGAGAAAACAGCGATCACATATTTCGGCGCGGCGAGAATGCCGGTTGCGATTGCCTCACCCAGTGTCATCTGGGAAGCGACGCAGTTGTCAAATAATTCGTCCGCCATATCCCGTTGGTTGTCCAGATAGCGGATGTTGGTTGCGGTGAGACCCAGAATCGGGATATTTGAATAGGCATTCAATAGGCGCTGGACCCCTTTTCCCCATTGCTCAGCGCCGCAGCGGTGAAATTCATCAAAAATGATGGCATCAGGATTAAGCTCTGATATTTCCTCCGTGCACAATTGTAGGAGCTTGGCATATGTTAAGAACGAGAGATTCTCCGGCTGCCAGCCATTTGTTGCTGCTTTGAGGTTCTCAATCTGGGTCTTGAAGATGTACTCCGAGGGAGAAAGCCATAACACGGCTTTCTCCGGGTGATCCTCGCAGTATTTGAAGCCGATAAAACTCTTGCCAGTGCCGGTAGGGTGAATGATGCACGCCCGATGTTCGGTTTCTATCATCCCGGTCAGGGCTCTATAGGCTCGCTGGTTGTGCGGGAAAAGCGATATGGACATATGCACTTTCCCCTTTCAATAGTAGCCTAATAACCAGCCCAAACAGGTCATTCCAAGCTTTTGTGACTAATCTTTACACCAGCGCTACATATTTGGCGTCCTTGACGATCGTGACCTCAGGATTGGCAGGATGGTAGGTCTGAACTAAGTCCGCCACGCGGCTGCGAATATCCTTTTCATTGCGGTAAGCCGCCGTCATCAGCATGTTCATTCCCTGCAGGAAAGTATCCGTATCAAAGGGAATGGGGCAGCCGATATGGATCAAGTCATTGTCCGTTTTGCGCAGTCCCTCTTCCGCCATCAGCTTTTCCTCATATAGCTTCTCGCCGGGTCGCAGGCCGGAATAGACGATCTTGATATCCACATCCGGCTTGAAGCCCGAGAGCTTGATGAGATTGCGGGCCAGGGTATCGATCTTAACGGGGCTGCCCATGTCGAGGACAAAGATCTCGCCGCCCCGGGCATAGGTGCCCGCCAGCATCACAAGGCTCACCGCCTCGGAGACAGTCATGAAATAGCGGATGATGTCCGGATGCGTCACCGTGACAGGGCCGCCCTCCTCGATCTGCCGCTTGAAAATTGGGATCACAGAGCCGTTGGAGCCCAGAACGTTGCCAAAACGCACTGCCACGAACTCTGTCTTGATACCTCTGAAAACATCGCCTGCCCTTTCTGGGTCAACATCGATGTCTTCTACATGCGTGAAAAGCTGCGGAATCTCTGCCGCTTTGTTTTGCTTAATTTTTTTGTCAAAGCTTTGCACAATCATCTCACACAGGCGCTTCGAGGCCCCCATGATATTGGTGGGATTGACCGCCTTATCCGTAGAAATCAGCACAAAGCGCTCACACCCGTTGAGCATGGCCGCATAGGCTGTCTTATAGGTACCGATGGCGTTATTCTTGATCGCCTCACAGGGGCTGTCCTCCATGAGCGGCACATGCTTATGGGCCGCCGCGTGGTAAACAATCTGCGGCCGGTATTCTGCAAAAACGTCCATCAGGCGTCGGCTGTCCCGCACGGAACCGATCAAGGTCTCCAGCTTCAAATTCGGATACTTTCTCTTAAGCTCCAGCTGAATGGAATAGGCGTTATTCTCATAAATATCAAAGATGATCAGCTGTTTTGGGTCATGCGCCGCGATCTGCCGGCACAGTTCACTGCCGATGCTGCCGCCTCCCCCAGTGACCATGACCACCTTGCCGTGAATATAATGAAAAACCTCGGTCAGGTCGACCCTGATCGGCTCACGGCCCAGCAGGTCCTCGATTGCCACATCTTTCATGGCACTGACGGTTAATCGGCCCATTGCCAGCTGCGCCATGCCGGGGATCTGCTTGAGTTCACAGCCCGCCTCACTGCATATGCCAAGGATTTCTTTTTTATCTTCCGGCGGTGCTGAGGATATGGCATAGTAGATCTTGTTGACTTTATATTTCTCAACGGCACTCAAGATGTCTTCGCGGCCGCCGACGATGGGAACGCTTTCAATGTAGCGGTTCCACTTGTTCTTGTTGTCGTCGATGAAGCAGACCACTTTGTCGTTCATCTCATCGGTTGTGGAGATGTCCCTCAGAAGCATCTGACCGGTCTGCCCGGCGCCAATAATCATGACGCGGCCTGTAAATTGCCTGTTCTTAAAGGCAGCGACCTTATAAAACAGCAGCAGGCGGTAGGCAAAACGTGGCAGAAGCAGGAATACAAACTGTGCGCCAGCTCCCCAAATGTAATAAGACAGCGGCATTCTGAGATAGAAAACGGTGATAAAAACAGAATGCAGAAACGATGCCGTCATGGAGCCGCCGAAGGTTCGTATCAACTCGGTATAGCTGGCATAGCGCCACATACCTCGATACATGTTGAAAATCCAGAACAAGATGATCGCACAGACGGCATATGGTACGGCAAAGTGTGTGTACGCCGAAAGATAGCGCACCGGAATGTGTGAATATACGCAGTCAAAGCGCAGCCACAGCGCGAGGAAATAGGCCAGACAAACTGAGATCACATCGCAGATCATGAGGCACACCGCCATGACCTGCCAGTGTTCCAATTTACGTTTTTCGTTTTCTCTCGTGTCCATAAGCTTTCTTAAATACGGCTCAAACCCTGACCTGCGCCGTTCTTCTCCATTTCATGCCGATAGCGTTCATTGCTGTGATTTGTTCATCGCTCAAACGATCTTGTTTGCGCCTCAAATAGGCAAGCCAAAGATTGAGGTCGTAACCGCTGGCGGTTTTATAAGCAAGCGGTACCTTCAGGTTCCCATTAACCTCATAATAACGTTTTGCTTCGTTATACATTTCTTGCCAATGTTCGGTGCCAGCATCCCAGTACATACCCAGATGCTCCAGTTCAACTATCCTATGATCAGCCAAAGTCCCTCTTTTGTACTGCTGACGTTTCAACTTAATCCAAGCTCCAAGACGAAATCCGTCTGGTGTCACATAGTCAGGCTTAACATTGAGATTTCCATATGATCGGCTATATATCAGCGCTGCCTCATAGCCAATGCGCCAGCGTTCTTCGTCTACATTCCACACCATGCCGATTTTTTCCAAGCGTTCGATTTGCTCTTCCGTTAGGTTCCCGCTTTGTTTTCCGTTACGTATCAAGCGCTGGTTTGCGATCCAATTGCCAAGTTTAATTCCGTTTGGGGATATATAACGGCCGGGAACAAGCAGATTGCCATGTTTATGGTAGTATTCGACTGCTTCCAGATAGTTCCGCTCCCACTGGTCGCTGAACACATCCCAGATCATTCCAATCTCTTCCAGCTTGTGAAGACGTTCTTCGGTAACGGTATTAGTCCGTTGGTTTGCCCTAGCCTGCCGCATCCACATGATCCAAACACCAAGCGGGAATCCAGATTCTGTCACATATTTGATTGGTACCAATAAATCCCCAAATTTGTTATAATAATCTTTGGCTTCAAGATAGCTCTTTTCCCAGGAAAGATCCCTGTAATTATCCCATACAATTCCAATTGCGTTGAGTTGGGCAATTTGCTCGTCAGTCAGGAAGCCGTCTGCCTTTCCTTTATAAATCTGTCGCTGCGTATTCAGCCAATATCCGAGTGACAGTCCGGTTTCTGTTTTATAGTTTTTGGGAACTATCAGGTTGCCACGTTCGCAATAGTATTTCTTTGCTTCTGCATACATCAGTTCCCATGAACAATTAAGCCGCTGTTCTAACTCTGCAAATAACCGCTTGCTATCGCCAGTCTCATCGATCACTCGAAAACGTTCGTTTACAATATTTTCATACTGGCCAAGATAGCGATAATAGGTAATGGCCGCCCGTATCTCTTCCTGAATACTGCTGATGCTGTACAGGTTTTCAATGTTCAGAACGATGTCAAGAATAACTGCATTCTGCTTTGCTCCCGCGGCCATTGCTCGTCCGATCTGCTGCTTAAAGACGATGGGAGAGATAGTCGGGCGAAGCAGAATGACGCCGCTTATGTCATCAACATGGATGCCCTCGTTGAGCATATCTATGCAAAACAGAAGCTTGAGATGGTCAGTCTTATCCGCCTTGAAATCCGCAAATGCCTTACTCGTACTCGGATCATCCGCATAGGCACGATAAATACGCGGTTGCGAATCAA
Organism: Paludibacteraceae bacterium; assembly: GCA_017471285.1. Taxonomy (GTDB): domain Bacteria; phylum Bacteroidota; class Bacteroidia; order Bacteroidales; family Paludibacteraceae; genus Colicola. The sequence goes on along the minus strand of JAFUUZ010000036.1, from coordinate 1,736 downwards.
TCAAGGAAAACCATTCCGGAACTTTGGCAATCATTTCGTCCATGTGCTCGGCATTAGAGCAAAACACCAGATATTTGCCTGCACGGTCGGTCATATGCTTTTCAAAAACCTTATCCAGCCCTTCGGCATTTTCAAGGGCACGGCGTAGTTTCTCGAAGTGTTCTTCTGCTGCTTGCTTCACCGCCTTGTTTCTGGCGTTTCTTATGCGGCGCTGATACTTTTCCAGATCCTTCTGATAAGAGAAAATGGACAGCACATACCGCGGTGGATTGAGGATACCCAGTACGACAGCTTCACCCAAAGTCATTTGAGAAGCAACTGTCATATTGAAAGTTTCTGTAGTGTCCTTCTGCCCATCCAGATAGCGGATATGAGTTGCCGTCAACCCGATGGCAATGGGATTGCGGGAAAGCAGCGTCTGCACAGGCTGCTCCCAGGTCAGAGCGGCGGCGCGGTGCATTTCGTCCAGAATTACCGCATCAGGCCGCAGGCCATCCAATTCCGCCTGCTCCAGCATCGACAGTTTGGCATAGGTCATAAAGGTGATATTGCCCGGCATTTCCGCACCAGTAGCAATCAGGCTCTCACACTGGGTCTTGAAGATGTACTCCGAGGGACAAAGCCACAGCACAGCTTGTTCCAGATGATCCTCGCAGTATTTGAAGCCGATAAAGCTCTTGCCGGTTCCGGTAGGATGGACGATGCAAGCCCGGCGTTCACTCTCCAGTGTCTCGATCAGGGACTCATACGCTTTTTGGTTATGGGAGAAAAGCGATATGGACATGTTCACTTTTCCCCCTTTCACGGGTGTTACGTTCTGTTAGGAACGATCATCACGTCAGGTTCTTTCGCTATTGGTACTTTGGGTTGAAACGCTTCCGCCCCGGTACCATTTGAGAAAGGTGCTTACTGATACATTCAGCCGTCTGGCCGCTTCACGCGCAGAGATAAGGTCGTTACCATACATACCTGCAACTGCGTCATACTCCTTTGGGATCGGCATTGACCGTCGTCCAAAAGTCACATCGTTCACTCTTGCAACCGCGATCCCCTCAGCCTGCCGCTGGCGAGCATAGTTCCTCTTGATCTTGGAGAATGCGTCAAAAGCCTCGATCACAACATCTTTGATGGTTTCCCCGAGTCGTGTATCCAAAACGGGGGTGTCCAGCACAACCAGATCGCAGTTGCAGTCTTTCGTAACAATCCGCCAGTGCTCTTTTACCTCATCGCAGTTTTTGCCAAGCTGATTCAGACCGGTAACAAACAGCAGATCGCCGGGATTGAGTTTCTTGACCAACCGCTTGAAAGCCGCGCAGTCAGAATTTGTATTGGAGATTTTATCGGTATAGATCAGGCTTTCCGGCACGCCAGCCTCTGCCAGCTTTGTTGAATAGTTGTTTTCGCTCTGCTCTTTAGGAGACAAGCGGATATAGCCATAGACTTTTTTCATGAGCTGCTCTTTCTGCCGTTGCGTTCAGAATCAAAGCAAACACCGAACCCAAAAATCCATTCAGGTTCGGTGTTTGATGCGCTCGAAAGTGCATGTTATAGTAAGAAACTAAAACTTCCCACATAAAAAGTGGCTGCAAAGCCGCATGAAATCTGGGAAAGCCGCCTCAAGGTAGTGTCAAGCGGCAACGGAAGAGTGAGGAATTCCGAGTGCCGAGCGCAGATGCTGTGGGAGCTTAGCCAGAAAGCAATGAGTAAAGGCTTGCATCTGCTCATCTGAGACAGCG
>JAFUUZ010000035.1 GCA_017471285.1 Paludibacteraceae bacterium | reverse complement strand
AGGACAACAGAGTATGGCACACAAGAAAGGTGTCGGTAGTTCAAAGAACGGCCGTGAATCAGAAAGCAAACGTCTTGGCGTGAAGATCTTTGGTGGTCAATTCGCAAAGGCAGGTAACATTATCGTACGTCAACGTGGTACCGTTCACCACCCGGGTGAGAACATGGGTATGGGTAGCGACCACACATTGTTCGCTCTCTGCGATGGTATCGTAACCTTCCGCAAGAAACGCGACAACAAGTCGTACGTCTCCATCCAGCCGGTTGCAGCTGAAGCTTAAATCGGTAAATGGTAAATGACCAAATCGTAAATGATTTTATCTCCTACCGAAAGCTTCGGCTTCAGGTGGGAGATTTTTATTTGGTCAAATATCCCAATGGCTAAATAAAGGACAAAATGGTAAATGACTAAATGATAAAATGATATTATGTTAACATTAAAACAAATTTACGACGATAAAGCCCGCGTGATAGCGGGACTGGAGAAAAAACACTTCGCCGGAGCCGCAGAGGCAATTGAAGAAGTGCTTCGTCTGGACGGCGAGCGCAAGTCCGCACAGCAGCAGAAAGATGCCGCCGCAGCCGAGATGAACAAGATCAGCAAGTCCATCGGCGCACTCATGGCGCAAGGCAAACGCGAAGAGGCGGAGGCCGCCAAGGCGCAGACCGGAGCACTCAAAGCACAGATTGCCGAGTATGACGAGAAGATGGCTGCCGCGGAAGAGGCACAGACCAAACTGCTGCTGACCATTCCGAACATACCGTACGACATCGTGCCGGAGGGTGCGTCCGCAGAGGACAATCTGGCAGTCACCATCGGCAACTGGCCCAACCAGCCGATGATGGATGCTATCGCCAAAGACGGTGCTGTCGCTCTCCGTGACTGGGATTCCGAGACGGATGAGGCTATCGCTGCAGAACGTATCGCCAAGAGCGAGAAACTGCCGCACTGGGAGCTGGCGAAAAAGTATAATTTAATAGACTTTGACCTCGGTGTGAAGATCTCCGGTGCCGGTTTCCCCGTCTATATCGGTCAAGGCGCAAGACTCCAACGTGCACTCATCAATTTCTTCCTCGCGGAAGCCAACAAAGCCGGTTATACGGAAATCATGCCGCCTACGGTAGTTAACGCCGCTTCGGGTTACGGCACAGGCCAGCTGCCCGACAAAGAGGGTCAGATGTACCACTGCGAAGTGGACGACCTCTATCTCATCCCGACCGCTGAAGTGCCGGTGACCAACCTCTACCGCGATGTCATCATCGACGAGAAAGACCTGCCGATCAAGAACTGCGCGTACACCGAGTGTTTCCGCCGCGAGGCAGGTTCGTACGGCAAGGACGTGCGCGGTCTGAACCGTCTGCATGAGTTCTCGAAGATTGAGATTGTACGCATTGATACGCCGGAGCACTCCGACGCTTCGCATAAAGAGATGCTGGCGCACGTAGAAGGTCTGCTCAAGAAACTCGAACTTCCGTATCGTATTCTGCGTCTGAGCGGCGGCGACATGAGTTTCACAGCCGCTCTCTGCTATGACTTTGAGGTCTATAGCGAGGCACAGCACCGTTGGCTTGAAGTGTCCAGTACCTCTAATTTCGACACCTATCAGGCTAACCGCCTCAAATGCCGTTACCGCCGTGCGGAGGACAAGAAAGTGACGCTCTGTCACACGCTCAACGGTTCCGCACTCGCTTTGCCGCGTATCGTGGCTGCGTTGCTTGAGAACAACCAGACGGCGGAGGGCATCCGTATTCCTGCGGCACTGCAGCCCTTCTTCGGCGAGGATATGATCCGATAATAGTTTAACGTTTTTTCTTAGAAAAAACCATTTTAACTATTTAACGTTTTAACGAAAAAAGCACCGTTGAGTGCTTTTTTCTTGTATATGTCATTTTTTTTTTGTAATTTTGCAGGCAAAATTGGTAAAACGATTTATGACAACAACTATCCTTCTTATCATCCTGACCATTGCGGTAATGATTTTCGGATTCTGGCTGATCCAGTACTCGGGTTTTCGCAACGAAGAAAAGAAAAGACTGTTTGAGTTGAAACGCGACAGCCAGAAGGCCATCTCGCCTATACGTCTGCGTGCATATGAGCGCCTCACCCTCCTGCTTGAGCGCACTAAGCCGGAAAACATGATTGTGGAGCTGCAGCGGGTTCATCCGGAGGCTCTCGCTACTTGGACCATCGCACAGGTACAGCAATACCTCCTCCAAACGATCCGGGCGGAGTTTGACCACAACCAGAGCCAGCAGGTCTATGTATCCGACGAGGTTTGGGATATGATCATTAATGCGCGTGACCAGATGGGGGCTTTTATCATCTCCATCGCGGCACAGGTTCCAGCCGAGGCAACGGCGCAGGCGTATGTCACAGCGTTGCTTACCGCCTATACGTCCAATGGCACTACGCCGACGGACAAAGCACTTGAAGAACTGAAACACGAGGCGAAAGAATTGATGTAACAACCCCACCCCGAGGGAGTAAGGGAGGGATAAGGGAATAGACCTCTAATGAGGAAGTATCTTGTAATATTATTTGCATTTCTTTCTCTCTCCCTTGTGGGGAGAGCTGGAGAGGGGTTATCTGCCGACAGCATCTATATGGGCACGATGGTTAAGCTCGATATCGCCTCGCCTATCGTGATTCCGGCAGCGAACAAATGGCAGATCCAGAACTATGAGGTGGCAGTTAACGTGCGGCTTGCCAAACGATGGTACCCTACTGTTGAGTTCGGCTATGCCGGAGGAACAAAGACCCAAGGAGACACGATCACATACCGAGGACAGGGAGGATTCTTCCGAGTAGGATGCGATCTTCATCCTCTCAAGAAACATCCGGAAAGCCCACATGCACTCCTCGTCGGCGTCCGGCTCGGTGCAGCGGCACAAGAGGTAGAGCAAACGAATGAAGGTAACTTCCGCACCTGCCTCACCGGCGTCAAAGGAGATTGTTGGGGAGAGATTGTAGCGGGATGCCAGGTAGAGATAGCGAAAGTCAACAGCACGGCCTTTTACATGGGATGGATGGGGCGTTTCAAGGTGCTCTTTACCAGATCGCCGGAAGACCTGCTCAAACCGACGCCTATCTATATCCCCGGATTTGGCACGCGGAATAACCTCGGATGGGGATTAAACTACTATTTAGGGTGGAGATTTTAAAACACATATAGTAAACCTTTTCCCTCTAAACTGGCTTAGAGGAGCTCTCAAACCTCGGGACGTAAAACATGTTTTGCGGACCGAAGAGCGAGGGCATCCGAGTAATCACCATTAAAACGGAGTTTTGATGCATTACGAGGATAGCCAGCGCGACATGAACAAGACACAACTTATGAACCGTGCGGCGGATAACATCCGTATCCTCGCAGCAGCAGCAGTAGAAAAAGCAAAGAGCGGTCACCCGGGCGGAGCCATGGGCGGCGCAGATTTTATCAATGTGCTCTTTAGCGAGTTCCTTGAATACGACCCGGACAACGCCGGTTGGGAAGCGCGCGACCGTTTCTTCCTCGACCCCGGTCACATGGCGCCGATGCTTTACGGACAGCTATGTCTGGCAGGCAAGTTCACGCTCGAAGACCTCAAGAACCTGCGTCAATGGGGATCGGTGACTCCCGGTCACCCCGAGCGTGAGATAGAGCGGATGATTGAGAACACCTCCGGTCCGCTCGGACAGGGACACACCTTCGCAGTCGGTGCAGCCATCGCCGCCAAGTGGTTCAACCAGCGTTACGGCGAGATACACAACCCGACGATTTATGCCTTTATCTCTGACGGCGGCGTGCAGGAGGAGATTTCGCAGGGTGCAGGCCGTCTGGCAGGACACCTCGGACTCGACAACCTCGTCATGTTCTATGACTCCAACGAGATACAACTCTCGACGGGTTGCGGCGAAGTGACCTCCGAGGATGTAGCCGCCAAATACAAGGCATGGGGATGGTACGTGCAGGAGATTCCGGGCAATGACCCCGACGCCATTCGCGAGGCAATCATCAAAGCGAAAGCAGAGAAAGGCCGTCCGTCCCTCATCATCGGTCATACCACCATGGGCAAGGGCTGCGTGACCGCCGAAGGCGAGAACTGGGAAGGTAAATGCTCGACCCACGGAGCGCCGCTCAGCAAGGCTGGCGCGTCATTCGAGAAGACCATCGAACACCTCGGAGGCAACCCCGAAGACCCGTTCCAGATATTCCCGGAAGTGAAGAAACTGTACGACGACCGTGCAGCCGAGTTGCGTGAGTTGTGCAATAAGAAATACGAGGCATACTACGAATGGAAACAGGCGAATCCGCTTTCTGCAAACGAATACGAGACCTTCATGTCCGGCGAAACACCGTGCATCGAATGGAGCCTTATTCAGCAGAAAGCAGGTGCGGCTACCCGTAACGCCAGCGGCACAGTGCTCTCTTTCCTCGCGGAGAACGTGGGCAACATGATTGTTTCCTCTGCCGACCTCTCCAACTCCGACAAGACCGACGGTTTCTTGAAAAAGACCCACGCCTTCAAGAAAGGCGATTTCTCCGGTCAGTTCCTGCAAGCCGGTGTGTCCGAACTCACCATGGCGTGCGTCATGATCGGTATGGCGCTCCACGGCGGTATCATCCCTGCATGCGGCACGTTCTTCGTCTTCAGCGACTACATGAAACCTGCTGTCCGCATGGCTGCCCTCATGGAACTGCCTGTTAAATTCATCTGGAGCCACGACGCGTTCCGTGTCGGCGAAGATGGTCCGACGCACGAACCCGTGGAGCAAGAGGCGCAGATCCGTCTCATGGAGAAGCTGCATAACCATTCCGGCAAACCGTCCATGCTCGTTCTCCGTCCGGCGGATGCCGAGGAGACCACCCTCGCATGGCGTTGCGCTATCGAGAACACCGCTACCCCGACAGCCCTCATCCTCAGCCGTCAGGACATCGCTCCGGTGCCCAACGTCAACCTCGAAGGCTTCCGCAAAGGTGCGTACATCGTCTCCAAAGATGAGAATCCCCAAATTGTTTTGTTAGCCTCTGGAAGTGAAGTAAGTACGTTGTTAAGCGGCGCTGAACTGCTCCGCACAGAGGGCATCCGTCTGCAGATTGTCAGTGTCCCCTCCGAAGGTCTCTTCCGTGAGCAGCCCAAAGAGTACCAAGACTCCGTCCTCCCGAAAGGTATCAAGCGTTTCGGTATGACCGCCGGTCTGCCCTGCACCCTCGAAGGTCTGGTAGGCGAGAACGGTGCCGTCTGGGGTCTCAACTCCTTTGGTTTCTCCGCCCCGTACAAAGTCCTCGACGAGAAACTCGGCTTCACCGCTCAGAACGTATATGAGCAAGTAAAGAAGTTGCTGTAAACAGAAATGAGATGGTGACGATTTGTCACCAACAGAAATAGCATAGATTTGCTATATAAACAAAAACAGGGCTTCGGCTCTGTTTTTGTTTATACCGGTGACTATGTCGTCCGCTTTGACCGACCGATGACCGAGACACAACCGAGAGATGACCGAGACACAAAATACCAAAAATCGCGCACGCGAAAACGATTTTCACCCCAACTTCTTGCATATTTCAAAAAAAAGTAGTACCTTTGCGGTCGCAAAGGTTTTGATATATAGAAACAACTATGAGATTCATATCTTTAATCGTTTGGGCATTGCTCATCATCCTCGCAATCTACTACGCTACCGTGATTGCGCACTTGTTCACGAACATGTTCGGCAAAAACGTCGATTTCAAGAAAACACTCATCCCGTTCTACGGGTGGAAGATCTGGTTTGATAATTTTTAATCATTTCAAGAATATGGCTATTAGCAATCTGCAGGGAGGCAATAAACTCCCGATGAAAAAAATCGTATTAGCTTCCGTCATCGGAATTGTAGTAATCGTCTTCCTTTGCTGCATCGGCTCTCTCGTTGAGGATGTCAAGAACGAAGACATCGTGGTTAACCAAGTGCCCATTACCGGTACTATGTATGTCTGGAGCCAGCCGGGTATGTATGCCCAGAAATTAGGACACATCACCTCATACCATAAGACCGAGCAGTTATGGTTCGGTGCACAAAACAACGGCGAACCCATTCCGGTTATTTTCAACGACGCGTCCAATGGTGAGATCTTCGGTTCTCTCCGTGTCAAGTTACCCACCGACCGCGAGCACATGCTCCGCATCCAGACGGACTACAACGGAATGGACAGACTGATGAACGACCTTGTCCGTCCGACCGTGGTGAAAGTTGTCTATGCTTCAGGACCGCTGATGTCGGCTT
>JAFUUZ010000034.1 GCA_017471285.1 Paludibacteraceae bacterium | reverse complement strand
TTATGTGGGTATGGGAGGCGCGATGTCTGCTATCGGAGGAGACCCTTCTTCCGTCCAGGATAACCCTGCCGGACTGGGGTTGTACCGCCGTGCGGAGATCTTGGTTACGTCAAGTGTCGCGATTGATAGAATGCGCCAGACGGGAACAGGCAATTATGGTGCAAGGACGTACTTCTTCATGCCGCAGGTGTCGGGCGTAATCAGTCTGCCTACGCCTAATATTATTGGAAAAGGCATCCAGTTCCATAATGTCATGTTTTCCTACAACCGCCTTCATTCCTTCAATCGTAATTACGAGGCGAGTGCGTACAACAGCCCCTCTTTGGGTAGTCTGCTTGCAGACAGAGGAGTCTCGATGGGAATACCGTTTGGTACGAATGCAACGAATGCGGGAAACCATTTGAGTCTTACTGAAACAGGCTATGTGGACCAGTATTCCTTCCATTGGGCATTCAATTGTATTGATCAGGTGTATGTGGGATTTGGATTGCAGGTGCAGTCCTACCTTTGGTCTTCCAGAGCGATCTATACCGAGGATTTCAACGAAAAGAATGCGGAAGGAAAGAACTATTATAATGAGAACAAATCTTCTCTCGTCTATTCCGGGGCAGGGTGCAATTTTACGGCAGGTGTGATATACCGTCCTCTGCGCTGGCTCCGTCTGGGGGTCGGACTGCAGACACCTTCTGTAGGATCTGTCAGGATGTCCTCTTCCGGCACTTTTGCTGCGCAGACGGACTCGTTGCGCTATTCTTATGCACCGGATCAGGGCGGACCGGACAGTCATTTCCATCAACCCCTCCGCCTTTCTACTTCGGTGGCATTCCAGGTAGGAGCATACGCGCTTATGGCGCTGCAATATAACTATTCGTACGCCAGAGAGCGGGAGAGCATTCATTCGCTCCGTGCAGGAGTGGAGGTTATTCCGGTTATGGGAATGTATATCAATGCCGGATATGCTTGCGAGAGCAGTTTCAGCAAGGAAGATAGAAAAGTACCGATGGATCCGTCTTTCGATCGTCAGGACACTTACTATCAGTTACCCGCGCTGTCGCAATATGCTTCGCTGGCGGTCGGCTATAGAGGTAAGCATATGATTTGTCAACTGGCTTATCAGTTCAACTGGCAAAAACCGCGTCTCTTTGCGCATGAAAATGCAGCAATGTATAATGATTTAAGAACCGATACCCACCGAATAGTCTTTTCTATCGGCTGGCATCAAAACTAAAAAACGAATTACGAATAACCCCACTACTCCCATCGGGATGTAAAACGCAGTTTTGCAGACCGAAGAGCGGAGGCACAAGTTGCCCGTTTATTTAGCGGAGCGGTATAAACCATAGCACACTTGTTGCCGAACGCGAGCGAGCGTTCGTATAACAAAATAGGAACCGGAAAACTCAACAAATTAACAACGAAACGAGTGCAAATGCTTCACTGATGGCGTGCCGGTACTCTACGCCGTGACCCGACTGGGGCAGTTTACATTCCTGCCCACGGTAGCGATGAGGTGGCCGGATTACAAAGGAAAAAGCAGGCCTCAAATCCTATTCTCTGGAAGTTTTCTCGAGTAAAAAAGTTATACGGACGCTTTTTTTGTGCCCTTTTGTCTAAAAATACTTCTTTTCCTTGCATATTCCAAAAATTCTTTGTACCTTTGCAGCCGCAAAGGTTTGAATACCTCATCCGTCGCTTGCCGACGTAAAACAGCAAGGACATATTATTAACAGCATTACTATTATTTCGCGTTTACCGAAAGCGTAGGAAACTTTTACGGATATAAAACGAAGAAATAATTAGAGTGTTCCGGAATAGGGATGCTCATATCATCGTATAAGGTAATGTCATGCACTTTTAGCATGGACTTCTTATTGATGATATAGGCTTCTATTCCTACGCTGCCTTGGTAAACGCATAAGAAGTTCATGCTTTTTATGTGTTTGCGGATTGATAGTTATGCACAAATTTTACTATCAATCATGTTTCAAAAAATCAAATCTTTTCTGTCAAAAGGCAACCGCGCACAATGGTGCGTATTCTTCTTATTTGCATTTGTCCTATTTGTTAAGTGTATCTTGTTCCATTGGGATGCTTTCCATTCCATATTAGTAAGTTCTGCATGGCGAAATCCACTCTCGTTTTACAAATTTTATATGGCAAAATTGCTTATGCCATTATTTATTGCATCTTTCGTTTTTGTCACAAAGCGCTACTGGTGGACGATAGTCGTGTCTCTGCTTGTAGATATTTGGTGCATTGCTAACCTGATATATTTTAAAACATACGATGCTTTCTTATCTGTTAATGATATGCTGTTAGTTGGAAATATGGATGGCGCGTGGTCTTCTATAACTGCATATTTTGATGGCTCTATGATTATCATGTTATCACTAACTGTCATATGGGGAATATTTGTTTATATGTCCTCCATAAGTATTGAGACTCCAAAGTGGACAATCTTCATTTTCTCATTGTTTATTCTATTCGGATTAACATACTTGAATAATTATTTTATTCATAACATTAAATTCTGGCCAGGGATGTCTAAAGAAGAAGCTGCACAATTAGAGGAAGAGGAAGAGGAATGGATCTCTTTTGTAAATGGACATGGAGGGTATGTACGGAGATATAGTACTCCTTATGCATATATTCCATTCTACCAAATATATAGTGAGACCACAAATGGCATTTCCACGATACACGCCAATTTTATGGAGCAATATATTAAACAGCAATCCATTTTATCTGGTTTTATTGCCGTCAATATATATCATATGTTTAAGCACAATGTAACTGGAGATATTATTTCTTTATCAGAAAACGATATCAAATCCATCCAACAATATATCAGTCCTACTATGGCAAATCCATCTCCTCAAAACAATCTCATAGTAATTTTAGTTGAAAGTTTGGAGGATTGGCCTTTACACCATGCAATAGAAAATCAAGAGATAGCTCCTTACTTAAATAAACTAACACAACAAGAACATGTATTGTACTGCGATAAAATCAAATGCCAAACATTAGGGGGTAATTCAGGCGACGGTCAAATGATTGTTAATTCGGGCTTACTGCCAATACAAAATGGGGTGGCGTGTATGCACTACGGTGATAACAAATATCCTAATTTCGCACATTTTTACCCTAACTCCATTTTGGTGAATCCATGGCCTAAGATTTGGAATCAAGATACAATGTCTGTCCGCTATTCATATACTCAAAAGGTAGAACCTCAGTCTGGCGAGTGGGAGGATGCCCAAGTTTTAGCAACTTCATTAAATTATCTCCGAAACGTGGACACGCCAACCTGTCTAATGGCGATAACTGTCTCAACTCATTCTCCCTTTAATCGCGTTAGAAATAACAAAGTACAAACAAAAGCTCCTGCTATTCTTAACCGCTACATGCAATGCTTGAATTATTCTGACTCCTGCATTGCTGACTTTATGGAGCATGTTTTAGCAGATTCTTTATTATCTCAATCTACGATAGTAATAACAGGCGATCATACTATATTTAAGCCTGCCATGCTGAGCGATTTTACTGTCTATGCAAAAGAACAAAACTTGTCCATTGCTTCGGGTGAGAATTATTGCCCATTAATCATCTATTCCCCGCGAATATCAGAAAACATACACGTGGCGGATACTTGTTATCAAATGGACATATTCCCAACCATACTTCATCTAATCGGTTGTGAAGATTATTATTGGAAAGGTTTTGGAGTGAACCTTATGGATTCTGTAGCCCGCCATAATCGCCCGATTTCCGAAAAAGAGGCCTATAATCTTTCAGACAAACTCATCCGTAGCAATTATTTTGCCACAATAGACAACTAGATTTTTTCTTTCCTTTCCCTTTCTCTTTCATTCTTTCACATTTCCCATTCCGCCATCCGTCTACCTCTCGCCGATGGACCGGCGAGCCTATTCCTCCACAATAAAAAAACAGCGGCCTCAAGCACTAAAAAGGGGGTGATAAGGGGGTGATTACGGGGTGATTACGGGGTGATGAGGGGGATATTCAGCTCTTGTCGCCGAGATCTCAGCGCAAAAAAAAGGGCTTTGGGCATCCGCCATGCTTGGCGGATCTGCTTTTTTCTAAAATCCGGTACAAAGGTACAAAAAATAATTCATATATCCAAATACTGGCTTCGTAAAAATATACATTTTTTGAATAAAAACGCGCGCGCACTTGCATATATCGAAAAAAAGTAGTAACTTTGCAGCCGATTTGTGGAAACACTATTATTGTAAATAATAAAATAACAAATAAAATGGCAAAAAAGAAAGAAGAGTTCGTAAAACAGGACGAACAATTGCAAGAAGTAAATGAAGCGCTGACCGGCGCTGGTAAATGGATTGAGGACAACGCAAACCTCATCAGTTGGATTGTTTGCGGTATCGCTGTCGTAGTGATCGGTGTTATCGCTATCAACAACTATGTGATCAAGCCGCATGCCCAGGAAGCAAGCAACGAAAACGCCAAAGCCGAGGCTTATTTCATGGCAGGCGATTTCGACAAGGCGCTGAAGGGCGATGACGCTGAGTGCATCGGTTTTGAGGCTATCGCCGACGAGTACAAGCTCTATCAGCAGGGCAAACTGGCTGCGCTGTATGCCGGTATCTGCTATTTCGAGAAAGGCGAGTACGAAGAGGCTGCTGAGTACCTGAAGCGTTTTGATGCGGACGATGTGAACATCGATCCGGCTGCTCACCAACTGCTCGGCGACGCGTATGTGGAGCTCCAGGAGTATGGCAAGGCTGCTAAAGCGTTTGAGGCTGCTGCCAAATCCGGAAACGAAGTTATCGCTCCGATGAGTTTGAAGAAAGCCGGTCTCGTTTATCTGCATGAGGGCCAGAACGCAAAAGCACTCAAGGCGTTCAAGGCTATCAAGGAAAACTATCCTTCTTCGGCAGAAGCACAGGACATCGACAAATACATCGCTGTAGCTGAATAAATCGTACCTTGTGCCATATCGTACATCGTACATTTGTAAATCGTACTTCTTATGACTACGGATTTATCAAAATATGATGCTTCCCAACTGCCTAGCGCTGATGTTCTCGAACGTCAGCGCTACGCTATTGTAGTGGCGGACTGGAACAACGAAATCACATACGCGATGGCGCAAGGTGCTGTCGATACATTCGTTAAGAACGGCGTGCCGGAGGAGAATATAGATATCATCCATGTGCCGGGAGCGGTAGAGTTGACTTACGGCGCTGCGCGCGTTATGAAAGAGGAACGTGTGAATGCCGTTATTGTCATCGGATGCGTCATTCAGGGCGACACACCGCATTTCGACTACGTCTGCCAGTCTGTGACACAAGGCGTTGCAATGCTGAATGCCCAGGGGAAAGTACCTGTGGTCTTCTCGGTCCTGACGACTCTGAACAAGCAACAGGCGCTGGACCGTTGCGGCGGTAAACTGGGAAACAAAGGAATAGAAGGTGCCTATACGGCTATCCGTATGGCGAACCTCTAACCCGTAACCCATAACCCGTAACCCATAACCCGTAACCCGTAACCCATAACCCATAACCCATGAAAGTCTATAAATTCGGCGGAGCATCGGTGAAAGACGCGGAAGGCGTCCGTAACGTGGAGCGGATTGTACGTCTCGCCCTGAATGACCAAATGGTAAATGGCTTGATGGTCGTCGTTTCTGCGATGGGGAAGACCACAAACGCCTTGGAGCGCGTGGTCGCTTTCCTCGATGCCGGCAAGGAGGAAGAGGCTTTGGCGCAATGGGTGGATATCATTGATTTCCACGTCGCAATCATGAAATCGCTTGGCCTGCAGCCCGGTTCCGACATCCGTCTGCAAGGAGAGATACCTTATGACCCGAAGCGTTCATACGACGAGAACTACGACCAGATCGTCTCGCTGGGTGAGATCATGTCCACCCAGATTGTGGCGGTCTATCTGCTCAAACAGGGGCTCTCTGTCGAATGGTGGAATATGCCTAAACTGCTACGCACGGACGATACATGGCGCGAAGCGAAAGTGGACAACACCGTCAGTAGCGCTGTTATCCGCGCAGGGTGGGATAGACCCCGCCGGCCGCAGATAGTCGTAGCGCAGGGCTTCATTGGAGGTACGGCTGACGGACGGCGTACAACACTCGGACGCGAAGGGTCGGACTATACGGCAGCACTCCTTGGGAATTATCTGGATGCCGAATCAGTAACGATCTGGAAAGACGTGCCGGGAATCCTCAATGCCGATCCGCGCATTGAACCGAATACGGTTCTGATCCCTTCTTTGCGGTACATGGACGCGGTCGAGTTGGCTAACTCGGGTGCGCAGGTGATGCATCCGAAAACCATCCGTCCGCTTGAGAACAAGCATATTCCGTTGCTGGTAAAGCCCTTCGGCAACCCGACGGCGGAAGGCTCGCGTATAGCAGATGACGGAGTGGGACCTATCGGGGTGCCTGTCTATATCTGGCGGAAGAACCAAATCCTGATTACCATGCGTGCCAAAGATTTTGCCTTTGTGCTGGAGGAGAGCCTGAGCGAGATATTCGATATTATCCATCGTCACCGTCTCAAAGTGTCGCTCATCCAGTCCTCCGCTGTTACCATCTCTGTCTGCGTGGACAACACCCGTTTTGTGTCGGATGCCATTCAGGAACTCCGCACGCATTTTAATGTAACCTATAATGAAAATCTCTCGCTGCTGACGATACGCGGCACTACACCGGAGATTTTGGAGCAGGCGAAAGCCGGAAAAACAATCATGCTCAGCCAAACGACAAGACGTACTGCGCGGCTTGTGGTGGTGGAGCAGAAATAACTGATACCATGGAAGATTTTTCGTTTAAAACGTATTTCACGCGTGCCTATTGGCGTGAGTTAGTGCTGGATTTCTGGCACGCTTTAGGAACACTCAAGTTCTGGCGGGAACTGCTGATTATGACTGTCGGAATGAGTATCGGAGCTGCCGCTGTGTATTATTTCCTAATGCCAAGCCATCTGATTGTGGGATCTATCTCCGGTCTGTCCATTGTTCTGAATACGATGATGGACGGCACGGCTGATACGTTCTCCTATTGGGTGATGGGAATCAATGCCTTTCTGCTGTTGCTGGCGTTTATCCTGATCGGTAACGAGTTCGGGGCCAAGACTGTCTATACGGCAATGATCTTAGGTCCTTTGACCCAGGCATGGGACCGCATCTACCCGAATGTCAATTTTACGCATAAGATAGTTGATGCACCGGATATTCTGGCGCAGCTGCAAGCCGGTCAGACGGTGCTGGATGCACACGGAAACCCGTATGTACTGAGTCGTGCAGGCGAAGTGATGGAGCGGGTGAAAGACAGTGTGATGAGCGGCGGACTCGGCATGGGGGATGTATGGTTTGACCTCATCTGTTTCGTGCTCCTCCTCTCTATCTGCCAGGCTATACTCTTCCGCATCAACGCCTCTACCGGAGGACTGGATATCTTGGGTAAGATAGTTAACAAATACCTCCATTTTGATATCGGTACTTCTGTGGCTATCGGAGGAATCATTATATGCTGTACCGCGTTCTTTATCAATGATTTCCGTATGGTGGTGATAGGCTTGCTCGGTACATGGATCAATGGCCTGGCTATTGATTATTTCACGGCTTCGCTTAATAAACGCAAACGCGTATGTATTGTTTCCGAGGAGCCGGAACGCATCCGCGAATATATCGTGAAAGAGCTCGTGCGCGGGTGTTCGTTATATAAGGTGCAAGGCGGATATAGCGGTGAGGAGCATGTAGAGATACAGTCGCTTCTTACTCAGGAAGAGTTCTCTTCCGTCATGGCTTTTATCCGCAATAACAAGATTAAGGCTTTCATCACTGCCGGCAATTGCTCGGAGGTGTACGGCCTCTGGATAAGGCATAAGAAAGTGCGCGGCAAAGTGCAAGCCGTTAGTGAGTAACAACTACTAATATTAAAATACAAATATAAATGAAACCAACATTGTTTATTCTGGCTGCCGGAATGGGTAGCCGTTACGGAGGCCTCAAGCAGATGGACGGCTTGGGACCGAATGGGGAAGCTATCCTGGACTACAGCGTGTACGATGCGCTGCGGGCGGGATTCGGAAAGATTGTTTTTGTGATCCGGAAGGATTTTGAAGACGATTTCCGTCGTGTGGTATTGAGCAAGTACGAGGGGAAAGTGCAGTGCGAATTGTGCTTTCAGTCGGTGGACAAAGTGCCGGAGGGATGCTCTTATAACCCCGAGCGCACCAAACCGTGGGGTACCAACCATGCAGTCCTGATGGGGCGCGAACTGATTCATGAACCGTTTGCTGTAATTAATGCGGATGATTTCTATGGCAAGGAGTCGTATCAGGTTCTGGCGGACTTCCTGCGTTCCGTCGAGGGCAAGAAAGGACAGTACTGCATGATCGGATACCGCGTGGCTAATACGCTCAGCGAGAACGGATCGGTCAGCCGTGGTGTTTGTGCTACTGATGCGGAAGGACATCTGACGGATGTTGTGGAGCGCACACAGATAGAGGACAAGAACGGGACGATTGTCTTTACTGTTGACGGCGTAGATACGCCTCTGGACCCGCATACACCGGTTTCCATGAATATGT
This sequence comes from Paludibacteraceae bacterium, assembly GCA_017471285.1. Classification (GTDB taxonomy): domain Bacteria; phylum Bacteroidota; class Bacteroidia; order Bacteroidales; family Paludibacteraceae; genus Colicola. Next base: position 46,173 of record JAFUUZ010000034.1, on the reverse strand, counting down.
GGGGCTTCACGCCGGAATATTTCCAATACAGCGAAGAAGCTTTCCGCGCTTTCCTTGCGCAGCATGGCCGGGAACTGAAATCGGAGTTCTATATCCCGACACTCGTAAACCAACTGATCGGAGAAGGAAAAGCTACCTGCAAGGTGCTGGACACACCATCAAAATGGTTCGGAGTGACGTATTCGGAAGACCGTCCGCAAGTGGTAATGAAAATAAATCAATTAATCGCACAAGGAGAATATCCTGCTAAATTGTTTTAAATGAATAAATGGTAAATGATAAAATGGTAAATAAACGTATACTTGTTACCGGAGGTACCGGTTATATAGGTTCGCATACAACGGTCGAACTGATGCAGCAGGGCTATGATGTGACTATCGTAGATAACTTGAGCAATTCCTCCATTGATGTGTTGGACGGAATAGCTGCTATTGTAGGTAAAAAGCCTGAATTTGCCAATATTGACTGCGGCAATTTCATTGATCTGGATGGCGTTTTCAAAGACTATCCGGATATAGTGGGTGTGATTCATTTCGCTGCCAGCAAAGCGGTAGGCGAGTCGGTAGAGAAACCGTTGCTGTATTACCGTAATAATCTCGGCAGCCTTGTTACGCTCTTGGAGGTTATGAAACTGCATCGTGTGCAGAACCTCGTTTTCTCGTCTTCTTGCACGGTCTATGGCCAGCCGGATGCCGCGCATCTGCCTGTGGACGAGACCGCACCTATCCAAAAGGCTCTCTCGCCTTATGGCAACACCAAGCAGATCAACGAGGAAATCATTTGTGACGAAGCACATGCCGACAAGGATCTTCATGCTACGATCCTGCGGTATTTCAACCCGATCGGAGCGCATCCGTCAGCTATGATAGGCGAGCTGCCTAACGGCGTACCGCAGAACTTGCTGCCGTTCATCACCCAGACCGCTGCTGGCCTGCGTCCGGAACTGAAGGTGTTCGGAAATGACTACAACACGCCGGACGGCTCATGTATCCGCGATTATATCTATGTGGTGGATCTGGCTAAAGCACATGTCAAAGCTATCGACCGCATGCTCCATGCCAAAGACCGCGAGCAAGTGGAGGTCTTCAACCTCGGTACCGGCAACGGACTCAGCGTGCTGACGCTTATCCATGAGTTCGAAGCGGCTACCGGCGTTAAGATTCCTTATTCGATAGTAGGTCGACGTGAAGGAGACATCGAGCAGGTATGGGCTGCGCCTAAGAAAGCCAATGAGGTGCTTGGATGGAAAGCGGAGACACCTATCCGCGACGTGCTCGCATCCGCATGGAAATGGGAGAAACACATCCGCAAAATATAAATTATAAATTACAAATTACAAATTTGACGCAGTCAATGCTGTATCCATTTAAATTTACACCGCAATTCTTCCATAAACTATGGGGAGGACATACTATCGCCCAATGGTATGACCATGTGCCCGCTGATTTTGAAAACGTCGGCGAGGCATGGGTCATTTCGGATGTTGAGAAATATCCTACGATGGTGGCGAATGGTCCGCATGCCGGTGATTCGCTTCAGGATCTGCTGGAGGTCTATATGGATGAGTTGGTGGGAGGTAAAGTATATGAGGCCTTCGGAAACCAATTCCCTTTGCTCCTGAAGTTCATTGATGCAGTTGACGATCTCTCTATTCAGGTTCATCCGGACGATGAGTACGCGATTGAGCATGAAGACTCGCTGGGTAAAACGGAGATGTGGTACGTCATGCCCTCGCCGGACCATGCTGCAATCTATCTGGGATGGAACAAAGAGATGGATACCGCGCGTATCAGCGCTTCTATCGCGGATGGCACTCTGGCGGAGCACTTGCAGCATTATGAGGTGCGAGAGGGAGACGTAGCGTTTATTCCTACCGGCACGGTACATGCCATGTGCCGCGATACGATTGTGGCGGAGATTCAGGAAAACTCGGATCTCACGTACCGGCTGTATGATTACAACAGAGTAGGGAACGACGGGCGGAAAAGACCTCTCAAACTGGCGCAGGCGTTGGATGTGATGGCTTTCGGACCGGTCAAAGACGCTACGGTGACTCATCCGGAACCGGTTATGAATGGAGCGGTTAATCTCAAGAAAACGCCATATTTCACAACGAACCTCATGTCGCTTGACAGACCCGTCCAGCGGGACTATATGCTCCTTGATTCGTTTGTGGCATTTATGTGCGTGTCCGGCTCATGTACGGTAACGGCTACGGACGGAGAAGCGGAGGATAATTCGGTTTCCCTCCGTTTGGGAGAAGCAGTCCTTATCCCGGCTTCGCTCAATGATATTGTCATTGAGCCGCATGACCGCTGCAAATTGCTGGAGATATACGTAGAAATCTAGTATCCTAGTATCCTAGTATCCTAGTACCTTAGGCTCCTGGTATGAATAATAAAAAAAGAGGCGCTCGCCTCTTTTTTTATTGGAAGAAACTGAAATGTACACTTCCGTAAGTACGGGTTTCCACATGTCGCGGATGGGAGGTAAAATCCGTATCTTTACCATGTTCGATCACTAACCATCCGCCGGGTTTGAGAATCGAATCAGTCTCCTCTGAGTTCTGATGGCTGACAGCTAAAGGCTTTAGTATCATATCCGGTAGAGCAGGGAGTTCTGCCAAAGCATAAGGAGGATCTGCAAAGATCAAGTCGTATTTGGCCCGGCAGGAAGAGAGAAATTTGAATACATCCCCCCGGATGACGCTCAGATTTCGGATTCCAAGCTGCTTGCAGCAGGCAATGATCCAGTTCTGTTGCACGTGAGCCAGTTCCACCGCTGTTACTTCGCGCGCTCCGCGGCTGATACACTCAAGACCGATGCCGCCTGTTCCGGCAAAGAGATCCAGCATGTCTATCTCCTCAAAATCCATCCGGTTATTGAGCAGGTTGAACAGACTCTCCTTGGCAAAGTCAGTCGTTGGCCTCGCAGTTATATTTTTAGGGGGCGACAACCGCCGCCCCCCATATTTTCCAGAGATAATCCGCATGGTTATCTTGCTCCGGTTCTAAACCGATCACTCCCAGTTACCGGCATTGTTGTTCGGCGAGTAGATATCACCTACTTTAAGACCCGGATAGTGCTCCAGTTTCTTCTCGCGGTCAACCAGGTTAACTAATTCCTGCTCGTTCAAATCGCCCAGATAGCTCTCGAACGGAGCACGTGCTTCAAACAGAGGAACACGGATACCTTGGCTCGTCTTGTAGTCGTTGTTGGTTTCGATCTCGAAACGCAGTCCTTCGCTATACGGAATAGTAACGATTTTGTCAATGCTCTTCTCGTCGTATTCGCCTTTGTAAAGCGACTGAATCATATTCAATTCAATGGTGTCACGACGGAAACCGGCTAAACCGTTGCTAATCACATCTTTGTCGTTCTCCCAGATATAAGTGTACAAGGCATCATTGTTCTCAAACTGATTCTTCTTCAGCGCTTTTTTCTTAGCTTCATTCAGAATCTTAACAGCTTTCGCCTCGGTCAGACCTGCCTCCAGTTGTTTATCTGTCAGACTTCCTTCCTTCATTACTTCCTTCTTCGGTGCGGTTTTCAGGAAAGTAAGAAGAGAATCATAATTGGTTGTGAAACGACCATTCTGATGGTGGAACTCCACTTCTGCTGTACGCAGATCTACCAGATGCTTGATGACGGCTACCTCGCGCTGGGCACGTGTGTTCTCAAACTTGATAGGGGTGGTGACGCTTGTTACGCAGAAATAGCACATTACTACCGCTGCAATACTAAGCGCACTGATTAAAATAATTCGTGTTGCTTTCATTATAGCTTAAATTTAAATAGTTTGCACAAAATCGCTGCAAAGGTACAAAAAAATTTGCATATGTGCAAGAAAAATCGTAAATTTATCGTATTTACTTGTGTAAATAGAAATTTTTCACTAAATTTGCAGCGTTTTTTAGAGTTTATTCCCTTTACGGGACAAAAGAACCATTATGGAAGATAGCAATAAAGTCCTTTTTTCGATATTAAACGAGCGTTTGGAGCTTCTCCGTAAACTGGATGCAGAAGGTGACTCCGACCGCCGCAGGCATATTGCGCGTGAGACGCAGACTTTGCATGCTCCCATGGCGCACAGGTTGGGTTTGTACCAGATCAAGACAGAAATGGAGGATCTGGCGCTGAAATTCCTCGACTACGATACCTATAAATATATCGCGCACGCGTTAAACGCGAAAAAAGCAGAACGTGAAGACTATATCGCCCGCTTTATAGCGCCGCTGGAGGAGAAACTCAAGGCGGAAGGTTTTGTCTTTACGATCAAAGGAAGGCCTAAGTCCATCCATTCGATCTATCATAAGATGCAGGCGCAGCATTGTGACGTGGACCGCATCTACGACCTTTTTGCTATCCGTATTATCTTGGATTCCCCTCTGGAGCGGGAGAAATCGGACTGCTGGCAGGTATATTCTCTCATTACGGATATATTTCCGCCTAACCCCAAACGTCTGCGCGACTGGCTTTCCGTGCCGAAGGAGAACGGCTATGAGTCGCTCCATACAACGGTTCTCGGACCCGACAAACGATGGGTGGAGGTGCAGATCCGCACCAAGCGGATGGATGAGATAGCGGAACAGGGAGTGGCTGCCCACTGGTCCTACAAAGGCGTGAAAGGCTCGCTTGTCCAGCATACGGGTGACGTCTATGTCTTCACTCCGACAGGCGATTTGAGACGTCTGCCACAGGGAGCCACGGTTTTGGATTTCGCATACTCGATCCACAGCGAAGTGGGTGCGCATTGCGTTGGTGGTACTATTCGTAATCAAAACGTCCCCATCCGGCAGAAATTGGAGAATGGCGACCAGGTGTCTATCTTGACCTCGCCGAACCAGCATCCGAACGCTGACTGGCTGACTTTTGTAGCTTCTACCAAGGCAAAGAACAAGATCCGTCAAGCGCTTAAAGAGATTGAATACAAGTCGGCTGCTGAAGGAAAAGAACTCATCGAACGCCGGTTTAAGAACTGGAAACTGGAGTACAACGAAGGGGATATAACCCGCATGGCGCTCAAACTCGGCTATAAGGCGGTATCGGATATGTATCAGTCGCTCGCTACGGGAAAAGAGGATATCCTCCGTCTCCGCGAGGTATTTCTGGAGAAGGAAGAAGAACCGGCTGCTCCGCGTGAACATACGGAGTATGTAGATAAGTCGGAGCTCAAAGGCTTGGCGATTGAGGTGGATATGAATGTAAAGAATGTGGATTACAACCTTTCCCGTTGCTGCAACCCTGAACCGGGGGATCCTATTTTCGCTTTCGTATCCGTTACAAAAGGAATCCGTATTCATAAATGCGACTGCCCGAACGCAGATAATATCCGTGAGCGGTATCCTTACCGCGTTCTGCCGGCTCGTTGGGCAAAAAAGAAATAATCACAAGTCACAAATAACAAATTACAAATTACAAATTACAAATTGTCCGAATATCCTTCTATATTATTAGAGCAAGCTGTTAACCAGATGGCTTCGCTGCCCGGAGTAGGGAGAAGAACGGCTCTGAGGCTTGTTCTCCATCTCCTGCGACAGTCGGACCAGGAAGTGGAGGCGTTCTCCAATGCTTTTACGCGGCTGAAAAAAGAAGTCATCTATTGCCGCGAATGTCATAATATCTCCGATACGGAGATCTGTCCGATATGCGGCTCGGCGCGCAGGGACCATTCTATCATCTGCGTGGTGGAGAATGTGCAGGACGTCATGTCTATTGAGAATACCGGACAATACAACGGTGTGTATCATGTACTCGGAGGAATTATCTCGCCGATGGAAGGAATAGGTCCCAAGGATATAGAGATTGATTCGCTTCTGGAACGCATCTCCAAAGGCGGAGTGGATGAAATCATCCTGGCTTTGCCTACGACCATGGAAGGAGATACAACCAATTTCTATATCTACCGCCGTCTGCAGAATGCAGGAATAGATATTAAGATTTCCCAAATCGCCCGCGGCGTGGCGGTAGGCAACCAGATTGAATATACGGACGAGATCACCCTCGGCAGGTCTATTGTCAACAGAACAGACTTTAAAGGCTGACAACTGAAATGATTGTTTCCCTTGTGGGATAAGAAAACTATTAAATTATGGAAGAAAACAAAATCATCAGAACCCTCAATGGGTATTATTACGGTATTATGGCGTTTACGCTCATTATTCTGGGCGTGATGTATTACCTCACTTCCCAGCCGGATTTTGAGCCTGTGAGTCCGATGGAGCAGGTAGGAATGATCCTCCAGTATGCGGCAATCGGGCTGACGCTGGTAGCGATTCCTTTTGGTTTGTATCTGGTCAAATGGAAGAAACCGGAGACATTGGAGAAATACAAAGAGATAGCTATGATTCGTATTTGTGTGGTAGGAATGACCATGCCTATAAATATCGTGATGTATTATCTCTTCGGCTGCTACAAACCGATGATGTGGCTGGCGGCGATGAGTGCGATCGCGTGGTATTTCACCAAGCCGACTCTCGGTAAGATGGAGCAGGAGATGAAACCCCAAGACCCCAATGCCGAAGATTATTAACAAATAAAACTCTCCTCTGGCTTGGAGAGGCCCTTTTATTATCGGGATGTAAAACGCAGTTTTGCAGACCGAAGAGCGAGGGCAAGGCGAAGCACTATACAAGCGCAGAGCGCGCAGTCGTGCAAGCCTTAGCCAGCAGCGAATGATAATTGCTTGTGATTTTGATGGTACGATCGTTACGCACGAGTACCCGAAAATAGGCAAACCCATTCCGTTTGCCATTCAGACCCTGAAGAAACTGCAGGAAGAGGATCACCACCAGGTTATCCTTTGGACCGTCCGTGAAGGCGAACTTCTGCAAGAGGCATTGGATTATTGCAAGTCCAAGGGCTTGGAGTTCTATGCTGTCAACTCCAATTATCCGGAGGAAGAGCCGGAACACGGTACGCCGCGCAAACTGGTGGCGGACTTATGGATCGACGACCGTAACTTAGGCGGTCTGCCGGACTGGGGAGTGATCTATAACATGATTCATACCGGACATCCGTTTGAACCTGCGCCGCAAGGGAATATGGAGGATCTGCACAAGAAGAAAAAAGGCTTCTTTGCCCGTTTGTTTGACTAATGATTAAATTGCGCAAAATAGAACCCTCTGACCTGCCGTTTCTTTATCAATGGGAGAACGATGCTTCGTCATGGGCAGACGGAGCGAACCATAATCCCTTGTCCCAACAGGACTTGCGCGACTATATCGCTTCCACTACCGGCGATATCTATAAAGACGGCCAGCTCCGCCTTGTAATAGAAGAATCCTTCAGTCCTCAGAACAGTCTTACAGGCGAAGCCGGTCTTACAGCGCAGCGGTCCAGCAGCGCAGCGGTCTTACAGCAACGCGGTCTTACAATAGGTTGCGTTGATCTTTTCGATTTTGACCCTCGCAACCGCCGCGCGGCAATAGGTATGTATATCGCGCCGGAGTACCGCGGCAAAGGAGTAGGGCACGAAGCCTTGAAACAACTCGAAGCCTATGCTTTTGATTTTCTCCGTCTCCGTTGCCTCTATGCGGTCATAGCAACGAATAACAAACCCTGCTCCGCATTATACGAGCACGCCGGCTACCAACCGTCCTCTCCGTTACCCGCCTGGACCCTTGAATCCGACGCAGTCATTTGGATTAAAAATCAATAAATCCTTGCATATATCAAAAAATCTTTGTACCTTTGCACCCGCAAAGGTTTGAAACACAATGCAGCACCCGAATTTATATATTATAGCAGGGCCTAATGGAGCTGGTAAAACGACGGCTTCATATACCCTTTTGCCAGAGATACTTCATTGTGTTAATTTTGTGAATGCGGATGAGATAGCTCGCGGCCTTTCGCCTTTTTCTCCGGAGACAGTGGATGTGCAAGCGGCACGTATCATGCTTGATCGTATAGAGGAGTTGCTGTCACAAAAGGCTGATTTCGGAATTGAAACGACCCTCGCCACGCGATCGTACGTGCAACTGGTACGTCGCGCACAGGCGTCAGGTTATAAGGTACATCTTTTGTTCTTCTATCTGGAGACGCCCGAACAAGCTATCCAACGTGTGGCACAACGTGTCAGCAATGGTGGTCATGGCATTCCGGAAGAAGTTATCCGTCGTCGGTTTAAAAGAGGTATTGATAATTTATTGAACTTGTACTTGCCTATCTGCGATAGTGTATTAATATACAATAATATAAAAACACCGGCTCAACTTATTGTAAGAAAGAAATCCCGTAGGGAGAAAGTAGAGGTTGTAGAGGATGTTATGTGGAATCAATTGATACAAAAATATGAGTGAAAGAGAATTGGAATCTAAAATAACAGAGGGTCTTAAATTAACCCATAAGAGGCTGGTTGAACAGCATCGCAGAGATAACCAACCGCTGATTTTCAGCGAGAATGGTGTTGTGCAGTTCGTTGATCCGAACACGGTGCAAATCTAAAAACTCGTCGCTTACGGACGTAAAACAGCAAGCATCCCTCATGATGTAAAAAGGAGGACATATTGAATAAGCATTACTATTATTTCGCGTTTACCGAAGCTTAGGAACCTTTCATAAATCCGAAATAATCTTAGGATTCATAGGAATCAACATCAAATGCAAGTAATGTTCACACATTGTGTGGGCTTCTTATATTTGGTGGAGGTTTCCTAAGCACCTCGGTAAACGCATAAGAAGTTCACACTTTTTATGCTCTTTAATTCAATTGAGTTTGCGTTCTTTTTGCCCCTTGTATTCTTTATTTATTGGGCAATAGGTTACGCACATATAAACGAAACACTAAAACTTAGGCTGCAAAATGCCTTTGTTCTTGTCGCCAGTTATGTTTTCTATGGCTGGTGGGACTGGCGTTTTCTGTTACTGATAGCTTTTACCTCTTTCTGCTCATGGGGAAGCGGTCTGTTAATCGGCAAATCTGTTTCATCCGGTCAATCTGTGGACAACCATAAAGCCAAGGCATGGATGATAGCCAATATCATTCTCAACCTCGGCATCCTTTTTACATTCAAATACTACAATTTCTTCGTAGAAGAGTTCTGCCAGTTCTTCCCCTCCCTTGAGGGGAGGTCGGGTGGGGTTATTTCCCTCATTCTCCCTGTCGGCATTTCGTTCTACACCTTCCAAGCCCTGAGTTACTCGATAGATGTCTATCGCCAAAAGATAGAACCGACCAAAGACATCATTGCCTTCTTTGCCTTCATTGCTTTCTTTCCTCAACTGGTGGCAGGACCTATTGAACGAGCCACCAACCTCTTGCCGCAGTTTCTGCAAAACCGCAAATTCTCTTACGACCAAGCGACAGACGGTATGCGTCAGATATTATGGGGTTTGTTCAAGAAGATAGTGGTAGCTGACAACTGCGCCACGTATGTTGATCAAGTCTGGGCGACCTACGACACCCAAACCGGCTCAACACTCTTGTTGGCAGCAGTTCTCTTTACCTTCCAAATCTACGGCGATTTCTCCGGCTATTCGGATATTGCCATTGGAACAGCCAAACTCTTTGGCATCAAACTGATGCGCAACTTCAACAACCCTTATTTCTCGCGCGATATAGCGGAGTTTTGGAGACGCTGGCATATCTCCCTCACAACATGGTTTCGCGATTACGTCTATATACCTCTCGGCGGTTCTCGTCCCGAAGTCCCAGCCCATATCCAGAACCCCGACCGTTACAAAAAATGGATTATTGTCCGTAACACCTTTGTCATCTTCCTTCTCTCCGGCTTTTGGCATGGTGCAAACTGGACCTTCATAGCTTGGGGTGCATACCACGCTTTGTTGTTCCTCCCTCTCATCCTCCTTGGTAAGAACCGCAAATACACGAACCAAGTTGCCGAAGGTCGCCTTTTACCCACATGGCGCGAATCCCTCCAAATCCTTTGTACATTCCTTCTTGTTGTCCTCGGCTGGATCATCTTCCGTGCGCCACACATGCCCACCTTTTTACATTATTTAGAAGGGATATGCGATACTTCAATATTTACTATTCCTTGGCTGATGAATAGAGAATATTATATTCCTCTTTCAATTTCTATAATACTATTGCTGCTAATAGAATGGTGGAATCGAGAATATTCACACGGATTTGCAATTAATAAAACTATCTCTATCCAATGGATAAGACGTATTATTTATTTGGGCATAGTTCTGATAATTATTTATTATGGTAGATTTAGTTACAATCAATTCATTTATTTCCAATTCTAAAATATGAAACGTTTTATATCTGCTATATGCATCTATTTATTGGCGGTATTGCTCATTGTATTACCTCCGGAATTGTATGAGATATTTACTGATGCCGATTACGGAAATGCTCCCGGTGGAGAAGTGCGTGCTGCTGTAAGAGTTAGCAAAACAAAAACTAATAAAAAAATTAAGAAACTTATTTTAGGAGACAGCACAGGGCATGCATTATATCCTTCGGAAAAAGAATATGATGATATTGTATCCATGGCTTGCAATCAGGCGATTACCTTTGCAGGGCAGTATTTTTTGTTAAAAAATTATTTAGAGACCAATAAAGACAATTTACCTCGAGAAATTATTTTTTTACTAACACCGGAGAGTTTCGAAAATGATGTTGATAAATATGCCTATCAATATTTTCTCAAACCATTCCCTATTCGTGAGTATAAATTATTATATACAAAACACTTGTACTCACGAATTAAATCAATTCCTCTTTACTGGACAGCAAATTTACCATTCATACAAACCTCGGGTTACACACCTAGGGTTGCTGTGCCTGCATTTACAGAAAGAACGTCAATGTCTGAATTAACGTCCGAATATTTGGTATTAATGGATTCTATAACAAAGGAATATCGTGTCCCATTTGAGTTGTATGCTACACCGGTTAGAGATGACCGAGTCGAACAAATAGAAAAAATATCGTTGGATTTACAAAATGGTAATCTTTACTATTTATCCCACTTGTTAAAGCCATACATTGAGACGATTAATTATTATCCCTCTAAATTGTTCCTTGATCCTGTTCATATGAATGACAACGATACGCCTAAAGATTATTTAGGAATATTGTAATCTTTCTTTTTTTCATCCATTCGAATCTCTCCGTACAGCGGAAGATTAGTATACGTTATCTACATAGTTCTTTGGTCTTTGGGCGCCTTTGCCGCTATTCCCCTTTCCCCTCCCTTGAGGGGTGAAGAGCTTTGCTCGATCGGACTGCCGGTGGCTGTCCGTAGAACCCTTCGGGTGGGGTTTCCATTCCCATTCCGCCATCCGTCAACCTCTCGCCGATGTACCGGCGAGCCTGTTCCTATCGTTCCGCGAGGAAAAACAGAAGTTTCAAGCACTCAAAAGGGGGTGATAAGGGGGTGATTACGGGGTGATTAGGGGGTGATTAGGGGGAGATTCCTATGACATCGTTGGTACATCGACGCGGGAAAAGAACAAAGTAGCGGGACATTTTCAAATCCGTTGCAAAGATAATACTTTTTTTCCATATATCCAAATTCCGGCTTCGTAAAATTGCACTTTTTTTCATATAAAACGCGCGCGCGCTTGCATATGTCAATTTTTTGTTGTATCTTTGTAGCCGATTTCGTGTTTTGCGAAATATGAAGGTTGAATACATTAAAAATTAACACTAAAAAATAATTTTCATTATGAAACCTACGCACATTGAGCATTTAGGTATCGCAGTTACTTCCATTGAAGAGGCTGCACCGTTCTTTGAGTTCCTGACAGGGAACAAGTGTTACTCCATCGAGGTCGTTGAGGACCAGAAAGTTCGTACCGCTTTCTTCAAAGTGGGCGAAGTGAAGATCGAGCTTCTCGAGCCGACGAGCCCTGAGTCCACTATCGCTAAATTTATTGAGAAAAACGGAGGCCGCGGCGGCGTACACCACGTGGCATTCAATGTAGAGAACGTAGCAGAAGCACTCGCAGAATGCGAAGCAGCCGGAATCCAACTGATCGACAAGGCTCCGCGCAAAGGCGCAGAGAACCTGATGATCGCTTTCCTGCATCCGAAGAGCACCAAGGGCGTTTTGACCGAGCTCTGCCAACAGCCTAAGTAATTGATAATTGACAATTGATAATTGAAAATTATGGATCAAGCTAAATTAGACAGATTAGTAGAAAACCGCGAGAAGGCGATGGCCGGAGGCGGTGAAGCAGCCGTTGAGAAACATCATGCCAAGGGCTCTTATACCGCCCGTGAGCGCATCAACATGCTGCTCGACGAGGGTTCGTTTGAGGAAGTGAACATGTTCCTGACCCACCGCTGCCATGATTTCGGCATGGAGAAGAAAGTGTTCCTGGGTGACGGCGTTGCTGTCGGTTCGGGTACTATTGACGGCCGTCTGGTATTCGTCTTTGCGCAAGACGCAACCGTCATCGGCGGTTCACTGAGCGAGACGATGGCTCAGAAGATCTGCAACGTGATGGATCAGGCAATGAAACTCGGTGCCCCGATCATCGGTCTGAACGACTCTGGCGGCGCTCGTATTCAAGAAGGTGCCTGCGCGCTTGCAGGCTACGCTGAGATTTTCGAGCGTAACATTCTGGCTTCCGGCGTAGTGCCGCAAATCAGTGTTATCTTCGGTCCGTGCGCGGGTGGAGCAGTGTACAGCCCGGCTCTGACGGACTTTATCATGATGACCGAGCAGAACAGTTATATGTTCATCACCGGTCCGAAGGTAGTCAAATCCGTAACAGGCGAGGACGTGACCGTAGAGCAACTCGGCGGCGCCAAGATCCACGCTACCAAATCGGGTGTGACCCATTTCGTAGCAGCAACGGAGGAAGAGGCGCTGGCTGAAGTACGCCGTCTCGTTTCCTTCATCCCGCAGAACAACATGGAGGAGGCTCCGCTCGTAGAGTGCACCGATGATATCACCCGCGTGGACGACAACCTGAACGACATCGTTCCGGCAGATCCGAACAAACCGTACGACATGCACGAGATCATCAACACCATCGTGGATGACGGAGATTTCATGGAGGTTCACAAAGACTTCGCCAAGAATGTGATCTGCGGTTTCGCGCGTTTCAACGGCCGTTCTACCGGTATCATCGCTAACCAGCCGAGCTGGCTGGCAGGTGTGCTTGATTGCGACGCAAGCCGCAAAGCCGCACGTTTCGTACGTTTCTGCGACGCATTCAATATCCAGATTCTGACCCTCGTTGATGTTCCGGGTTTCCTCTGCGGAACCGGACAAGAGTACGCAGGTATCATTGACCACGGAGCAAAACTGATGTTTGCATACGGCGAAGCAACCGTTCCCAAGGTAACCATCACTGTTCGCAAATCCTACGGCGGAAGCCATATCGTGATGAGTTGCAAGCAACTCCGCGGCGACATGTGCTACGCATGGCCGAACGCAGAGATCGCCGTAATGGGTGCAAGCGGTGCAGTAGGTGTCCTCCAGGCTAAAGCCATCAAGGCAATCGAGGATCCGGAAGAGAAGAAGAAATTCATTGCCGAGAAAGAGGCAGAGTACAAAGACCTCTTCGCTTCTCCATATCAGGCAGCCAACCGCGGATATATCGACGACGTGATCGAGCCGCGCTACACCCGTAGCCGTATCATCCGTGCGTTCGAGATGCTCCAGACAAAGCGCCTGACAAATCCGCTGAAGAAACACTCTAATATACCGCTGTAATTATGATACTTTTAGCAGTAACAGCAGAGACATGGATAGTAACCGGCTTGGGCTTTGGTATCGTGCTGGCGTTGCTTTTCTGCTTGGTGTATATCCTCCAGTTCTTTGGATGGGTCATGCAGAAAGCCACCGCTCCGCGCGCGCCTAAGGCCGAGAAACCGGTAGAAAAGCCTGCTCAGAAAGCTGCAGGCGAACCTACAGAAGGAGAGAAGGCTGCTATCGCCATGGCAATCTCTGAAGCAAGCAATGATGATGTCGTTGCTATCGCCTATGCGCTCTATCTCGCGCAAAACAAGAAACATGATATTCCTACGGCTATGATCTCGCTTCATAAACACGAGACGGCATGGAATGAGAAATCAATAGGAATGAACAATGTGGGCTTTTAACCGCATTAATCGTGCCCGAAAGGGCTAAGAATAATGTCGGTTTTTGAGAAACCGAATTTGAAAATTAACAATTTTATGAAAGAATTCACATTTAAAATCAATGGCGCAGAGTACAAATGCGCAGTAGAAGAAGTAGAAGCCGGCAAAACGAACGTAACCGTTAACGGCAAAGTATATGAAGTAGAAACAGAAGTTCCTGCCAAACCCGCAGCAGCTCCGAAACCCGCAGCCGCTCCAGCAGCCAAACCTGCAGCAACTCCCGCAGCACCAGCAGCACCGAAAGCTGAAGCTCCGAAACCGGCAGCTCCTGTTGCAGGCGGCTTGCAAGTGAAGAGCCCGCTGCCCGGTTCTGTAATCAAAGTGCTTGTTTCCGAGGGTCAGGCAGTCAAGAAAGGCGACACCCTTCTGACACTCGAATCAATGAAAATGGAGAACGCTATCATGGCAGAGCAGGATGGTACCGTAAAACAGATCGCTGTTACTCCGGGCCAGAATGTAATGCAGGACGACCTCCTCATCGTTCTTGGCTAAATCACCAAATGGTACAATATATGACCAAATGGTAAATGAATAAATGGTAATATGAAATGCAATTATGGATATAATTGAATTTTTCCAAGGCATGGGATTCATGCAGATGACCTGGCAGCAAGGCGTAATGCTCTTGGTGTCGTTCTTCCTGCTATACCTTGCTATTCATAAGAAATACGAGCCGTTGCTCTTGCTGCCGATAGCCTTCGGTATGCTGCTAACCAACTTGCCGGGAGCAGGAATGTTCCATGACGAGTTATGGACAGCATTCCTGGATCCTAACAGCCCTGCTTATCACTCGTATGGCGCGATCCTCAAAGGAGCCGGACTGCTGGATGTGCTTTATATCGGCGTCAAAGCCGGTGTCTATCCCTGTCTGATCTTCATCGGAGTAGGAGCCATGACGGATTTCGGTCCGCTGATTGCAAACCCGAAATCGCTTATCTTGGGTGCAGCTGCGCAAATAGGTATCTTCGTTACGTTCCTTTGCGCGAACTGGATGGGCTTTACCCCGGCAGAGGCAGGCTCTATCGGTATCATCGGCGGAGCAGACGGACCTACGTCTATCTTCCTGACTTCCAAACTGGCGCCGCATCTCTTGGGCCCGATCGCTATCGCTGCCTATAGTTATATGGCACTGGTACCGGTCATCCAGCCGCCTATCATGCGCGCACTCACAACAAAGAAAGAACGTGCTATCAAGATGGGTCAGCTTCGTCCGGTTTCCAAGACAGAGAAGATCGTCTTCCCGATCATTATTACTGCTATCGTGGCTCTTATCCTGCCGGATGCAGCTCCGCTGATCGGATGTCTGATGCTTGGTAACCTGATGAAAGAGTGCGGGGTAGTGGAACGTCTGTCCAAGACGGCGCAGAACGAGTTGATGAACATTGTTGTCATCTTCCTCGGACTTTCTGTGGGTGCAACGGCTACAGCTGGTAGCTTCCTTACGCTCAAGACTCTGGGTATCCTCACGATGGGTATTGTTGCTTTCGGTCTGGGTACCGCCGGTGGTGTGCTCCTCGCTAAATTCATGAACCTCTTCCTTAAGAACAAGATCAATCCGTTGATCGGTTCTGCCGGAGTGTCTGCCGTTCCTATGGCAGCGCGTGTCAGCCAGACCGTAGGCCAAGAGGAAAACCCGTCTAACTTCCTGCTCATGCATGCCATGGGACCGAACGTAGCCGGTGTTATCGGTTCTGCTGTAGCTGCCGGAGTGCTCTTGACGATGCTTGGTTAATTCGTAATTCGTAATTTAAAATTCGTAATTTCGAATGTCTAACCGACAAATAGGAACAATAGTATTGGTAATAGCCATGTTAATCGTGGCTATTTCCGTATTATTTACCAACAACTTGGCCCGTTCGCTCCAGGAAGAGGAGCAGAAAAACATGGCCATTTGGGCTGACGCTACACGACAACTGATCTTTGCGGACGACGACGCGGATATAGATTTCGTCAGTTCTATCATAGAGAAGAACACTACAATACCTGTCTATATCTGCGACGCAGAAGGAAAAGTGCTTGCGAGCAGGAATGTACCGGAAGGCAAGAACGGAGTAGGGGAACATGGCCCTATAGAACTGAAGATAGACGAATCTACCACCCAGTATATCTATTGGGACGACAGCAGTTTGCTTACTAATCTGCGATATGTTCCATATGTCCAGTTCACATTAATATTTATCTTTATTGCCATTGCCGTGATAACTATGCTAACCGGTCAACGGAGTGAAGAGAACCGCTTGTGGGTAGGACTGAGCAAAGAGACAGCTCACCAGTTAGGTACGCCTATCTCTTCGCTTAATGCGTGGCAGCAACTGCTTGCTGAAACCTATCCGAACGATGAGTATGTGCCTCAGATGAAGCGGGATATAGAACGTCTGCAGATGATAGCGGACCGCTTCCAGAAAATCGGCAGCGAACCTGATCTGCAACTGGAAGACTTGGTGCCCGTCGTGCAAAATGCAGTCTCCTATATGCGTGCACGCGTCAGCAGCCGCATACAAATAGATGACAAAGCGCTGACGGGGGCGGAACGGCAAGTAATGGTAAATGCTCCTCTGATGCAATGGGTGGTAGAAAATCTGCTGAAGAATGCAGTGGATGCTATCTCCGGAGAAGGGAAAATAGTATTGCAACTGCATGAGAACGAACATGAGCTGATGTTGGATGTATCGGATACGGGAAAAGGTATTGAAAAGAAAACCCAGCATCGGATATTCGAGCCGGGTTTCACATCAAAAGACCGCGGATGGGGATTAGGCCTTCCACTCGCCAAACGTATCATCGAGCAGTACCATGGAGGAAAACTCCTCCTTAAACAAAGCCAGATCGGTGTAGGTACTACTTTCCGTATCGTTCTTAAAAAGCCCGAAAACAGTTGAGCCGCTACCGCTCATACATGCATAAAAAGCGCCTGCGTCCAGCAGACGCTTTTTTATATATCCTATAACGGGATGCTTAGGAAAAACCGTTTCTTCAAAATCATTGATGAAAGGACCGCTTCCTCTGAAAGAGCGAAGACCTCTATTCTGACAGAAGAATGATTTGATTTGTCCTGCCGCTTCCGGGTGCGTCGTAATACCGGAGTAAGCCTCGCGTGTACTGACACCTTCTTCCGGCTTGACCAAAACAATCCGTATGCCATTCAAATCCAAATCAACAGGTGTTAACTTGTCTCCGATACCTTCGGCATAACAGGGAGTGTTATAGATAAAGAACGGACAATCCGCTCCTAAAGGTTTCACTTCCTCTGCTAACTGCTCCTTGGATAGTCCCAACCCAAACAATTCGTTCAGCGCAACAGCCATGTGTGCTGCATCGCTGCTTCCGCCTCCAAGACCGGCACCGAAAGGGATATTCTTTCTAAACCGAACAGATACATTTCCTATCTGGGGATATCGGGATGTCATCAGCCGATAACAACGAATGATCAGGTTGTTATCCTCAGGACAATCTACTGCGATTCCTTCCTGGGTAAAAGAGAAGCGGTCGGAAACTTCCACTTCCAACTCATCATGGAGCGCATAAACAGGCACAAAGATGGTTTCCAAATCATGATAACCATCTTTGCGCTTGTGAATGACACGAAGCCCTAAATTAATTTTGCAATTAGGATAGAGTAGCATCAATAATGTTCTTTTAAAAACGAAAACAGTCGTCATCGCGACGCCTGTTTTTCTAAGGTATTAGTCTGTTTATTTAAGGTACAAAAAAGATTGGTCTACTTATAGGATTTATGTTCTTTTCTTAAATCCGGTGCAAAGGTACTGCTTTTTTTTTATATGACCAAATTTTTTTTTATGTTATTTAGCATGTTTTGCAAAATTGACTTTACAAAATGCCTATTTTCGCTCTAATTCGATCACTTCGAGGTCATTTATCTTACTTCCGTCTATAGTAAAACGCAATAATGTCTGGCACGGTTGCCATCCTTGTTTGCCTGCAGCTCCGGGATTCATGGTCAGGAATTTGAACTGTGAATCATACTGGACTTTTAATATATGGCTATGTCCGCATACAAAAAGATCAATGCGCTGGTTCGGATCGTCATAATGCTCTACGGCTTTCCGGAAGATGGGAATCAGCCAAGGATTGTATTTCCCTGGATAGCCGCCGATATGCGTCATCAGCACATTCACATCCTCCACGCGAAAGCGGTAAAATTCGGAGAGAGTATATCGCACATCACCGCTGTCCATATTCCCGAAAACGGCGCGAGTAGGTTTGAATTCACGTAAACGTCTTAACACTTCGTCCGAACCGATATCGCCTGCGTGCCATATCTCATCTACATCCTTGAAATGCTCCAATACACGTTTGTCGAGCAATCCATGAGTATCAGACAAAAGACCTATTCTTGTCATTTTATATTGGTGGTATATAACCGGTTATTTACTTTCTCGTAATCCGGTCTATGGAAATTATAGCTGCTATGATAAATATCAAGGCGACAGAAACAAAGAAAACAACATCCCGTAAGTCCAACACGCCGCGGGAAAGAGAAGAGTAGTGGTCTTGGAACAGAACCCAATAAAACACGAAACAGGATAGTGCTCCGCTGATGAAGCATACAATCTGGCTTTTGCTGAATGTGGCGCATAACAGACCGATAGCCATGAATGTACCGCTGAGAAGAATCAGTCCGATAAATGACCCCATAAAGGCTCCGCTATCCAGGTTTCCTATCGGTTCAGCCATATATGCTACTACAAAATAATGAACGAAGCATGGTAGCAGACCTATCAGCACCAATGTCCATGCCGCAAAATATTTGCCGAGCATGATCCGTGACAGCGAAACCGGTTTGGTCCGTATCAGATCCCATATCCCCGATTGACGTTCCTCCGATAATAGCCGCATCGTTAATGCCGGACAGAGCAGCATGAACAGCCACGGGCTGAGTTGAAAAAGCCCGTCCACCTGGGCGTATCCCGAATCAATGATATTCCATTGACCGGGAATGACCCAGAGGAAAAGACTGATTGCCAACAGATACAATCCTATGACAATATACGCTATCGGCGTCGAGAAATAATATGTAAGTTCCTTGCGGTACATTGAGCCATTTGGCCATTTGCCATATTAGTGTTTTACTTCGATATCCTTGCTGACAGGTGTTTTGGGGAAGAATATCCAGAAGAGGATAGCTATTACCAAAGCAAAGCCTGCAAAGATATACCATGCTTCTTTCCATCCGTCCCAAACAGCAAGCGGACCTTGAGCCGTTACGCTCTCAGCGTAAACCAGTTTGTTGACAATAGCCTGGGCAGAGAGCGTACCGATAGTAGCACCCAATCCGTTGGTCATCATCATAAACAGACCTTGCGCCGACGAGCGTTGAGCCGGCTCAGTCTCCTGGTCCACATAAAGGGCTCCGGATATATTGAAGAAATCAAAGGCAAAGCCGTATACGATACAACTCAGAACAAAGAGGATGACACCGGGGAAACCGGGATTGCCGGCACCGAAGAAACCGAAACGGAATACCCAGGCAAACATAGCCATAAGCATCACATTCTTGATTCCGAATCTCTTCAGGAAGAAAGGAATAGCCAGAATACACAAAGCTTCACAAATCTGGGAAATGGAAATCAGGATATTGGCATGCTGCACACCGAAAGTGCTGGCAAATTCTTCTATCGCGCCAAACGAAGTGATGAACGGGTTCGCATATGAGTTAGTCACTTGAAGGCACATACCCAGCATCATGGAGAAGATGAAGAACAACGCCATCTTCTTTTGCTTAAAGAGCGTGAAAGCCTTTAATCCCAGAGCCTCAACCAGATCCACATTGCCTTCCGCTTTCTTGATCTCGCATGCCGGCAGGGTAAGCGAGTATGCAGCCAGAAGGAGTGATAGACCGCCGCTGACTACAAACTGCCATGGCGTAGCCTGAAAACCGAGCAGGTCAATACACCACATAGTAGCAATAAATCCTACTGTACCGAACACCCGAATAGGCGGAAAATCTTTCACCGTATCCATGTTCGCTTTTACCAACGCATTGAAGGCAACGGAATTGGTTAGCGCTATTGTCGGCATAAAGAATGCTACCGAGATAGTGTATAACGAGAATAGGGTAGCAAAATGAACGTCTGCTGCGGTGTATGCGTATAAGCCGGCTGCGCCCATAAATATTCCGGCTAATGCGTGACAAAGACTGAGTGCTTTTTGCGCAGGAAGCCAGCGATCTGCTACAATACCCATCAGGGCAGGCATGAACAGACTGACAACACCCTGAATGGAATAGAACCATCCGATGTTATTTGCCATACCATGCGTAGCAAGGTATGTACCCATAGAGGTTAAGTACGCGCCCCAGACAGCGAACTCTAAAAAGTTCATCACAATGAGGCGAATTTGAAGTGATCTGTTTTTCATAATATAAGTTATTTTAAATTACGGTGTGTTGCGGCTAAAACTCCGATGTAAAATGGAACGTAATATGCTTGTAGTCCTGCTGCGCCATGGAGAGCACATAGGCACTATCCGCCATGAACACGTCGCGTCCTTCCTTATCGGTAGCCATATATTGCGCTTTACGTTTTTTGAACATATCCAGTTCCGCAGCATCATCACTCTCGATCCAGCAGGCTTTATACATCTGGAGCGGTGTCCAGCGGCACTTGGCTTGATACTCGTGTTCCAGACGGTATTGGATGACTTCAAACTGCAATTGACCGACAGTTCCGATAATCTTCCTACCGTTCAGTTGGCTGACAAACAGCTGCGCCACTCCTTCGTCCATCAACTGATTAATACCTTTCTCTAACTGCTTTTGCTTCATTGGATCGGCATTATCGATATATTTGAACATCTCGGGCGAGAAAGAAGGCAAACCTTTGAAATGCAGTAATTCGCCGCTGGTGAGTGTGTCGCCAATCTTGAAATTACCGGTATCCGGCAGACCAACTATATCACCTGCAAAGGCTTCATCAACCGTTTCTTTCTTCTGGGCCATGAAGCAGGTAGGAGCGGCAAACCGCATCTGTTGGTTCTTGCGCACGTGATAATAATAGGTGTTGCGTAGGAATTTGCCGCTGCATATCTTAAAGAAAGCAATACAGGAACGATGGTTCGGGTCCATGTTTGCATGGATCTTGAAGCAAAACGCAGTAAACTTGTCTTCCATCGGTTCAACCGTCCGTTCTTCGGATACAACGGGACGCGGAGAAGGCGCGTTCACAACAAAGAAATCCAATAATTCCTGTACTCCGATGGTTTTGTATGCCGACCCGAAAAAGACCGGCGCCAACTCGCCACGAAGGTATGCTTCTTTGTCAAATTCAGGATATACACCATCCACCATCTCTAAATCTTCCGCTAACTTCCCGGTAATATCCGACGGGCGGTTATTGAGTGCGAATACAGACTCGAATTTCAAACCTTGCCCCTTCGCCCATGTCACAGGAGTAACATGTATCTGCAATTCGCGTTCTACTTCATCCATCAAATCGAAAGGATCCTTTCCCTCACGGTCCATCTTATTCATGAATACCATGACAGGAGTCTTCCGCATGCGGCATACTTCCATCAAACGTCTCGTTTGAGTCTCTACGCCCTTTGCGCTGTCGATTACGACAATCGCGCTATCCACTGCGGTCAGCGTACGGAATGTATCTTCAGCAAAATCCTGGTGACCGGGGGTATCAAGAATGTTGATATGATAGTCGTTATAGTCGAATCCCATGACAGAAGTTGCCACGGATATACCACGTTGTTTCTCTATCTCCATCCAGTCCGAGGTGGCTGTTTTGCGAATCTTATTCGACTTAACCGCTCCGGCAACGTGAATCGCTCCTCCAAAAAGGAGGAGTTTCTCGGTTAATGTCGTTTTACCGGCATCCGGGTGTGAGATAATCGCGAATGTGCGACGTCTCAATATCTCTTGTTGATCAGCGGAGGGTAGCATTGAATTTCTCTTCAAATGTGGCCTTCAGGCGGTTCATAACTGCTTCTATCTGGGTATCTTTGAGGGTGTTCTCGGGATCCTGCAGGATGAATGACAAAGCATAGGATTTCTTTCCTGCCTCCAGGTTCTTACCCTCGTACACGTCAAAGAGGAAGACATGTTTCAGCAACTTGTGTTCAGTCGCAAAAGCGGCTCTTGCCAAATCGGCGAACTCGACGGTTTTGTCAACTAACAAAGCAAAGTCACGTTTTACTTCCGGGTACTTAGGCAGATCGTTAATGACGGCTTTGTATTGCTTGTTCAGTTTCAGCAATTGGTTCCATTCCAGGTCGGCATAATAAACCTCTTGCTCAATATCGAAGCATTTCAATATCTTTTGATCTACGATACCTATAAATCCTACTGCTTTCCCGTTAGCGGCTGTTAATGTCAATCCGTCTCTAAACAACTCATTATCAAGCGGTTCTATATTCAGATTCTCCGGATTAACACCGAGCCGGACAAGGATGTTGTTCACATATGCGCGGAGTTGGAAGAAGGAAGTCTTTTCTTCTTTGCGAACCCAACTCTGAGCGGTTTTGTTGCCGGTTAGCCACAATCCGAGATGCGGTTCTTCAGTGTACGCACGCAGTGGATTCTCGTCGTTTCCTTCTCTTACGGAAGCACTGTAGTGGTAACAATTGCCGTACTCATAGAACATGAGGTCGCTATTACGTCTGTTGACGTTGCGGGCAATGGATTCCAATCCGCCGAAGAGTAGGGTTTGACGAAGAACACCCAGATCCTGACTAAGCGGATTCATGATTTTCACGCATTTAGCCAAGGGCAGTTGCTCCAATGACTCGTAATAGGATACTTTTGTAAGCGAGTTATTGAGAATCTCATTGAATCCTTGTGCCGTCAATTGTTCCGCTATGCGGCGGCGCAACAACTCCGGATTAGGTTTCGGGCTATACGCCAAACTGGTATTCAGTTTCTCCGGGAACTCCACGTTGTCATATCCGTATATACGCAGTATATCTTCTACTACGTCGCATTCACGTTGCACATCTACGCGATAGCGCGGTACAGCCAACTGCCATACTTCGCCTTTCTTCTCTTTAATCTCTATCTCAAGCGCGTGCAGAATAGTCTCAATAGTGTCTTCACCGATATTTTTTCCTATCAGCGAGTAAACACGTTGAATATCAATCGTTACAGGCCATGGATCAAAAGCTGTTTGTCCATTGTCCGATACCTCCATCGCTACCTGTCCTCCTGCTACTTCCTGAATCAGCAAAGCAGCTCGTTTGAGCACATACATTGTGTTGTTCGGGTCGCAGCCGCGCTCATAACGGAAAGAGGCATCAGTCTGCAACTGGTGGCGGCGGCTGGTCTTACGGATGGTAACAGGATCAAAATAAGCACTCTCGAGGAACACATTTTTCGTTTTCTCGCTCACGCCGCTCTCCAAACCACCGAATACCCCGGCAATACACATCGCCTCTTCTGCGTTTGCAATCATCAGATCCCGCTCGTTCATCTCACGTTCAACGCCATCCAGGGTGGTGAATTTCTCTCCCTGTTTCGCGTAGCGCACATGAATGGCGTTTCCTTTGATCTTATCGGCATCGAAAGCGTGCAGCGCCTGACCGCATTCGTGGAGCACGAAATTGGTGACATCCACCACGTTGTTAATTGGGCGCAAACCGATAGCCGACAAACTGTTTTTTAACCATTTCGGGCTTTCTTTGATTTCTACGCCTTTGATGCTGACTCCGGTGTAGCGAGGGCATGCTTCCGGTGCGTCAATGCTGACGGATATAGGCAATTCGTGATTGTCAATCCGGAACGCCTCTACGGACGGTTTCGTCAAGGCGATATCTTGTCCGTGCGCCTTGTAGTAAGCGTATAGATCGCGTGCCACACCGAAATGTGAAGCAGCATCCGAGCGGTTCGGAGTAATATCCACTTCGATGATAGTATCGTTTTCTATATGATAGTAGTCTGCCGCTTTCATGCCAACCGGCGTATCTGCAGGCAGCACAATGATTCCGGCATGGTCGGTTCCGACGCCGATCTCATCTTCTGCGCATAGCATTCCGTACGAGTCCTCGCCGCGCAACTTGCCTTTTTTGATCGTAAACGATTCCTCTCCGTCGTATAAAACGGTGCCGATAGTGGCGACGATAACTTTCTGTCCGGCCGCTACGTTAGGCGCTCCACAGACGATAGGCAGAGGATCGCCTTCTCCGATATTGACTTTCGTCAGATGTAAATGATCCGAATTAGGGTGGGGCTCGCAACTCAACACTTCGCCGACTACCAGACCTTTCAAACCGCCCTTTATGGTCTCTACAGTTTCAACTGTACCTACCTCAAGACCGATAGATGTCAGAATTTTTGCTACTGTCTCGGCGTCGTCCTGCAACGCGATGTAGCGCTTTAACCAATTGTAAGAAATATTCATATTTTTGCTTATTAGTCCAAATTTCGTACAAAGGTACAACAAATTATGCATACAAACAAATAAGTTTTACTAAAAATGCAAAATAATATTTTTTTTTAGGAAAAACGCGCGCGCACTTGCGTAAATAAAAAAAATGTTGTATCTTTGCAGCCTAATTTGGATTGCTATGGCTAAAATCGCATTAATAACAGGTGTTACGGGACAAGACGGAAGTTACTTGTCTGAGTTTTTGCTGGCAAAGGGATATGAGGTTCACGGTATTATACGCCGTAGCTCGGTTGATTATCGTGAGCGTATAGCCCATTTGGAGGGTATTCCGCATTTCCATTTGCATTATGCAGACATGAGCGACTCGATGTCGCTTGTGAAACTGGTTGGTAAAGTGCAGCCGGATGAGATATACAATCTGGCGGCGCAAAGTCATGTGCAGGTGTCGTTTGATGCACCGGAGTTTACGGCAGATGTGGATGCAGTAGGAGTGCTGCGTATTCTGGAAGCCGTGCGCACAAATCATCTGGAGAAGAGTTGCCGTATATACCAGGCCTCGACAAGCGAGCTGTACGGCAAAGTGGAAGAGGTGCCGCAAAACGAAAACACACCTTTCCATCCGTATAGTCCTTATGCGGTGGCGAAACTGTACGGCTATTGGATCATCAAAGAATACCGCGAAGCGTACAATATGTTCTGCTGTTCGGGCATTCTCTTCAATCACGAATCGGAACGGCGCGGAGAAACCTTTGTGACCAGAAAGATCACGTTGGCAGCGGCACGTATTGCGCAAGGCAAGCAGGAACGGCTGTATCTGGGTAATCTGGATTCATTGCGCGACTGGGGATATGCCAAGGACTATGTGGAGTGTATGTGGTTGATCTTGCAGCATGACACGCCGGAGGATTTTGTGATTGCAACGGGTGTTCAGCATACCGTTCGTGAGTTTGCTACTCTCGCATTCCACCACGCGGGCATTGAGTTGCGCTGGGAAGGAAAGGGTATAGACGAAAAAGGTATTGTCGAAAGCCTCTCGCCGACACTCGCCCAAGGAAAAGGAGTGCAGATTGGAGATGTGGTAGTGGCTGTAAGTCCCGATTTCTATCGTCCGACAGACGTGGTGAACCTGCTTGGCGACCCGTCCAAAGCCAAACGCGAACTGGGATGGAATCCGCAAAGCACCACGTTTGAGCAACTTGTGGAACTGATGGTTGCTCACGATATGAAAAAGATAGCAGCAGACGACGCAGCGGCTGAGATACGAAAAGTCAATCTCGCTGAATATCTTGAAAAAGGAGTGGATAAGTAATACTGTATCGAAAGGGTTTATCGATTTACTAACGGCTCATTTAGGACTCTTTTACGACTCAATTACGACTCATTTAAGAGTCAAATACGTATCCCGGTATACCTTATAATATACATTGTATATTATCCTGTGATTTTTAAAATGCAATGATTATATGTTGAAAAACTCGAAAATATATGTAGCAGGCCACCGCGGCATGGTGGGAAGCGCGATTGTGCGTGAACTGCAGAGACAAGGATATACCAATATTATTACCCGCACGCACAAAGAACTGGATCTGTGCCGTCAGGATGCGGTAGAAGCGTTCTTTGAGGCGGAGAAGCCGGAGTATGTTTTTCTGGCTGCAGCCAAAGTGGGAGGCATTGTGGCAAACCAGAATGCACTGGCTGATTTCATGTACGATAACATGATTCTGGAGATGAACGTCATTCATGCGGCATGGAAGAACGGCTGCAAGAAACTGGAATTCCTTGGCTCAAGCTGCATCTATCCTCGCATGGCACCACAACCGATGAAAGAGAGTTGTCTGCTGACGGGTGAGTTGGAGAAGACCAATGAAGCCTACGCGTTGGCGAAGATAAGCGGACTAAAATACTGCGAGTTCCTGAACCGGCAGTACGGAACGGATTATATTTCTGTTATGCCGACGAACCTGTATGGTCCGAATGATAATTATCATCCAGAGCACAGCCATGTCCTGCCCGCATTGATCCGCCGTTTCCATGAGGCAAAAGAGAGTGGGGCAAAGTCCGTGACCTGCTGGGGGACAGGCGCTCCGCTGAGAGAGTTTCTGTATGTGGACGATCTGGCGAACCTCTGCGTATTCCTAATGAATAACTACAGCGGGAATGAGACGGTCAATGCAGGAACGGGCAAGGAGTTGACAATCAAGGCATTGACAGAGCTGGTAGCAAAAGTGATCGGTTATGAAGGAGAAATCTTATGGGATAGTACCCGTCCTGACGGTACGCCGCGCAAACTGCTGGATGTAAGCAAAGCAACGGCTTTAGGTTGGACATACAAGACCGAACTGGAAGACGGAATACGCCTGGCATATAAGGATTTCCTGGAGAATCCGATGCGCGCAGAAAGGTAATCGATGAAAGATTTCAGTCTGGACATATATCGCGAATTGTTGGAGAGACTGCAGAAAGCAGGCTATGAGTTAATTCCCTTTGCGGAGTATTGCAAAGGGAAGAGACCTGATAAATTCGTGATTCTCCGGCACGACGTGGATGCCAAACCGCAAAACAGTTTGCGGACGGCACAGATAGAACACTCCATCGGCGCGCGGGCAACGTATTATTTCCGGACATTGGAGAGCGGGGCATTTTCGCCGGACGCAATCCGTGCTATCGCGTCGCTGGGACATGAAATAGGCTATCATTACGAGGATATGAGTCTCTGCAACGGAGATGTGGAGAAAGCATATGCGCATTTTGAGACGTGGTTGGACTGTTTCCGCAGGTATTATGCGGTAGAGACGATTTGCATGCA
Source organism: Paludibacteraceae bacterium (assembly GCA_017471285.1). Classification (GTDB taxonomy): domain Bacteria; phylum Bacteroidota; class Bacteroidia; order Bacteroidales; family Paludibacteraceae; genus Colicola. The sequence goes on along the minus strand of JAFUUZ010000034.1, from coordinate 18,950 downwards.
TGGTGCTCCGACAAGCAAATATGACGGAAAAGACCTTTGGAAAGTCCATGATTACAAGTCGCTTGGTATAATAGGTGAACCGTATATGGATACCGATTTTAGCGATGTGCTGTATCTGACAGACACAGGCCGTTGCTGGGACGGTTACAAAGTGAGTGTCCGGGACAAAATACCGCAATACCAGGAAGAATGGAATACCCGCGGATGGACATGGCATACTACCAAAGAACTGCTTCAAGCCATTTCCGCAGGTGTGTTACCGCCGCATGTGATGATAACAACACACCCTCAGCGGTGGACGAACAACAGCGCGGAATGGTGGCAGGAACTGGTTCTGCAGAAGATGAAGAATATAATTAAGAAACTATGGATAAGAAATTGAATTTTGCATTGATCGGTGCAGCGGGATACATAGCTCCGCGGCACATTAAAGCGATTGCGGATACAGGCAACAACCTGTTGGTAGCATATGACAAGTTTGACTCGGTAGGTCGTTTGGATAGTTCGTTCCCGGATTGCTCTTTCTACACGGAGAATGAACAGTTCGACCGTTTCTGCTCCAAACAAATGCGGACAGAGAATCCTTTGCATTGGGTTTCAATCTGTACGCCGAACTATACGCACGACGCGTTTATCCGTTACGGCCTCCGTCTGGGATGCGATGTGATCTGCGAGAAACCGCTGGTGCTTAATCCTTATAATATAGACAACCTGTTAGAATTGGAGAAAGAGACGGGGCACAAGGCTTATACGATTCTGCAACTGCGTCTGCATGACAAGATCCGCGCATTGAAGGAGAAAGTGGAGAAAGGACCTAAAGATAAGATTTATGACGTTGACCTGACTTATATTACCTCTCGCGGTAAATGGTATTACTCCTCCTGGAAAGGTGATGTGCATAAATCCGGCGGTATTGCTACCAACATCGGCGTGCATTTCTACGACATGCTGCAATGGGTGTTCGGTCCGGTGAAGAAAAATATCGTCCATGTGATGAGTTTTGACCGCGTTGCAGGCTATTTGGAGCTGGAAAAAGCCCGTGTGCGTTACTTCTTGAGTATCAACGCAGAATGTCTCCCGGCTAATGCCGTTCAAGGCGAGAAACGGACCTACCGTACGCTGAATATAGACGGTGAGGAATTTGAGTTCTCAGCCGGATTTACGGAGTTGCATACCGAGAGTTACAAACAGATTCTCTCCGGCAACGGTTTCCGCATTGCGGAAGCACGTCCGTGTATTGAGACAGTGGCTCAAATCCGCCATTCGGAACCCATAGGTTTGGTTGGCGACTATCATCCTCTGGCTAAGTTGCCTCTTGCCAAACACCCATTCGGATGGGATGAGAAGAGGTAATGAGAGCAATAACTGCTCCGCTACAGGAATAAAGAATAATGACAAAAATGAATATGCATAAAACAACATATTTATTATTTCTGACTCTAACTTGTATATGGTTGTCTTCGTGCGTTACAGCGCGGAAAGTGAACTATATGCAAGAGCCGGACAAGTATATTCCGCACTATGCAGATACGCTTAGCTTCGAGGATTACGAGTTGCGAATCGGTGACCGGCTGTATGTGTATGTCTATTCGCTGGATGAAAAAGTGACGGCTATGTATAATGCCGGTGGCTCTAATGCCTCTACCATGCGCCATCAGATGAACGGAAGCAGCGGCGGTTCATATGACCTCTATACCTACCTGATTGACGATGACGGAAACATCGATTTCCCGACAATAGGAAAAGTTAATGTGCGTGGAATGACGACACGCGAGGTAAAACACAAACTGGAAGAGGAATTAAGCGCCCTACTCAAGGAAATTCCGGGATATAGCACCGTCTCCGTGGAAGTCAATATCGTAAACCGTTCGTTCTCCATTATAGGAGCGCAAAGCGGACGATATATGATCAACAAGGAGAAGATGACTATCTTTGAGGCTTTGGCCATGGCAGGAGACCTGAATGAGTTCAACAGCAGAAAAGAGATCAAACTGGTGCGCGAGAAAGAAGGAGTGACAACCATCAAGACATTTGACGCACGTTCCAAAGATCTGGTCAATTCGGAATACTATTATATTGAGCCGAACGATATCATCTATATCCGACAAATCCCGGGTTATAGTTTCGGTATCAATTCCGCTTCTACGGTTCTAGGCGTAACAGCGACCACTATATCTTTCGGAGTATTGATCTATACGATCGTTCAGACAGGTATCAACCATGTTAAGAAGTATTACGGCGGAGGCTCCAATAGTGGCGGATCCAATGGTATGCCGGCGAAAGGAGGTGCCCAATGAAAAAGGTTTATCTGATATTGCTTGCCCTCACTGCGGTATTGATGTCAAGCTGCTACAGCCACAAATCTATCGGTTACCTGCAAGAGCCGACGAAGAGCAACAAACTGCCGGTATATGACAGTGTGAGTTATGAACCATACCGAATCCGTGTCAATGACGAGATTATTTACCGCCTGATTACGTTAGACGAGACAATGAGTAAGATGTTGGGCGCCAATAATATGGCTACCAGCGGTCAGTATGCCAATTCCTATCGCGTTTATTCGGACGGAACGATAGATATTCCTTTCCTTAAACCGATCAAGGTTTTGGGCTTGACGGAAGCCGAAGCACAGGATACACTGCGTGCGGCATTCCGCGAGATCATTCCTGACGCGGATGTCAAGTTGGCACTGTATAACAAGTATTTCTCCGTTATAGGAGACGCAAATGCCGGTAGATATTTTATATATAAGGAGAAAATGAATATCTTCCAAGCCTTAGCCATGACAGGCGATGTGATGAATAGCGGCGACCGCAGGCATATCCGTATCATCCGTCCGAGAGACGGAGGACAAGAACCCGAGATATTGGAGTTCGATATGCGTACCAACAGCATCATTGATTCGAAATACTATTATGTTTATCCGAACGATGTCATCTATGTTGCACGTACGAAGGACAGTTTCTACAAGGTACCGACATACACCGGTTTCCTGGGGCTGATCACAAGCAGCGTGGCTTTGCTGACAACCGTTTTGAATTACGTAGCATTCCTGTATAAATAAAGACTATGAGCACAAATAATCCATATTACACTCCGGGAGGAAATAGCCAATATTATGCCCCGGGAGGCAACAATTATTACATGCCGGGCGGCAACCAGCAGTATTATCAGGCAGATCCGCAACAGCAACAAGGAGGCGACGATGAAGAGAGTTCAATGAATTTTAACCCCATTGAGTGGATCTTCACCTTCCTTCACTATTGGTATCTGTTCGTGATAGCCCTTGTGATTGCATTAGGTCTGGCTATGCTGAAAAACAGGAGGTGGATCCCGACGTATTATTCCCAAGGTACTATTGTCATTAAGGAAAGCGGTACGTACGGCGGCTCTGCTTCTGCGCTGATGAGCGGTTTCGGTGTGGATGCCGGATACAAGAATGTGAACAACCAGATGATTATGCTGGGTTCGTACGACTTGATGAGCCGAGTAGTTGATTCGTTGCCGTTCCTGAATGTGGAGTATATCACGCAAGGACGTTTCAAGACACGTCAACTCTACCGTCAGACTCCTATTATTGTTGAGTTCACGCGACTTGATCCTCGTGCCTATGGAATATTATATCAGGTTAATTTTGAAAACGACGGCACGCTACGCATCGCTTCTACAGATGAAGATACACCGCTTGACTTGCGCGCCCGCTACGGCGAGGCTATCAGTTGTCCGCTGTTTGATATTACTATCTGGCCGACGGAACTAATGGTCAATTCAGGAAAGATTTATTTCCGTTTCAGGACTCATGAATCCCTTGTGGATGAGTTCATGAGCCGCCTGCAGCTTTCTTTCGTCACAGAGGGATCGACGGTTCTTGCGCTTTCTCTCACGAGTGAGACGCCGCAACGGGATTGCGAGTTTATAGACGAACTGGCCAAGATATATCTGCTGCAAAACCTGGAGCAGAAGAATGAAGTGGCAGAGAACTCTATCCGTTTTATCAACGAGCAGCTTAAGACCCTGCAGTCTTCTCTACAGGTAAGCGAGGGCGCTATGACTGATTTCCGCCAAGAGAACAAATTTGTTGATGTCAACTCCTATGCCGGTCAGTTGATGGGACGTATTGCGGCATACGACCAGCAGTCGATGGAACTCCGTCTGCGTGAGACTTATTTCGATTACCTGATCAAATATATTCATGAGAATATAGACAAGGATGCCGTAATAGCTCCTACAACAATGGGTGTGAACGAGCCTATGCTGATGGGTCTTGTGCAACAACTGAACGACCTGCGTATCCAGCGCGGCGAGTTGACAGAGAAAAACGTCTATTATGCCAAATACACAAAGGATATCGAGAATGTAAAGACCGCGATAGAAGAGGTAGTGACCTCCATGCGTGCATCTCTTGAGATAGAGAAGGCGGATCTGGCAAACAGATACAGCGAGGTGGAGAAATCCATAAAACAGCTGCCGCAGAAAGAATTGCAGATGGTGGCCATCGAGCGTAATTACCGTATTGACGATAACTACTACACGTTCTTCCTTCAGAAAAGAGCAGAAGCAGAGATTCAAAAAGCCTCCAACACGCCTGATAACTCAATTATGGACAAGGCGCGTACGACCGCTATCATGAACGCCAAGGCTAAATCGAAAACTACCTCTACGTATCTCATAATCGGTTTCCTGATTCCAATGGTTCTGATCATTCTGAGCGAACTGCTTAACAACAAAATCCGTTCGCCTAAAGATGTGGTCAAACTGAAGATGTTCCGTCTAATAGGAACGCTTCGTCATGCCAAGAGCCAGAACCCGACTTTGGTACGCGCTTCGCCCCGGTCCAGTTACGCGGAAATGCTCCGTGCTATCCGTACACGTGTGGAGTTTGTCCTTCGACGCAAGGATAAAATGGTCATTTGTATCACATCCACGGAGTCCGGTGACGGTAAAACATTCCTTTCCACCAACCTGGCTGCGCTGTATGCCATGACCGGTAAAAAAGTACTGTTGGTTGATCTGGACTTGCGCAAACCGAATATTCACACCAAGTTGGGCTTGGAGAATAGTGTAGGTGTGTCGAATTACCTGATCGGCGACTGCGAGGAGGAAGATATTTATGTACGTAATACACCATTCGGCTTTGACTTTATCCGCGCAGGTACTATTCCTCCTAACCCCGGTGAGTTGGTTCACTCCGACAAACTGGCAGAAGCCATTAAGAAGGCTCGTGAAAATTACGACTATATAATCATGGATACATCGCCTATCGGTCTTGTTCCGGATGCATATGCAGTGATTGAACAAAGCGATATGTGCTTGTATGTTATCCGCTGTATGCAGACTAACAAGTCGTTCTGCAAGCAGACTCTGGAGCAGATGCAAGAAGTAGTTGAAAATCCGGAAAAAATCCAACTCGTTCTCTCTGATATACCTACAGAGGGACGCCATTCCTACGGCTCGGGTTATGGTTACGGCTACGGTGGCTACGGCGGCTATGGATACGGTCACTTCGGCTACGGCGGCTACGGAGGTTATGGATATGGTTACGGTAGTAATAACGGCCGGTCCAAACGCTACGGAAAACTGTACGGAAAGATCTACGGTGCTTTAGTCAAGGACGACAAAGCTTATCGCTCCTACTACTATTATCATCATGATGAAGACGACGAAGAGTCGCAGTCCGGTAGTGAGAATAAAGATTAAAAACGGGAAGGGATGCAGAAATGCATCCTTTCTTTTGTAACGGGGTGCAGGAACTCCATCTCGGCAGCATGAAGCATAAGCCGCTCTGCCGGCTTTCCACAATACAGCCGGTCACCGATAATAGGAGCATCCAGTCCGTCCGGATGAGAGGAATGAACGCGCAGTTGGTGGGTTCGTCCGGTTAGAGGAAAGAAATCAACCAAGATTGAACCGTCCTCCCGATACTCACGGATGGTATATCTTGTGAGAGCCGTTTTTCCGTGCTCTCTGTCTACCATCTGGCGCGGGCGATCGTAAGGATTAGGGAGAAGAGGAAGAGAGATCAGACCCTCAGTCGGCAAAACTTTGATATTTTCTCCCATAATAAGTGCTTCGTATCGTTTTTGGATGTCTCTGCGCTGGAAATATGCTTGTAAGGTTTTGTACATCTCCGGTGTCTTCGCCAAAACGAGCAAACCGCTTGTGTCTTGATCCAAGCGATGTACAGGCTGAATGTCTGCTGAATGTCCCTTCAGTAAAAGTGCGTCTATGACGGATAACTGACCGTTTTTGCCGGGAACAGACAGTAAGCCGGACGGTTTGTTGACTACGATAAGATACGCATCCTCGTAAATTATTTCCACTTCCCGGCACAAATGCTCCGATGCTGTTTGCTCTGGGGAAGTTATCTCCATGCCTTGCAACATATGCCGTAAGATAGGCACGCAGCGGCTTGAGCACGGGGTGTAAAAGGTTCCTTCCCGTCGGAGTTCGTTTTGGGGCATTGCGCCTACCCAGAATTCAGCCAGTGCAACAGGTGTTAAACCATGCAGAAAAGCATACTGCAGCAGTTTTGGCGCACAGCATTCTCCGGCTCCGGAAGGAGGTAATTTTTCAGTAGATAACCTTGTCTTATTGCCGGAAACATACCATTCTTCCGGGGATATAATGGGTTTCTCGTTCCGGAATATCTCCAGTAAGTTTTTTGTCTCCCCAAGACCGTTAGTGAGTCTGTAATTGGCAAACAGAAGGCGTTGCAGACGTTGTGATTCCTCTCGCGAGGTACCGATGGGCATGGCGGCGCATTCATAAACCGGAGGAACGAATCCGTCATGATAATAAGAGCCGTCCAGTTGCGCAGAAAAGGCAGCTATGTATCCTCCGCTATGTACCAGTACCCCGAACATTTTGCCACACCGATGCAACTCGCTATCAGGTGTTGCGAGCATGTATGCGTGTACTTTTTGAATGACGTCCTGTGCTGCTTTTTGAGCAGCAGGATGGGGTGGTAATGCAAAAGGTGAATACATAGTGCGTCAAAAAAATCGAGTGCAAAAATACAAAAAAATTTGTATATATGCAAAAATTGTTGTAATTTTGTACCCGATTATGCAATTAGCTTTCGATAACGATAAATATATTCGCATCCAATCGGAGCATATCCGTGAGCGAATAGCACAGTTTGGCAACAAACTGTATCTGGAGTTGGGCGGCAAGTTGTTTGACGACATGCACGCAAGTCGAGTACTGCCCGGATTTATGCCGGATAGCAAGTTACGGATGTTGACCCAACTGCGTGACTCACTAGAGATACTGATCGTACTCTCTGCCGAAGATATTGAGCGCAACAAAGTGCGTCAGGACTTAGGCATTACATATGACGAGGACGTACTGCGTCTCCGCGAAGAGTTTATGAACAGAGGATTTATGGTGTCCTCTGTAGTAATTACCCATTATTCGGGACAGCGGTCCGCCGATGCATACCGTCAGCGGCTGGAACGCAAAGGAATACGGGTATATTATCACTATATCATCGAGGGTTATCCTCATAATGTAGATTTGATAGCGAGCGATGAAGGCTTCGGAAGGAACGACTATATAGAGACTAGCCGTCCCTTGGTGGTCGTTACGGCTCCGGGTCCCGGAAGCGGCAAGATGGCCGTCTGTCTAAGCCAACTCTATAACGAACAGAAGCACGGTTGCGAAGCCGGTTATGCCAAGTTTGAAACGTTCCCGGTATGGAATCTGCCTCTGAAACATCCGCTGAATGTGGCCTATGAAGCTGCAACGGCTGATATTCAGGATGTGAACATGCTGGATCCGTTCCATCTTGAGGCCTACGGCAAGACGGCTGTAAACTATAACCGTGACATTGAGATATTCCCGGTATTGGATGCGTTATTCACGTCTATCTACGGCGAGAGCCCGTATAAGTCCCCGACGGATATGGGAGTGAATATGGTAGGGTTCTGCATCAGTGATGACGAAGCAGTACGCGAAGCAAGCAAGCAGGAAATAATCCGTCGTTATTTCCGCGCGTTATGCCATTTAGCGAACGGCAAATGCAACGAAGCGGAGATTAAGAAACTGGCACTGTTGCAACAACAGGTAGGAATCACTACTGCTTACCGCCGCACCACGGTAGCAGCCCGTGAACGTCGCGCTTTGAGCGGAGCTCTGCATGACGGTGCTTTTGCTCATGCAGCAGCCATAGAGTTGCCGGACGGACGCGTTATCACAGCGGAGGCAGGGCCGTTATTAGGCTCCTCTGCCGCGCTGTTGCTGAATGCGATGAAAGAGTTAGCGGGTATTGACCATGCAGTACGGCTGATTCCTGAGAAATTCATCAGCCCTATTCAGCAGACGAAGATCGGTTATCTGCATGGTCAGAACCCCAGACTTCACACGGATGAGGTGTTAGTGGCGCTTTCGGTGCTGTCATTGCAAGACGAAAACTGCCGTAAGGCATTGGAGACACTTCCTCTTCTGAAGGGATGTCAAGCGCATTCAACAGTAATGCTCAATGAAGTAGATTGGAAAACATTTAAGAAATTAGGAATCGACCTAACAACAGATCCTGCAAAGAAGTAAAGAGAACTCGGGTGCGAATCCCGGACTGACCGGCAACTGTGATGGCCGCAAGGCCTAAGTCAGATCGCTTTCTTCTTTTGCGAATTGAGAAGTCCTCCAGGTTTAGGGCTTACAATGACAAAGAAGATTTTTCTCATACTAATTATGGCACTCAGTGCGCACTCTGTTATCGCGGAAAGCGAGACGGAGCGCGATTCGTTGTACTCTGACTTCCGTATAGAGGAGGTTGAGGTAACGGCTCGCAGTCTGACGAAAGATATTATCGTTCCGCAGCGGCTGAAGGGGGCGGAGTTGGAGAGACTTAATGCGCTGTCGGTAGCCGATGCGCTGCGTTATTTCTCCGGAGTCCAACTCAAAGACTATGGCGGTGTAGGGGGGATCAAGACGATCAACGTACGATCCATGGGCAGCCAGCATACGGCGGTCTATTATAACGGAGTGCAACTGGGTAATGCGCAGAACGGACAAGTGGATTTGGGGCGGTTCTCGCTGGATAACATGGAGGAGATTCAGCTTTTCAATGGTCAGAAGTCAGATATTTTCCAGTCTGCCCGCGAGTTCGGCGCTGCAGGAAATGTGTATCTTACTACCCGTAAACCTTATTTTAAACCGGGTGAGCGTGCGCACGTACACGGGAAGATGCGTTTCGGTTCGTTCGGCCTGGCAAATCCGAATGTGGGATTTGATGTGAAGCTGACGGAAACCATGTCGCTTACCTTCGATGCCGAGTATGTCTATTCGAATGGCAAATACCCGTTCCGATACCGGCGTGTGCTGCCGAACGGCGAGACGGCATATGACACAACGGCGGTGAGACAGAACGGGGATGTCAATGCGGTGCGCGCGGAACTCGGTATCCATCATTATTACCGAACCACGGGTTTCTGGCGTGTTCATGCCTATAACTACTATTCCGAGCGCGGTGTGCCGGGAGCTATCGTCAATAATGTATGGCGGAACGGCGAGCGTTTATGGGACCGCAATACATTTGTTCAAGCCCAGTGGCAGGACGAATGGTTCGGACGGTGGAGCACACGTCTTCTTACCAAATATGCAAACGACTATACGCATTACAAGAACAACGACGTGCGCCTGCTGCCCGCCGATAACGAATATACGCAGCAGGAGGTCTATCTGTCGCTGGCTAACAAGGTGCAGGTTTTCAACTGGTGGGATTTCTCTGTTGCTTATGATTTTCAGTTTAATGACTTGCACCGTTGTAACCTGTTGTCAGACACCGTGCCGGAATATTTCAAACGATATTCCCACTGGCTATCCGCAGCAACTGCTTTCAATATCAAGGAATACCTGAGAATACAAGCGTCCGTATTAATGACTGCTGTAGATAATAACAAGCCTCGTGTCACTCCGGGTCTATTCTTATCTTTCCGTCCTTATCCCGTTATCGATCTCAGTCTGAATGTGTTTTATAAGCAAAGCTACCGTTATCCTACATTCAACGACCTGTATTATACCGATTTGGGGAATGCAAACCTGCGGCCGGAGTTAGCCCGGCAGCACTCAATAGAAGTAGCATACCGCAAAGCGACCAAAATGTATGATATAGCTGTTACCGCTTCTTATTATTACAACCGGGTTACGGATAAGATCATTGCTTACCCGAAAGGGCAGCAGTTCCGGTGGACAATGCTGAATTTAGGGGAAGTGAAGATTCATGGCATGGATGCCAAAGCGGATATGTCCTTCAATCTGCCGTTGCGGTTCGTGTTACGCGGCCGACTCAATTATACGTACCAGAAAGCGATCGATGTGACGAACCCCAATGATACGTATTATTGCCATCAGATCCCCTACATACCTTGGCATAGCGGAAGTGTGGTTGTCGGACTGGACTGGCAAAGCAAACGGGGTGACCATTACGGGTTGAACTATTCGTTTATCTATGTCGGCGAGCGATACAGCCAGCAGGAGAATATCATTTATAACTATGTACAGCCATGGTACACGCATGACATGAGTATATACGGAGAGTGGGGGATCAAGCGTTGGTGGCTGAAGGCGAATTTAGAGATCAATAACATGCTCGGGCAAGACTACGAAGTCATTCAGAACTACCCGATGCCTAAACAAAATATACGATGCACATTAGCCGTAAGATATTAATAATAAAGAGCAAAGACCGCTTCGCTAAAAGAGTAAGGACTTATATGTATTTATTTATACATTTATGTCTATATTCCTTACTCCTTACTCTTTACTCTTGTAGAGGCGACGAGGTAGTCTATCCCACTATCGGCACGCATGTGACGGATGAAGTACGCGAGGGAGGTCTGTATGTGCTCTGCGAGGGGAATATGGGTTCTAACAAAGCCCGGCTCGACTACATGAATCTTCATTCGGGGGAATATTACGCCAACTGGTACGGCTCTCAAAACCCGCACCAGTTAAAGGAATTGGGCGATGTAGGAAACGATATCCAGGCGTACGGAGGAAGACTTTATGCCGTGATCAACTGTTCGCACAAGGTAGAGGTGATGGACAGGCAAGCACGGCACATAGGGCAAGTGGATATCCCCAACTGCCGCTATCTGGCGTTCAAAGGGAACAAGGCGTATGTGAGTGCCTATGTAGGCTCTGTGGCCACGCCGGAAATGTTAGGGTCTGTCTTTGAGGTGGACACCGCTACGCTGGAGATCACCCGTGAGGTGAAAGTAGGTCACCAGCCGGACGAGATTTGTATTGTGGGCGAGACGCTGTATGCAGTCAATTCGGGCGGTTATTTTACCAACCGGCATGACTCGACGGTTTCAGTGATAGAGTTAGGCGGATTTACAGAGACAAAGAAGATCACAGTAGGTTCGAATCCGCAACGTATCCGGGCTGACCAGAGCGGCAAACTATGGGTCTGCACGGAACAGGGGATAGCTATTATTGAGGAGGAAAGAGTGACGAGACGGATCGATGCAAAAGCAAGCAATATCTCTATCTATGGCTCGACAGCCTATATCATAGACAGCGAATCGCATTTGCTCCGTGCCTTCTCCACTATTGATTTTACAGAACAGGAACAGCATATAGACATATCGGGATATGAGCACCCGTACGGATTGCTGGCGACGAACGATGTGATCTATATCACAGATGCCAAGAATTATGTCTCTTCCGGTGTGCTGCATTGCTATGGCTACGACGGCAAAGAGCATTGGTCCGCCCGGACCGGCGATATACCGGGTCATTTGTGCCGCGTGAGCGGAGCCTATGAACTCCATCCAGACACAACGAAGCCGGACAGCACAAAGACCTGTTCCCCTTATATATCGCGCGTGTATGAGTATATGCCGGCGATGGGGCAGTTTGTGAATGTGCTGCCTAAATATGAAGAAGGCGACGATGCGGAAGCCATGTGCCGCAAATGCGAACAGGCTATAGCCAACAATGCCGGAGGCATGATTTGTTTAGGAGGATGGGGAGGTTATATTACCTTCGGTTTTGACCACACGGTAGAGAACAAAGAGGGCTATGACCTGCGAATCCTGGGAAACGCCTTCCTCATGAGCGGGAATGAGACCTATGGCAGCAGCGAACCTGGAATTGTGCTGGTCAGCCGGGATGAGAACAAGAACGGTCTTCCGGACGACGAGTGGTATGAACTGAAAGGCTCCCTGTATGACAATCCGGCGACGAAACACCACGTGTCAAAGACCTATACGCGCGAGAGCGATACAATCCGCAATCCTTTCCATCAGCAGCCTTATTACCCGCAATGGATAGAGGCGGAAAGCATTACTTTTACGGGTGCCTTACTGCCTCCGACAACAGAGAATATCAGCGGACAGAATGTACAGCGGATTCTGGATTTCGGCTATGCGGACAACAAACCGAACAGCGACAAAGAAGGAACAAGTTTTGATATATCGTGGGCTGTAGATGCGGACGGACAATCTGTTTCACTGCCATGCATAGATTTCGTCCGCATCTACACTGCGGTAGATGAAGCATACGAAGGTACCGGCGAACTGAGTACGGAGGTCTCCGGAGCCATCGACCTGCATATGGAATAGTGCCAACAACACTTATAATTAACATTATTTATTAACAATTTAAAACAATTAAACAAATGAAAAAACAAATTCTTTTTGTTGCCGCTCTGGCATTGACCTTTGCTGCTTGCCAACCCAAGTATGATGTAGAGGACAAGACAGTTGCCACTTTTGAGGAAGCAGCTGTAGCACCTGCCGAGACCGAGAGTGTAAAGCACTTGACGGAGACAGGTACTTTCACTTCCGGTAACTTCGAATTTACCCAAGAAGTATCTGTATCGGACTGGGGCACCTATTACTATGGTAACGTCGTTACCAACAAGACGAGCAAAGAGTACAAAGGCGACTATCAGAACGACATGTCTGCCAAAGGTGGTGCTCATGGTGGCAAGAACTTCGTGGTATGGACTGCTTCGTATATGGGAGCTGATGGCGTTCGGTTGAAACAAGCAGCAGTTGTACCCGGTTTCTATGTATGCAACACGCCGTGGGTGGTTGATGCTGTTCTCAATGGTGACGGCATGTCCACAGTAGCAGGTGGCTTTGGCGATGACGATTGGTTCTTGCTGACCATCAGCGGTGCTCTCGAAGGTAAGGCTGTCAACACGACGGTTGAGTTCTACTTGGCTAAGGGTAAGAACTATGTAGCCGACTGGACTTACGTAGATCTCAGCAAACTGGGTAAGGTGGATGAACTCCATTTCGCTCTCACCGGAACCAAGGCAAACAACTATGGTCTGACCACTCCGGCTTACTTTGCATTTGATGACCTCGGTGCATCCAAATAATGAGAGTTAAACATACCATCATTTTGATTTTCATGCTTCTTTGCTTCGTCGGGTGCGCACAGCACTCGGCGGAGCAGGGTAGTGTGCCGGAAGGCAACAAATACGCTACAGGGTTTCAGATCACCGAGACGGATACAGGCGTAGTGGTAGAGGTGTTCCAACCTTACCAACGCATCTGTGTCAAGGAGCCGCTCCGCCGTCTGGGTACGATGAGTACCGTGCAGGTGGGCTTTCTCTATGCCTTGGACGCGATGGATAACCTGGTGGCGGTATGTAATCCGGAGTTGATCTACACGCCTGTCCGCGGCGACGAGATAGACCTCGGTGACTCGATGAAGCCGAGTGCTGAACGCACGCTCCAAGCCGGTCTGGATGTGCTGCTGGCGGTCAATTACGGCCAGTATGACAATCTGGAAGCGGCGCGGATAGAAAAACTGGGTGTATTCACCATGTATATCAACGAATGGCAGGAACACACGCCTCTTGCGCGCGCCGAGTGGATCCGTGTCTTTGGCGCTCTAACCGGCAAACTGCCGCAGGCGGACTCTGTTTTCAATGCCATAGAGAAAAAGTATCTCCATCTTACAGCGAGTGTCAACGAGCGGTCCTACAGCGGAAGCGGTCTCACAGGCGAAGCCGGTCGGGCAGCACAGCGGTCAATCATGTCCGGCAATAATTTCCGCGGCACATGGTATGTGCCTTCCGGCAAGAATTATCTGGCATACCTCTTCAAGGACGCAGGTGCGCAATATCCGTTCTATGACGACGAGCGTGAGACTTCTATTCCGCTAACGGTAGAAGAGACGCTTCGTTATTTCCATGACGCGGATGTATGGGTAGGTGCCGGAGGTAACAGTCTGGCGGAACTCGCCGAGATAGACGAGAAACATACATGGTTCAAGGCGTATCAGGAACGCCGTGTCTATAACTGGCGCAAGCAGCGTCTGGCGAACGGCGCGAATAATTTCTGGGAGCGCGGGGTAGTGCACCCCGAAGAAATGCTGGAGGACGTTATTAATATCCTAAATAACGCTCCGGACTCCGTGTTGCATTTCGCTAACAGACTATACTAGTATCCTAGTTTCCTAGTATCCTAGTACCCTAGTATTCTAGTTTCCTTGCTACCTCCTCCAGACAAGTCCGGCAGAGGCAATCGGAATAATGCGTGCGCAGATAAGCGCGCGCTTTTTCATTCAGTCTGACTCCCACGCACTGGCAGAACGCATCGTGAGTGCAAACAAAATGTGCCCCGCATCGGGGGCACGTTTTGTTATTGGGTGTTTGGTCGGTTGCCATTGTGTCCTTTATTTTGCCAGTTTGACAATAAGCGTGGAGAGACCTTTTATCTCGATGTCCTTGCGGCTGAGATCAATCTGTTCTCCGGTAAGCGGGTTGAAACCTTTGGTATTATAGCGGTCAAGAATCTCCGCATAGGTTGCTGTAGGAATGGTACGCGGTTCCTCAGAAGCATTAGCGAACACAAAGACGGCTTCTTTCTCGTTATAGCGGAAGAATGCGTAGGTGTTATTACGTGCATGGAAATGCATGGTCTTGCCGGTATGCAGCACCGGTTCGTCCTTGCGCCAGTTGAAGAGCCGGCTCTGGAAATCATACATGTCCCTCATCTCTCCGGTAACCTGTTCTCCTTGCGGCAGAGGAGCGCGGAGGTAGGAGTGGTTGTTCGGATCTTCTTTGTTCGCCGAGGTCATGGCATATTCGTCTCCGTAGAGCACCTGCGGGATACCACGCATGGTAGCGAGAAGGACGTAAGCCAGTTTGACACGGCGGATATCTTTGTCCTTGACCGCATCGCGGATGCGGCTCATATCATGGTTTCCGAGGAAAGTAAGCAACTTGTTCACGTCGGCGTACATGTAATCCAGCGTGAGTGCGTCATAGACCTTGGTGAGTCCGCCGCCCCAGTAGTTACCGTCGTTCTCCAGTGCCTGACGGATGGCTTCTTCTGTCGGGAAATCCATGACGGTAGGGAGGTTGGAGTCAAAACCGTCGAAGTTCTTTGTTCCGCTCTGCCAGTAAGCTACAGCCGGAGCCGGACGTGTCCAGCACTCGCCGACGATATTGATATCCGGATACTCCTTGCGTATGGCTGCCAGCCATTCTGCGCCCGGTTGTCTCTCTATGTAAGGGTAGGTGTCCACGCGCAATCCGTCCAGATTAGCATACTCAATCCACCATACCGCCCATTGCTGGAAATACTTGAGCAGGTCCGGGTTCTCCAGATTCATATCCGGCATCGGCTTGTCGAACCAGCCGCGGTTAGAGAGTTTGCGGTCGTATTCGGAAGCGTTGATATCATAATTGGCGGTAAAGACATTGTTGGTGTTGGTGAATTCCGGGAATTGGTTAATCCAGTCCTGATAAGGCAGGTCTTTCATCCACCAGTGAGCCGCGCCGCAATGGTTAGGAACCATGTCCATTAATATCTTTAGACCTTTCTCATGCGCCTTCTGCACCATTTGTGCATACAGAGCGTTGGAGCCGTACCGCGGGTCTATATGATAGTAGTCGGAGCAAGCGTAGCCGTGATACGACCAAGCCTCTTCGTCGTCCCCCAGCATCGGAGTAGGCCAGATAGCGGTGCAGCCGAGTTTGGCGATATGGTCGAAACTGTTGATGATACCTTGTATATCTCCGCCCCAACGTCCGTTGACATTCGATTTGTCGGCTTTCTCGCGTGTGTCCTTGGTGGAGTTATTGCTCTCGTCGCCATCCACAAAGCGGTCGCTCATGATCAGATAAATCACGTCCGCAGTGGTGAAACTGCTGCGTTTGCGGCTGTCCTCGCGACGGGAAGCGATAGAGTAGTCATACGTAGCTTTCTTGTTTCCTTTCTTGAGGATGATACGGTATGTTCCGGGCTGGAAGACACCGAAATCAACGAAGAGATAGTTCGGGCTCTCGGCGTTATGTTGTTTTCCGGGCACGAGTCCGTGGCATGCGCCGCGCATCACTTTGCCGTTCACCACCTGCTGTACGGATACTTGTGCATCTTTCAGGTCCTGACCGTGGAACATAATAGTCAGCGGCGTCTGCATACCGGTCCACCAACAGAGCGGCTCAACCTGCTCAATCTTCGGTGCTGCCGTCAGCCATCCTGCCAACAGCAGACTTGCTAATAAGGAAAAAGTCTTTTTCATATGCATAGAATTAAGAACTACAAATTACAAATCACAAACTACAAATTACAAATCACAGCTCATCAATCATCACCTTACCCAGCGCATCGTATTTCTCGCTGATCGAGGTGTATTTCTTCCAGAACTGCTGCATCTCCTCGGACGGCGATTGCAGGAACAGTTCGTTACCCTGTTTCTCAATCCGGTCGGTGACCATTCCGAGACTGATCTTATGGGTGTCCATAGCAGGCTGGAAAGTCTTGTCTTCCTCTCCTTCCACATATACCTCACGCAGTATGCCTGTCTCCACCATGCGTCCCAGGAGCTGGTTTACAAGTCGGATGGGCAAATGGTCGCGAACCGCCATGTCGTGCGCCGTCATAGGCTCTTCGTCTGCCTCAAACCGCATAATAATCGTGTATAGCAGATAGAGCATAATGAAATCTTTGTACCGCCGCGAGATATTTTTCAGGTCCGATTCGTACTCGAATTCCTCATTGTTCTGGATGGCATAACTCATCTCGGCACCGATGAGAATAAGGAGGCTGGTGTATTGCAGCCAGGTCATCAGAATAGGAATAGTGGCGAACGCTCCGTAAACGATACTCGTGCGGCTCAGCATCGTGATCAAATAGACCGACAGCATCTGCAGCAACTGGAAGAGCGTGCCCATAATCACACCCGGAATAAAGGCGCTCATGAACCGCACTTTGGTGTTCGGGATACCGACATACATGACCGTGAACAGCATCCAGCAGATAGCAAACTGAAGGAATTTCACGCCGGAGGTGTGTACGAAATGATGGAGTGCCTCGATATGCATCGTGCTTTCTATCGTGGAATGCAGGAAGATGTTGATGCCGGCGGAGCAGACGATCAGCACCGGAATAAGCACCACGATAGCAATATAGGTAGTCACCTGGCGGAGTATGGAACGCGATTTCTTGACGTTCCAAATCTTGTTGAAGGCGGTCTCGACGGACTCAAAGAACGAATAGACCGCCCAAAGGAGAATCAGAATACCGATACCGATAAACAGGCCTCCTTGCGCCGTGTCCAGATAGCGTTCCACCATCGCCATGATCGTTGGAACAAGGTTGGTCTCGCCCAAGAAAGACTTGTTCAGCTGAGTCTCTATCACGTCCGCCACGCCGAACCCCTTTGCCACAGCCACTATCATTGCCAGAATAGGGACGATGGCGAAGATAAGAGAGTAGGTGAGGGATTTGGCTTTGTCGTTCAGGTTTTTGCTGGCAAATCCTCGTACGACCAGAACGATCGTGCGGATGATGTTGTAGCCTAATTTCTGAAAGAACCCGTCGAACTCTGTCGCCGTTACCCGCCACATGTCGTAGCGTAAAAAACGAATGATATCGGAGAATTTCTTCACGGTCTGACAATTTAACGGGTTTGACGGCTTATTAGGGCTCCCGCAAATTTAATATTTGTGGGAAGGAGGGAGCAGATCTATAAGCCGGGTTCTGTACCCTTTCGGGCGTCTATCATTAATCTCGAGGTACATGTTACCATGTCCTTCTCTCGCTTCCTACCCTCCGACTCACGCGAGCAACGTTCGGACGCCGGTTTACTTGGAATTGCAGCCCACAGTGTGCTCGTTTCACATTCCTCGTCTCTGTAGCAGTGACCAAACATTTCTGCCTGACGGCGGTTAACCGCTGTGGTGCTCTGTGCTGCCCGGACTTTCCTCTGCGGATGAGATTAAAGCACTCGTGCTTTTCTTTCCCTCCGCAGCGATAGACCGATCTGCTTGGAGCGGTGTACGGGAGTCGGACCCGCCTCCTCAGCTTGGGAAGCTGATGCACTACCGATGTGCTAACACCGCGGCTTGCATTAACACTCGCACGACTGCACACTACGTGCTTGTAAAGTGCTACGTGTTATGCTACGCCTTTCGGTCGGAATATCGTTTCACTAGCATTCCTCCCGAGGGGAGATATCGATATATTGACCGAAATCGCCTGCAAAGGTACTGCTTTTTTTTGAAATATGCAAATAAATTTACAAAAATTTATACAGGGGGTGGCAAACTTGCCTGCCAACAGTCTATGCCCGGCTTGGTTAAGAGGTCTAAAACGGTAGGCATGCCCGTATTGATGATATGTTTTTTGAGGCGGAAGGGTTGCTCCGGCTCTACCGGTTCAAAGGAAACGGGTTCCGGTTCCTGCGCTTTCTTGCGTTCGGCTTGCAACTGACGGTAAATAGAGACGTAAGTATATTGGTAGAAACGCGAGTACGGTTTCATGCCTTCTTCGGGTTTCGCACCGCCTTTGAAGACCCTGAAATAATGGTTGAAGAACCGCACGCGCCATTCGAGTGCTTCTATGGAATGGTCGTGTTCGAGTGCATGCGCCTGACGCTGCGCCTCTTTGATGAGTTCGCGGTTCGCCACACAAGCCGCCGACCAGTGTTTCGGGAAATGGTAGGTGTAGAGCTGGAGCAGTCCGTGGTGCTCCGGA
>JAFUUZ010000033.1 GCA_017471285.1 Paludibacteraceae bacterium | reverse complement strand
TAGAAGTAGAAGACTGTTGAGCAGTCTGAGCTGCAGCTGCTGCCATCTGTTCCGCTTTATCCATCCAGTGGTAAGCATCATCCAACGGCGCCTGCGAAGCACAGGCGGTGAGGATAAAGAGCAATAAGCCTACCCCAACCCTCCCTAAAGGGAAGGAGACAGAGCGTAATATTTGGACAAATTTCGACATTTCGATATTTCGATATTTCGGTTTTTTGTTAAATCTTTCTAAAACCGATAATTTCGCGTACTTCTTCTATCGTTTTCTCCGCACGTGCAGAAGCAGCCTCCGCTCCCTGGCGCATGATACGCTCCAACAAGGCATCATCCGAGGAATAGGCAATGATCTTCTCCCGTATAGGCGCAAGAAGTTTATTAGCATCCGCCGCCATCTGTTTCTTCATATCTCCGTAGCGTATCTCCATCCGGTTATAGAGGTCGTTGTAATACTCCGTTGCCTCAGGTCCGCAGAGCAGTTCGCAGAGGGTAAAGAGGTTTTGGATGACTTCCGGTTTCTCCTGGTTGAGTTGGGTCGGTCCCTGGTCCGTTACAGCGCGCATGATCTTCTTTGTGACCGTTTTCTCATCGTCACAAAGGTAAAGACAGTTGCCCTCGGATTTACCCATTTTACCTGTACCGTCCAGTCCCGGCACTTTAACCGCCTTGTCTGCAAAATGGAACGAAGCCGGTTCCTTGAAGTACTCCACCCCATAGATTCTATTGAATCTACGTGCAAAGAGACGCGCCATCTCCATATTTTGCTCCTGGTCCTTACCGACCGGCACTTTGTCCGCCTTGTGCATAAGTATATCCGCCGCCATGAGACAAGGATAGGTCAGCAGTCCGGCATTGACGTTATCCGGCTGTTTGCGCACTTTCTCCTTAAAAGAAGTAACACGCTCCAGTTCGCCCAGATAAGCGTTCATATTAAGATAGAGATACAGTTCGAGAACCTGTTTGACATCCGATTGCACATAGATAGGCGCTTTCTCCGGATCAATGCCGCAAGCGAGATACTCGCTGAGGATCGTTTTGACAGAATTGCGTATATTTTCCGGCGTAGGGTGCGTCGTAAGCGAATGCCAGTCAGCAATAAAGAACATGCAGTCGTATTCATCCTGCATCTTCACGAAACTTTTCACCGCCCCGAAATAGTTACCGAGGTGCAAATTGCCCGTCGGGCGTATGCCACTAATAACTCTTTCCATATTAAATCTCAATCGGTAATTGACGATAGATCGGCTGCGAGAGAGCCGTAAGTGTAGTTGTATCCGCTACGCCCGGAATAGCCTGAATCTTAGTATTCAGAAGCGAGAGGAGGTGCTCGTTGTCATGCGCAAAGACCTTAATCAGGATACCGAACGCGCCGAGGGTATATTGCGCTTCGACCACCTCCGGTATCTGCTGCAAAGCAGTAATAACCTGGTTGTACATCGAGGCTTTCTCCATCGTAATACCGATATAGACGCAAAGCTGGTAACCCAAGGACTTGGGTTGCACATGATAACTGGAGCCTGTAATCACTCCGTTATCAAACATTTTCTGGACACGCTGATGCACCGCTGCGCGGCTCACGCCGCATTGCTCCGCCACATCTTTGAAAGGGATGCGTGCACTCTGAGTAATAATCTTGAGGATTTTACGATCTAATTCGTCAATCTTTTCCATGTATATAGTAAAAATAAAAATTTCTTAGCCTTTAAGGCCCAATAATTTGATTTTTGCTGCAAAGTTAGTGTTTTTTTTGGACATGTGCAAATTTTTTTGTACTTTTGCAGCAAATTTAGTAACAAAATGACACTTGAAGAGTATATTTCCGCACATTCGACTCCGGAAAACGAAGTTCTGGAATCCATCACACGCGACACGTACGTTCATATCCTAAACCCGCACATGCTGAGCGGGCACGTGCAGGGGCGCGTGTTGAGTATGATCAGTCACATGATCCGCCCCAAGCATATTCTGGAGTTAGGTACATTCACCGGCTACTCTGCCCTCTGTCTGGCAGAGGGTCTCGCAGAAGGCGGCGAACTGACCACCATCGAGCATAACGACGAACTGGAAGAAACCATCCGACGCAATCTGGAGCGTTCTCCTTTAGGCGAACGGATCCGGTTAATCATCGGAGACGCAGCAGAGGTGATAAACCGTCCGATGTCAGATGTCAGCAGCCGGATGTATGATCTGGTATTCATTGACGCCGACAAGCGGGAATACTGCTCATATATAGATGCCGTTTATCCTTTAGTGGCGGCAGGCGGATTTATTCTGGCAGACAATACACTTTGGGACGGACATATAATCGATCCCGCCTACGACAAAGACAAACAGACTCTGGGTCTGAGAGCATTCAACGACAAAATAAAAGAGGACGACCGCTTTGAGCAGGTCATCCTCCCTTTACGAGACGGGCTCACGATCATCCGCAAAGTGCGTTAAAGCGTTAGGCCGTTAAGTTGTTAAGCCGTTAGAGCGTCAGAGCTTCTTCCCATGTATAATCGCGTTCTTCCGTTTGAGACGGAAGGTATCCCATTTCGGCTTTCGCTTTCTCTTGCGGGAAAGTGAAATAAGTACAGGTACACTCGCACAGGAGTTCCCCTTCCGCCGAATAGATTTCCCCCTGCACGATCGCTATATTCCGGCGCATATCTTTGAGATAACCGCGCAGTTTGATATAATCCTGCAAGGTAGAAACGGGTTTGTGATAGCGCATCTCCATCTTAGCCGTCACACCGGCTGTTTTCAGTTTATGGAAGACCACCCAACCGCATACTTCGTCCAACAAAACAGCCTGCACTCCTCCATGGAGCGTGTTGATCCATGACTGGTGGTTCTGCGTTGGACGCCAGATAGAAATGATGTCCTCTCCGTCTTCAAAGAAACGCATCCGTGTACCTATCGGGTTGTCGGGACAACAGCCGAAACAATTATATTCCGGCATAACGGTCCAAGGATTGATGATTCTTTTCATTGCAAACAGTTATCCAATGCGTCCGTAATGGCTTTTTTATCCAGATGCTGCCCGATGAAGACCAGTTTCTGCATTCTGTCACCGTATTGGTCATCCCAGTCTTTGCGGAGCTGCGGATCATCCGCCATGAGTTGCATCAATTCCTCTTTGGGCATGGTAGCAAACCATTCTCCGGCTTTACGCAGGTTGAATTGGCGTCCCGCCTGCTCAAAGAGATAGCACATATCGTACTCTTCTGCAAAATAGCACATGCCTTTGCAACGAATGACGTTTTGTGGCCAATGGGCAGAAACGAACTCATCAAACATCCCGAGATCGAAAGGCTTGCGCGCGAAATATACAAAGGTCTCTATATCATATTCCGCGAGGTGGTCATGCTCCCCGTGCTCATGATCATGGTGGTGATGATGGTGATGTTCATGCTCGTCATGTTCATGTTCATGTTCATGCTCATGTTCATGTTCATGTTCTTCGTGATCGTGGTCATCGTCATCGTCGTCATCGTCATGGTGATGGCGTGCGTCTTCTATTTCCTGAATCCACGTAGCGGAAGTAGCAACCTTGTCGAAGTCAAAAAGACCGGTATTGAGGATCTTCTCAAACGGCACATCGCAGTAGTTCGTTTCAATAATCTCCGCGTGCGGCTGGATGGCGCGAATAATCGCCTTGACGTGCGCCAACTCGTCTTCGCTAACTTCGGAGGCCTTATTTAACAGAATGATGTTGCAGAACTCAATCTGCTCCGTAACCAGCGCAGCGAGGTCTTCTTCCTTCGTCACATAGCGCAGTTTATCGCCATTTCCGAACTCGTCACGGAGACGCAGAGCATCCACAACGGAACAGATACAATCGAGTGTCGGCAGACCGTCTTTAGCGAACTGCGGCACCATCTGCGCATAAGAACAGAGCGTCTGCGCAATAGGAGCCGGTTCACAAATACCCGAAGCCTCAATGACGATATAATCATATGCTTTTTGCGCCGCGAGTTCGTGCAGTTGGTTAATAAGGTCTGTCTGCAACGTACAGCAGATACATCCGTTCTGAAGGGCTACCAGCGAATCGTCTTTCTGGCTCACTACTCCGCCCTGCTGAATCAAGGAAGCATCAATATTCACTTCCCCGATATCATTGACAATAACCGCAAAACGAATACCTTTATTATTCGTCAGAATGCGGTTCAAAAGCGTTGTCTTGCCGCTACCGAGATAGCCGGTAAGCAGCAAGACAGGAATTTTATTAATCGTTAACATATGTTACGTAATCTTGATAATATTTATCTACAAACTCAGTTTGTTTATAGCGCTCACAGGTCTGGAGTACGTATGAGAGGATAGCCGCTTCACGGTTAGTGGTCGATTCCATAACGCGTCGTTGCGCGCGATCGAGCGATGCAGCAAAACGGAGGTATTCCACGCATGTGTTAGCCACATGATCCATGATAGCCAGCGCCTTGTCCGTTTCTCCGAGCATGAAATACATCGATGCCATGGAAGCGGAAGTATAATCATACGGCACATTACATCCCGGCAGCTGCTCCTCCGCAAAATCAAGCACTTCGAGCGCCTTTTCACGTTGGTTTTCCCGCAGGAGCTGTTCTGCAAGCTGTGTAAACATCATCCGGTGCGTACGGCACATACGCATGAGGTTCTCGTCAATATAGATACCGGGGATATTCATATTGCCGTATTTGAACTTGTGCAGCATATTCTCGTACATCACTTCTGAATTGACACGGGGCTGTCCGTCCCGGCTGCGAGTCGGCGTTATGCGGTATGCCAGTCCTGTGAGTTCCATCCATGGTTCAAGCCCCAGATAATAGTCGTTTCCGACCGTTGCGCAGAAATACATCGGACGCTGCCATTTGTTAGTAGAAAGCATCTCCATAATCATCATCTGCGAGCGGGTGTACATCCGCTTCTTCTGCAAGAAGATCTGCTCTCCTGACGGAGTCTCCACATAGAGCTGGTCCGAAGGAATGTAATTGTCTCCTTCGCGTGTCTTGGTGCGCGGATCCTCCGAACGCAGGAAATTGAACGCTTTCTCAACCGAAATCGGCTGTCCGAGACGGTTGTCCACACGCGCTATCTCATTCTTACCCGGCATGAAATCCTTGTATTCCCAAGAGATCGGGAGTGCTTCGGATTCATAGTACGGACGCTTCATCTGGGAGATATACCAGTCGGTCTGGAGATACGAGAGGTTGCAGACACGTTTGTCCGTTCCTTCTCCTTCCACCTCCTGGTTATACCAGAGCGGGAAGGTATCGTTATCGCCATTGGAGAAGAGGATAGCGTTATCCTCGCATGACTTGAGATAGTTAGCTCCGAAATCGCGGCAGGAATATCTCTGCGAGCGGTCATGGTCATCCCAGTTCTGCGAAGCCATCTGCGCGGGAACAAGGAGACAGAGTATGCTTGCGCATACAGCCACAACGGCTTTGCCGCTTTCGCTCTTCAGCGCGCTGTTGATCCAATCGATGAGTGCGAGCACGCCGAGACCGATCCAGATACAGAAAGCATAGAACGAACCGGCATACGCATAGTCCCGTTCACGCGGCTGATACGGCGTCTGGTTGAGGTACAGGACAATTGCCAGACCGGTCAAGAAGAAGAGCAGGAACGTAAGGGTGAAGTTTTTCCATCCTTCCGCATTCCCTTCTTTGTCCCGTTTGGAGCATTGCCAAACCAGGCCTATAAGACCCAAAATCAGCGGCAGGAAATAATAGACGTTATGCCCCTTGTTCTCCTTCAACTCCGTAGGCAAAAGCGACTGGTCGCCCAGCATAGCATTGTCGATAAACGGAATACCGGAGATCCAGTTTCCTTTGGTGATTTCACCGTAGGACTGGAGGTCATTCTGGCGTCCTGCGAAATTCCACATGAAATAGCGCCAGTACATGAAGTTAACCTGGTAGCGGAAGAAGAACTTCAGGTTCTCTCCGAAAGTCGGACAATAGTCCGTTTTCTGCTGTCCGCAGTAGTCATAGCGAACCCGTTTTCCTTTGACATCCGCCCACTCTTTGTATGCCTGGACATGGCTTCCTTGCGAGGAATACATGCGCGGGAAGAGCATGCAGAATTGCTTCATATACTTATAATCCGTCTTGTATCCGGTGATGACATAGTGGTCCTTTTCCCCCTCCACTTTCGGAGCCGGCGCATACTGAGCATGGCCTTTTTTCTCCACCGGTACGCACATGTTCCCCTCGACGCGGAGTTCCACGGGCGCATTGTATGTCTGTCCGTAGAAGAGCGGCCGATCGCCGTACTGCTCACGGTTCAAATAATACTTGAGCGAGAAGACATTGTCAGGCGAGTTCTGGTCCATCGGCGTATCCGCAGCAGAACGGATGACCAGCGCAGCATACGAGCTATAGCCGATCAGAATAACCGTAAGCATAACGACACCGGTGTTGAGCCATCGCCAGAGTTGGGTTTGTTTCTGTCCCTGGTTTTGGTTTTTAACCGCCTCTGCATCCGAACGTTTCTTGGTATAAAGGATCGCCCATGCGAGGAATGCAACGGTGAGCACCAGACAGATCCACATACCGGTATTGAACGGACATCCGAAGACATTCACAAAGAGGAGCTCAAACCAACCGATGAGAGTCGGGAAGCCCGGAATGATGCCATACAGGATAACCAGCAGCACCAAGCACGAAGCCAGGAAAGCATAGATCAAGCCCTTCCATGAGAACTGATAACGACGGAAATAATAGACTAATCCGATTGCAGGGATAGTCAAGAGGTTCAGCAAGTGGACACCGATAGAGAGTCCCATGAGGTAAGCAATAGCTATCAGCCACCTGTCAGAACCTTCTTCGTCCGCCTGCTCATCCCATTTGAGGATCAGCCAGAAGACGACCGCCGTAAAGAGCGATGAGGAAGCATACACTTCACCTTCCACCGCGGAGAACCAGAAAGTGTCGGAGAAAGTGTAAGCAAGTGCTCCAACCGTTCCTGCACCAAGCAGAGCGATGCCTTTCCAGAGCGTGTCGGGTTGCACCAGTTTCTTCGCCAGCGCCGTAATCGTCCAGAAGAGGAAGAGGATAGTAAACGCACTTGCGAGCGCCGAGAGTGCATTGACACACATAGCCACATGCGCCGTATCGGGTGCAAAAAGGCTGAAGAAATGGCCCATGAGCATGAAGAAAGGTGCTCCGGGCGGGTGTCCAACGTCCAGTTTCCAGGCGCTGGAGATGAACTCACCGCAGTCCCAGAAAGAGGCGGTAGGTTCCATTGTAAGGAGATACGTAGCAGCAGCGACCGCAAAGACAATCCATCCGCAGAGCGTATTCCACAATTTGAAATTTTTCATTGTTTATTGTTGTTTTTAAGTTGTTTATAGCGGAACCAGTCGAACTAGTGGAACCAGTAGAACCTGTCTATCTAGTCGAACTAGTGGAACCAGTCAAAATAGTCAAATAAGCCGGAATTAGGCAAATTCGGTGCAAAGGTAGTAAAAAAAGTTGATATGCGCAAGCATGTATGAATAAATTATCACAAATAAAGTCTATTTTACCCTTGTTATCTCGCACTTATCACGCACTAATAACGCACTTATCACGCACTGCGCGTTCATTGTCCTCATAAGCGCGCTATAACTATGTTATAGCGGTAGTTATTCGGACATGCCCGCTTTCCGAAGAAAAAAATTGATTTTTTCTTCGGTTTTCATAGTATATATACATAGTATATATACTGTTTTAACATATGATTTTTTGAAAAAAAATAACATTTTTTATAAAAAGTACGCGCGCACTTGCGAATGTAAAAAAAATGTTGTATCTTTGCAGGCTTTTTTGTAAACCCTCCCCTAATCCTCCCTTTCGGGAGGGGAAAAGAAAAAGCGATAATTGCTACGGCAGCGCGCAGCTGTAACAGGTCCATGCGCGACAAAGGGGATGGGAAAAAGTTGAAAGATATTAATTTTAAAACAAATATAACATGATTAACGTTGGAATTATCGGATGCGGCTTCGTAGGCGGAGCCCTGAAAAACTGGTTGGAACACAACAACCCAGAGTGCAAACTATTCATCAGCGATCCCTACAAGGGCTACAATGACGACCTGAGCCATGTAGATATCGCTTTTCTCCAGATTCACGTACCAACGGAAGAAGACGGCACACAGGATCTGACCCTAATGAAAGAACTGATCAAAAATCTGCCGGACGTACCTGTATTTGTACGTACCACCATTCTTCCTGGAACAAGCGAACTGCTTTCCCGCGAGACGGGACACCAAGTATGCTACATGCCGGAGTTCCTGACAGAGCGCACTTTCATTGAGGATTTCAACAAACAGACGATGGTGTTTACGGGTGCACAGGAGTTGCTGACCAAGATTTTTGTAGGCAAGAAATTTACCGTAATGACGCCTCTGGAGGCCGAATTGACCAAATACATGCACAATGTGTTCGGCGCATACAAAGTGACCTATTTCAATGCCTGCCGCGAGTATTGCGAGCAGATGGGTGCAGACTGGCGGAAGGTGCATACCGGCATTCTGTTGTCCGGATACATCAACGACACACACACATATGTTCCTGGTCCTGACGGCAAATACGGCTACGGCGGCAAATGTTTCCCGAAAGATGTGAACGCGTTCGCAGAAATGACGAAAGGTACGCCGCTTGGTGTATTGCTGGAGCATCTGCATGAGTTGAATGTACACTTTAGAGGCGTGGAAGAGCATATTTAATTGAGAATTGAGATTTAAAAGAAAATAAACAAAGATAAACCCTTTTGAAGGCTTTTGAGCTTCGCTCTATGCGTATTTTGCCGGTAAAAACTCCTCGTGAGTAAACTCCCGGATAGTTTTTACCATCAAACTCCGCTACTCTGCGAGTAAAAGCCTTCAAAAGCAATAAACATAAATAAACATTGTTATATCAAGTTTAAAATGAAGATAGCAATCGCAGGAACAGGGTATGTAGGATTGAGTATCGCAACCCTACTCTCCCAGCATCATCAGGTGACCGCAGTGGATATCATCCCCGAAAAGGTGGATATGCTCAACCGCCGCCAATCACCGATCCAGGATGAGTACATTGAAAAATATCTGGCAGAGAAAGAGTTGCATTTGTCTGCCACCCTTGATGCGGAGACGGCATACAAGGATGCGGAATATGTAGTGATAGCCGCTCCAACGAACTATGACCCGCATCGCAATTATTTTGACACCTCGGCCGTAGAAAACGTGATCGAGACCGTTTTGCGAATCAATCCAGATGCGATCATGGTAATCAAATCAACCGTTCCGGTAGGTTATACCGCTTCCGTGCGGGAGAAATACCATTGCCACAATATCCTTTTCTCGCCGGAGTTCCTGCGCGAGAGCAAGGCTCTGGAGGATAACCTGTACCCCAGCCGGATTATTGTAGGAACCGTATTGAGCGACGACAAGCTTGTGGAAAAAGCGAAGCAGTTTGCGGCGCTATTGCAGGAAGGTGCGCTCAAAGAGCATATCGAGACGCGCATCATGGGTCTGACAGAAGCCGAAGCGGTCAAACTGTTTGCCAACACGTATCTGGCACTCCGCGTAAGCTATTTCAACGAACTGGACACATACGCCGAGATGAAAGGGCTCGACACGAAGGCAATTATCGACGGCGTTTGTCTCGATCCGCGCATCGGCACGCACTACAACAACCCTTCTTTCGGCTACGGCGGTTACTGCCTTCCGAAAGACACCAAACAGTTATTGGCGAACTATCAGGACGTGCCGGAGAATCTGATTGAGGCGATTGTAGAGAGCAACCGGACGCGGAAGGATTTTATCGCCGACCGCGTACTGGCTATGGCAGGATACTATGATTATTATCAGCACGGCGATTTTGACCGTTCCAACGAGCATCCATGCGTCATCGGCGTTTACCGCCTGACGATGAAATCCAACAGCGACAATTTCCGCCAGAGCAGTATCCAAGGCATCATGAAACGCGTGAAAGCCAAAGGTGCACAAGTGATTATCTATGAGCCGACGTTAGAGAACGGAACGACGTTCTTTGGCAGCGAAGTGGTGAATAATCTTGAAGAATTCAAACTTCGCAGCCAAGCCATCATCGCAAACCGGTATGATGCGTGTCTGGACGACGTGAAAGAAAAAGTATATACAAGGGATATTTTCCGGAGAGATTAAACGAATTGAGAATTGAGAGTTGAGAATTGAGAGTTGAGAATTGAGAGTTAAGAATTGAGAGTTGAGAATTGAGAGTTGGCTGAGAAGGTAGAACATATCGGGAAAAAAGAGATAGCTTGGAGCTATATCGGCACCGTCTTTATGATTGGAGCAGGAGTCATTCTGCTACCTTTCATTCTGAACAAGATGCCGCAAGAGACCGTAGGAATCTGGAACATCTTCCAGACCATTACGGCGCTTGTTCTGCTCCTTGATTTCGGTTTCCGTCCGACCTTTGCGCGCAACATCAGTTATATTTTCTCCGGTGTCAAGACCCTTCAGCGTGACGGCGTGCAGCATACCACGGAAGATGCGGCGGTTGATTACAGCCTGCTCAAAGGTACGCTCCTCGCCATGCGCCGTTTCTACCGATGGATGGCATTCATTGTCTTCGGTTTGTTAGTTACTGCCGGAACTGCCTATTTCTACTATATCCTGCAGAAATACTCCGGCGACAGACAGGACGCCATGATTGCATGGGTGCTACTGATTGCCATCAACTGCTATAACCTATACACTTTCTATTACGACGCGCTCCTGATGGGGAAAGGGTATGTGCGGCAGAACCAGCAGATCAATATTCTCGGACAGGCTATTTACGTAGGATTAGCAATCGGGTTGATATATGCCGGTTTCGGACTGACCGCTATCGTAGGTTCACAACTGATTTCGACAATCATCCGGCGCGTGTTGAGTTACCGCGTGTTCTTTACGCAGGAGATGAAAAGCCGGTTAGCCGCTTCGGAAATGCAGGAACCCAAAGACATTCTCCGTGCCATCACGCCGAATGCAATCAAGATCGGTTTGACACAAGCCGGCGGATTTCTGGTAAACAAATCAGCCGTGCTGATCGGATCGGCATTTCTGACGCTGGAAGAAGTAGCCTGTTATGGCATTACCTTGCAAGTGATGGATATTCTGGCACGATGCGCTATGGTGTTCTACCAGTCGTACCTACCTAAGCTGGCGCAATGCCGGACGGAGAATGACTTAGCGGGCCTGAGAAGGTATTACCTACTCTGCACAGGAAGCATGATAGCTGTATTTATAGCAGGTGGTGTAGCATGGGTGTTCCTCGGGAATTGGGCATTGGACCTGATTCACAGCCAGACACATTTTCTACCGACCGCTATGCTATGCGTGATGCTTTTTATCGGTCTATTGGAACACAATCATGCCCAGTCGGCAGGATTTATCATGGCGGATAACCGGATACCGTTCTTTATTCCGTCTCTGGCAAGCGGAGCGGCAACGGTTGTATTGCTATGGCTGTTCCTGAGTCCGCTGCAAATGGGTGTCTGGGGACTGATCTTAGCACCGGGTATCGCCCAACTGGCATACCAGAACTGGAAATGGCCGAGCGTGGTAATCAAAGAATTATGGGGAAAATGAAAGAGTTATCCGTTGTTATAGTAACTTATAATTCCGAACCGGATATCTACGGGTGTCTGGATGCGCTTTTTGCCCATAACGATATAGGCGATGCGTTGGAAATCATCGTGGTAGATAATAACAGCCGTGATTTTACGCACCTGCGAGATGAGATTGCGCGGCTGTACGGCGAAAAAGTAATCGTGCTGAGCAATTCCCAAAACGGCGGTTACGGTCAGGGAAACAACATCGGCATCCGTCATGCGACATCACCTGTTATCATGATCATGAATCCGGATGTGAGAATCATACAAATCTCGCTGAAAGACATTGTGGTGCAATACAAAGAAGACGCAAATCTGGCGATATTAGGATTCAAGCAAATCGTCAACATGTCCGGCAAAAGAGGCTCCTCTTTCTCGCTCTTAAACCATTATCCAGGTTTCGTGCGACTGGTAGGAGGCGTATTGGCAAACAGACTGGATTGTTTCTGCTGGAAGCACATGTATTTCTGCGGCGCGTGTTTTTGCGTGCGCAAAGCAATGTTTGAAGAAGCAGGACTATTCGACGAACATATATTCCTGTATGGCGAAGAGAATGACATCCATTATCGGATACACACCTCTTGTCCTCAAGCGCACGATCTATATTGGAGAAAGAGTATATACCTGCATCCCACAGAAAACAGACCTTATTCGGAAAAGACCGTTCAAATGCGCATTCAATCCAACGAATATGTGATGCAACAACAAGGACGCGCAAAAGGCACCTATATCCGCAGCGAGGAAGAGAGAGTCACATGGGGGAAAAGATTATTCGGGAATGCTAAATAGAGAACGCATCATAGAACGCTTGCAATGGCTGATATTGCTGTTGTTATTTGCTTACGACGGGTTCACGTACCTGCCAGAAGAGAGTAATTTCGCTCTAATAAAGAGCGCATATTATGTATTGATTTTCATTGCGTTCCTTTTTATTATTACCTTGCAGATGCGTTCAGGAAAAGTGGAGTTCAGACGCATAGGAAACCTTTCTTTTCTCATACAACTGTTCATCTGGCTATATTTCTTGCGGGTATATTATGATTTCATGATAACAGGCGTAAAACAAGAGATAGTAACCAATCCTTTTGCTGCGGTATTCCTATATGCCAATGCGGCTATTGTACCATTCTACGGGTTCGCTTTCTTCCGTTGGGAAGGAATGGATTTGCGCAAACTGAATACAGCCTTATTGTTCATTTTTCTGGCAATGGGAATGGTCAGTTTGTCCTATATTGTGACCGGTAAAGCATTGGAATACATCGGCTCAGATGGTCGTTTTATGGGGAACGAGTCCATGGACACGATTGCCTTCGGCCATTTGGGCACCACCATTACCATCTTGGCACTGTCTTTGTTATATCAGCGCGACATCCGGCTATGGCATAAACTGGTAAGCGCTTTTGCTATCGTTGTAGGTTTGTTCGTATCCATAGCAGCCGGTTCACGCGGAGCTCTTGTTGCCCTCATTGTTTGCTTTATTGCCTATTCGTACATGAACGGGCACAAGATGAAAATCCTCATCGGATTGCCTGTTTTAGCAGGATTATTTATATTGCTTCTGCCTATATTGAATGACATATTGATCTCCTATGACAACCAGGCTTTGGACCGCCTGTACAACTCTATCTACGATCCTAACAGCATGGAAGCAGGCGTAACCAGCGGACGGGATGTGCTATACCAGCATGCCTTTGAGAATATATGGGAGAACCCCTTTGTAGGTTCATCTCTTTTTATCAAAGGCGAATATGTACATAACAGCGTCTTGGAGGCCTTTTTAGGAACCGGTATTTTCGGCGGAGCACTCTTTGTTGTTATTATTATTAGCGTACTTATTTCTGCATTTCGGATGGCAGAGAAAGACAAACGGTATCTTTTTGTTTCGCTGTTGTTTATCCAATATTTGACATACAGTCTGTTCTCACGAACGCTTAGTATGCTGCCTTTGTTTTGGCTGTCTATGTATTTAGTAATCTATCTAAACGCTACAGAAAATGAAAGTGTCTGTGATCATACCATGTTATAACCAGGCTCTGTTTC
>JAFUUZ010000032.1 GCA_017471285.1 Paludibacteraceae bacterium | reverse complement strand
TCGGTCAGAGCACGGAGTACTATACCTCGCAATCTTATAAGCCGACTCAGAAAGTGTCTGAGAGCTCGCAAACAGGTCCTGCTACTGTCATCATCAGCGGACTTGGATTAGGCATGCTCTCTACGGCTGTGCCGGTTATTACTGTAGGTGTGGCGATCATTCTTGCTTATCTCTGCGCCAACGGCTTCCATGTGGAGTTTACTGCGGCAAACCTGTCTATGGGACTTTACGGCATTGGTATTGCTGCGGTCGGCATGCTTTCTACCTTAGGAATAACATTGGCAACGGATGCTTACGGACCAATAGCAGATAACGCAGGAGGAAATGCTGAAATGTCGGGACTGCCGGCTGAAGTACGCCAACGGACCGACGCTTTGGATGCGCTCGGTAACACTACTGCGGCTACGGGAAAAGGCTTTGCTATCGGGTCTGCAGCTTTGACTGCACTCGCACTCCTTGCTTCCTATGTGGAAGAAATCAAAATAGCTCTTATACGTACCGGAGAAGCGTTGCCGAACGGCGTTGAGGCGGCTAAAGCTACATTAGTGGATTTCATGGATGCATACAATGTGAACCTGATGAATCCTATTGTGCTGGTAGGTATTTTTATCGGATCAATGATGGCGTTCTTGTTCTGCGGTCTGACAATGAATGCAGTCGGACGCGCCGCACAGAAGATGGTAGAGGAAGTACGCCGCCAGTTCCAGACAATCAAAGGGATACTGGAAGGAAAAGCCGATCCGGATTATGCACGCTGCGTCGCTATCTCTACCAAAGGTGCGCAGCAAGAGATGTTGCTTCCGTCCATACTGGCAATTATTGTTCCTATTGTCACAGGATTGATTCTCGGCGTTGCCGGAGTGCTCGGACTGTTGATAGGCGGCCTGGCTACGGGATTTGTGCTCGCTGTCTTTATGGCGAATGCAGGAGGAGCTTGGGATAACGCTAAGAAATATGTGGAGGAAGGTCATTTCGGAGGAAAAGGATCGGATTGCCATAAAGCGACTGTCGTTGGAGATACGGTAGGCGATCCGTTCAAGGACACATCGGGACCGAGCCTGAATATCCTTATCAAACTGATGTCAATGGTTTCTATCGTCATGGCAGGTTTGACTGTGACCTGCCACTTACTTTAATCAGAAGACATATCAGTACTACCCAGAATAACCTAGAATAACCTAGAACAACCTAGGACAACATAGAATAACCTAGAATAACCTGGTCCACTAATAATAAAAGCGCCTCGGGGGCGCTTTTATTATTTATATAGGAATCGTTTGATAGACCGTTTAGGCGTTTTCTCGAAGGGCTTGTCCTGCACTTCGATGTTTGCTACGCGGCTGTAGGAAGGAATCAGTTTGTTCAGTTTCTCGAGGTTAGCCTTCATGATTGCTTGAATCTCCTCAAGTGTCATTCGTTTGGTGAGGGTCTCATCCGGGAAAACAAGTGCAACTAATTTGCCCTCGCGCTCTACGATGAGGGATTCGCCTACCGCCTCTTGGTTGTTGAGTTTGTCCTCTATCTCTTCCGGATAGATATTCTGACCAGAAGCACCAAGGAACATGGTCTTGCAGCGACCTTTGATATAGATGTTTTGCCGTTTGTCCAGACGTCCTAAATCGCCGGTCCGAAGCCATCCGTCCTCGGTGAATGCGGCATTGGTAGCATCCGGATTCTTGTAATATCCCATCATGACATTCTCTCCTTTAACCAGGATCTCGCCGATGCCGGCTGCATTGGGCTCGTCAATCTTCACTTCCATATTCATGACAGGTACACCTCCTGTCCTCGCTTTGAAGTATTTGGGCGGGTTGCCGCCGATAAGCGGACCGCATTCTGTCATGCCGTACCCGATAGAGAGCGGGAAATGAATATCCATCAGACATTTCTCAACCACAGGATTCATTGCTGCGCCGCCGCAGATGAAATAGCGCAGTTTGCCGCCGAAAGCCTTTCTCAGTCCGCTCTTGACGCGGCTCTTCAGCAAGTCTCCGATGAGAGGAACATGCCAGAACGAACGGATAGCCCATTTGCTGAGTGTCGGGTCCAACTTCTGTTTGTATATCTTTTCTATCACCAGTGGTACCGTAACAACCAGATAGGGTTGTACATCCTTCATCGCTTTTAGAAGAATGGAAGGGGTAGGGGATTTGGTAAGGAAGTAAATATGGGTGCCGGAAGAAAGGGGGTATAATAACTCGCATACCTGACCGAACATATGAGCCAGCGGAAGCATAGAGACAAGGCGTTGTCCCGGATCGACCGGAAGCATCTTCATTCCTACTTCTACATTATTGCTGAGCGACCGGCCGTTTAGCATAACGCCTTTGGGACTCCCGGTAGAACCGGAGGTGTAGTTGATCAATGATAACTTATCGGGGTCCGCTGTGAAAGCGATATCTTCGGGTTCTATCGAATGAGGGTATTTGGCTTTGAAAGCGGTATCCCATGCCTTGCTATCCGGTACTATAACACCTTCCGCAGTATATAGAGAACTCCAGTCTGCCAGAGAAAGAACCGCTTTTATCTTGCTTGGCATCGGTTGATTTTGCAACTCTTTCCATACGTACGGACCCACAAAAAGCAACTCGGAATCGGAGTGATCGAGCAGATGGGTGATATCTTCTGCTGTAAAGTCCTGCAAGATACTGACACACACTCCCTCATACGCAGCGATTGCGAGATAGGCTACTGCCCAGTTGGCGCAGTTGCGTCCGGCGAGAGCGATCTTGTCACCCGGCTTGATCCCCATTTGTTCAAAGAGTACATGGAGACGCAGTATTTCTATAGCCAGTTCGCCGAATGTATATTCATGATTCTCGTTATAATCCGTTAGGGCGGGATCATTCCACTGATGCGCCATTACATCGGTGAGATAATTCAAATAATGTTTGTTCATAGGCGTTCTATTTTGGCGTTTGCCGATTTTGCGCTGCAAAATTACAAAAAAAAAATGACATACGCAAGTAAAATACAAAAAAAACAAGCGCCGGCTTCCCAGTCGCGCGCTTGCTTTGACCTCCCGAAGGAGGTCCATCTACTTACTCACTTTTTATGAAAAAAACATTGCGGTAACCACTCCGCAATGCGGGGTGTTACTGGTACAAATTACTTGTACAAGTAACGTTTGATAGACCGTTTCGGCGTCTTCTCAAACTCCGAAGCGACTAATTCTACGGCACTTATTTGGCTATATTGCGGGAGGTCTTTATTAACCGCTATGCGGTTCTCCTCCATTTGCTGTGTCAGCGATTTGGTACCAAGCACCTTCTTGCCTTCTGCCGATGTATCAGGGAAGACGAGGGCTACCAGTTTATGATCGCGGTCAACAACGATAGACTCTACTACGCAAGGCATGGAGTTCAGCTTGTCCTCCAGCTCCTCCGGATAGATATTCTGTCCGGAAGGACCGAGAATCATGTTCTTTGACCGTCCGTGGATGAAGATATTTCCATCTTTGTCCAATACGCCCAGATCGCCTGTACGCATCCATCCGTCCTCGGTAAAGACAGCCTTGGTTGCCTCTTCGTTCTTATAATAGCCCATCATGACATTTACGCCCTTCACTTGGATCTCGCCGTCTTTATGGATCGGATCCTCGCTGTCTATACGCACACGGCACTGAGGCAGGTCTTTTCCGCAACTATGGAACTTATATGCCCACCAATCCTCGTAACTGATCAGCGGAGCGCACTCCGTCATACCGTAACCTACGCAATATTGGTATTTGATATCATGCAGTACTTGTTCTACCTCTCCGTTAAGAGCCGCACCACCGATAATGAGGAAACGCAGTTTGCCGCCGAAAGTCTTATCCAGACCTTCTTTCACCTTGCTTCGGATGATACGGTTGATACCGGGAGTCTTCCATAATACCTTCATCAGCGGGCTGCTGATTTTCGGCAGTACACCCTTCTTGATGATTTTCTCAACCACCAATGGTACGGTCAGAATCATGAACGGTTTGACTTGGGCAAACGCTTTCATCAACACCGTAGGAGTAGGAGCCTGCGTAAGGAAATACGTCTCTGCACCCTCGCATACCTGATAGAGGAACTCGAACATCAATCCGAACATGTGCGCAATAGGCAGCATCGACAACACGCGGTCGCCCGGTTTATGAGGAATACGATGGGATGCAAAATCCACGTTTCCGCTCAGGTTGAGATGGCTCAGCATCACTCCCTTCGGGTTACCCGTTGAGCCGCTGGTATAGTTGATGACTGCCAGATCGTCAAGATTGTCGGTAGGCAACTGCAAATCCTCAAACTTCACTCCGTTAGGATAAGCTTTAACAAATGCAGCCTCCGCTCCGGCATATGCTTTCTCGGTCTTGGCGTCCGCAGAGACGATGGAGAAATCATCCATAAAGATTGTGGCCTTCAGACCCTTCATCTGAGCGGGATCAATTTTCTTCTTTACGTTCGGTCCTACATAGAGCAGCACCGCTTCGGAGTGATCCACCAGCGAATAGATACCGTCCGCCGTGAAATCCGGAAGGATAGATACTACGACTGCTTTATAACTCTCGGCAGCGAGAAAAAGCAGACCCCAGTTTGCGCAGTTACGGCCGCAGAGCGCTATCTTGTCGCCCTCCTTGATACCCATTTCCTTCCATGTCACGTGCAAACGCGTCATGGCTGCTGCCAACTCGGCATACGTATATTTGTTCTCGCCGTCCAGATCCTCCAATGCGAGGCAATCCCAACGGCGGCTCATTGTGTCCTTTAGATATGCTAAATAGTGTTTTGTAGCCATACTCTTATTTTTTACGAGTGCAAAGGTACTGCTTTTTTTTCGAACACTTGTTCAGAAATGGAATAATTATTCTTTTTTTAATAAATTATAGAATAAATTGTATGTTTTTTCAAGTAGAGTAAAGTCCATTTGGGTCTGTCCGAGTCCTGAATCGTAGCTGTTTTTTATGTGTGCACACATGAGTGCAATCATCTCTACGTCGATGCCCCTTCGTATGATCCCTGCCCGTTGGCTGTTATAGATCGCCTTGCGCCATAACTCTACTTCTTTGAGGGCGAGACGTTGTGCTTTGCGGTGCAGGGCGGGGAATAGGCTGTAGGCTGTAAACATCAGGTTGTTGACATTGGACGTATTGATCCGTTTGTCGTCAAAAGTCATCAGTGTGTCTTCCAAGCTATGCAGATAACTCATCATTGTCTGGATCATCTGTTCGAATGTGACGTCCTCTCCTACGCTGTTCAGTGCGCGGTGTTTGGGCTCCAGAAAATAGGTCTCCATGCATGTGCGGAAGAGTTCGTCCTGGTCTTTGAAATAATAGTAAAGCGTACCGCGTCCTATATCAAGTGCGTTCTGCAAATCGGTGATACTGACATTCTGATACCCTTCCAGAGCATAGAGTTCCATCGCTTTGCGGATGATATATTGTCTTCTGTCTTTCATGCGTGCGCGTGTTCATATTTTATTAGTGCGTCCGTCATCAGCTGTTTGCCATCCGCAATGATCTCTTCCGCCTTGTCGAAATCAAAGGTGTTATAGGCATATTGCCGCATCACGGCATGTACGTCCGGCGGCGTGAAACGCAATGC
Source organism: Paludibacteraceae bacterium (assembly GCA_017471285.1). Taxonomy (GTDB): domain Bacteria; phylum Bacteroidota; class Bacteroidia; order Bacteroidales; family Paludibacteraceae; genus Colicola. Next base: position 16,567 of record JAFUUZ010000032.1, on the reverse strand, counting down.
GAGAAGGGTGTTCTGTTGAATCTGCATGTCGCTCATGCGGTCGAGTAGAGAGACAAAACTGACATTCCGTCCCAGATCTTTTGCGCGGCGTTGACGGATTGCATCTATTCTTTTCCCGAGTTGCCGCAACTGCTCCTCCAGTCCGTCGGGCACATCAAACCCCTTTGCCTCTATAGCTGCTATACGTCCGTCCACGTCAATGGGTTCATACTCTGTATCCATCGGCATGGCGTCCTTGCCGCTGATATCCATGGCTACAAGGATGTCTCCTTCTGTGCGTTCTACCACATGCAGAGGAAGAGGGTTCAGGATGCCGCCGTCTATAAGAAGGCGGTTGCCTATCTGTACGGGTTTGAAGAAAAGCGGAATACTGATAGATGCGCGTACTGCTTCAAAGAGGCTGCCGGAGCGGAACACTATTTCCTCGGTGTTCACCATGTCGGAAGCAACGAGAGAACACGGGATATTGAGTTCCTCGATAGGTCTGTCCGGCACCACCTTTTCCAGTTCCTGGATAATCCGTTCGCCCTTGACGAGCGAGTTGCTGCTCAAGAGGTTGATATCCATCATCCGGAGTATCAGCTGCTTGTCCACGCGCAAGAACCACTCTTTGGCTTCTTGCAGTTGACCTGCCGCATACATGCCGGCAATGATAGCGCCCATGGAGCAACCGGCTATGGACCTAATCGTATAGCCGCGCTCCTCCAATGCTTCTATCGCGCCGATATGGGCAAGTCCTCTTGCGCCGCCGGAACCTAGAACCAAGGCAACATTCTTATTTACCATTGGGTCATTTACCATTTGGTCATTTATACCTCTTTTGCCGGTATCAGTTTCTCGCGGATCTTGATATAGATAATCGTTTCTTTTTTTGCAAAAGCCGTCTGTACGTATCCCATACCGATACCGACTTTGGTGTTCGGAAGCATGATACCGGAGGTCACATGACCGATGTTTTTGCCGTTTTCATCGCATATCTCATAGCCGTTACGCGGGATAGCGCGCTCCAGACATTCGAAATGCACCAGTTTGCGTTTCACGCCTTCGGCTTTCTGCGCCTTGAGGAAGTCGCGGTCGATAAAATCCTTGGCGTCCAGTTTGGTGATCCATCCCAGTCCGGCTTCCAGAGGCGATGTGGTGTCGTCTATGTCATGGCCGTAGAGGCAGTACCACTTCTCCAGACGCAGGCTGTCACGTGCGCCCAGACCGATAGGAGCCAAACCGAACGGTTTGCCTACCTCAAAGAGTGCATCCCATATCTGTTTGCCTTTGTCTGCCGGGAAATAGAGTTCGAATCCTCCGGCGCCGGTATAGCCTGTGTTGGACAGGATCACACCCGGCACTCCGGCAAAACTCCACTCGCGGAATGCGTAGTAGTCAATGGATTTGAGGTCTGCGTCGGTCAGCAGTTGCAGCAGTTCTACGGCTTTGGGACCTTGTACCGCCAACTGACCGTATCGCTCCGAAGCGTTCTCCAGAGAGATGCTTTCCCATTCGGGGTTGGTGCTTTGTATTTTGTCCTTCAGTACTTTGTTGACCCATTCCCAGTCCTTGTCTATATTGCCCGCATTGACCACCATCAGATATTTGGTAGTGGAGTATTTGTAAATAATCAAGTCGTCCACGATACCGCCTCTTCCGTTGGGCATACAGGTGTATTGCGCCTTGCCGGCTGCGATGACGGACAGGTCGTTGGTGGTGATATACTGCAGGAAATCGAGTGCTTTCTCGCCCTTGACCCAGAACTCGCCCATGTGGCTGACGTCAAACACGCCTACGCCCTCGCGGACGATCATGTGCTCTTGATTGATACCTGTGGGGTACTGGATAGGCATGTTGAAGCCTGCGAACTCAGCCATCTTTGCGCCCAGCGCAATATGAATGTCTGTAAACGGTGTTGTTTTTAACATAGTACTTGTTTTTTTCGGTATAACGATATATCGGTATGACGATATGTCGGATTTATTTTACTTTTTGTATGATTTGGAGAATGACTTCCATCGCCTTTTCCATCGATGGAATCGGCAGATATTCGTATCGGCTATGGAAATTCTCTCCTCCGGCGAAGATGTTGGGGCAGGGCAGTCCTTCGAAGGAAAGGCGTGCACCGTCCGTGCCGCCGCGGATGGGTTTGACAACAGGTGTCAATCCAACCGATTCCATCGCCTCTTTTGCCAGGTCAATGATATACATCACGGGTTCGATCTTCTCGCGCATGTTGTAATACTGGTCGCGAATCTCGATTTCCGCCGTGCCCTCGCCGTATTCGGTGTTGATCTTGCGCACCAGGTGCTCCAACTCCCGCTTGCGGTATTCAAACTGCGTGCGGTCATGGTCGCGGATGATATAGCTCAATGTGGTCTCTTCCACGGTGCCGTTCATGCCTATCAGGTGATAGAACCCTTCGTATCCCTGCGTGTGTTCGGGCGTCTGGAAACGCGGCAGCATCACCGCTATCTGGTAGGCGATACGCATGGAGTTGCGCATCTTGTGATACGCCGTTCCCGGGTGTACATTAAGTCCGTGCACGCGGATCTTGCATGCCGCGGCGTTGAAGTTCTCGTACTCCAACTCGCCAACAGCGCCGCCGTCCATGGTGTAAGCAAACTCCGCTCCGAATTTCTTCACGTCAAAATGGTCCGCCCCGCAGCCGATCTCTTCGTCCGGCGTGAAACCGATGCGCACCTTGCCGTGTTTGATCTCGGGATGCTGGATCAGGTACTCCATGGCGGTCACGATCTCTGCTATACCGGCTTTGTCATCGGCACCCAAAAGGGTGGTCGTGTCGGTTACAATCACGTCCTGACCGGCGTAACGCGGGTCGATATAATCGCGCTCTTCGGCTTTGACGATACTTGCCTTCACATTCCGTCCGCTTGCGTCAGGAGACGTGTCCATATGCGCGATGAAACCGATGACGGGGCTTTCGACTTTTGACTTTGAGTCCGAAGGACGGTCTTTCGACTCAGGAAGCGTAGCCATGATATATCCGTTGGAATCGAGCGAAACATCGGTCATACCGATGCTTTTCAGTTCCTCTGCCAGATACCGGGCAAACTCCATCTGCCCGGGGGTGGATGGAGTCATGCCGGTGTTCTCGTCACTTGTCGTGCAGAACGACACGTATTTCAGAAAACGATCAACGATATTCATTTTATTTCTCCTCCCCTAAGGGGAGGTTGGGTGGGGTTATTTACTTTCCGCTGAAAGCACCCAGCAGTGTGCTCAGAGCACCTGCATACTGTGCCGCGGTGTTGGCATAGCCTGCTGCCGTAGAAGCGGTACTCTGTGCTTGAGTAGTAGCGTTCTGAACGGTCTCGCTGTTCTTCACCATGTCCACGAGGCTGTTGGTGACGGTCTCTACGTTGTTCTGGGTTACCAGACCGAGGGACGAAGCAACCATTCCTTTGCCGAACTCTTTGAGATAGGTCTTGTCTTTGAAATTGTCTTTCAGACCCTCGCAGTTGGCTACGAGTGTTACGGTGTTCAGAATGTTCTGCATGTTCTTGTAGTCGTACTTGTTGCCATCAGCTTTGTACTGGTTGTATAATGCCAGCAAAGCGTTTCCGGCTCCTTGACCTGCGCTAACGGCTGTGTTGCCGGACTGAGCGGTTGTTGTGGTCGTCGACTGACTGCTGACGGCTGAATTCTGATTGCTACCGGTACTGTTCTTCATAAATCCGCAGCCTGCCATAATCAGGGTGGCTGCAACAAAAATCATAATTTTTTTCATATTGTCTTAAATTTTGTAATTTTTTATTCTCAATTCTCAATTCTCAATTCACAACACGATATCCATCGCTTGAAGATCGTTTTGCATAAACGCCAGAATGTTGTCTGTCACGTTCTCGCACATGGCGATACGTCCTTCCCATGTGCCGGTGCCGGTATGCGGGGAGAGAACTACATTCGGCAGGCTTAAAAGTGCCGTTGAAACCGAGGGTTCATGCTCATATACATCCATGGCAGCTCCGGCAATGATACCGCTTTGGAGCGCCTCCACCAATGCTGCCTCGTCCACGTGCGCACCGCGCGCAGTATTAATGAGGTATGCCGAGCGTTTCATCATGCCTAACTCCGGCTTGCCGATGATATGGTGGACATCCGGGGTGTAGGGGAGGTTCAGCGAAACGAAATCGGAGTCCTGCAGCAGCGTCTGGAAATCCACGTATGTTGCCTCATATTTTTGTTCGATTTCAACGGGCAATTTATGCCGATTGAAATATAGAATCTTCATCCCGCTTGCCATAGCTCGTCTCGCCAAGGCTTGTCCGATGCGTCCCATACCGATGATACCGAGCGTCTTGCCGTACAGCGAATGACTCAGGTTCCTCATCACTCCGAATCCCTCAAAATGGCTGACTTCAGACAGCTGACTTCTGACGGCTCTGTCAAACTCACTCACACGCCGTGCAATGTCTATCATCAGTGCAAACGCCAGTTCGGCGGTAGGTTCCACAACGGGTTGCGGGGTGTTGGTCACGCGGATCCCGCGTTCGCGGCAGGCGGCTATGTCGATATTGTTGTATCCGGCACCGAAATTGGCTATCAATTTCAACTTCGGCATGGATTCTATCATCTCCCGTGGAACCCGGTAGTCGAACGTGCTGACCAATATCTCCGCCTCTTGCCATGCGCTGTCCTCTCCGTGTATCATGACCCGGTCGGTTAACCCTCGCCCTGCGAGGCGGTGAAACCCTTCTTGGGGCAGTTCGGTGGTAAACGCTATTCTCATTCTTTTGGACGATTGTTCAAATCGGCTACAAAATTACTACAAAAATTGCACATGTGCAAGCGTTCGGACATTTTTTTGCCAAATAAAATGTATTTTATCTGTTGTGTGGGGCTATGAGACGTTTATGCTTGCGTATGTACCGCAGGACGCGACTGTACTTTCGAAGATTACGAAGTACGAAGGAATTGAGAATTGGGAATTTGTGAAAAATCGTCCTTCGGGGCGATTTTTCTTTGCTTTTTCTCTTTTTTATTTGCGTATGTCAAAAAAAAGCAGTAAATTTGCAGGCGATATATGGATACATTGATAAATATCAAACGGCCGGTGACGGTATGCAAAGCTTCGGCGGGTACGGGTAAGACCTACACGCTGGCTGCATATTACATAGGTCTGTTACTGTCGGGCGAGGATTATCGCTCGATACTGGCTATCACGTTTACTAACAAAGCTACTGCGGAGATGAGTGAGCGCATCCTCACTTATCTGTATTCGCTTTCGCAGGGAGGGGAACGCGATTTTCTGGCTTATGCACGCCGGTTCATGATCCGTGACCGGCAGGCAACGGATGAACAACTGGACGCCAGGGCAGGGCAGTGTTTCAACGAGATGCTGGCGGATTTCGACAATGTGCATGTACGTACGATAGATGCGTTTCTGCAGACCTTGCTGGACGGGCTGGCGAGTGTGTTGAGGATGAGCGCAGGGCTGAACACGGAGCTGGATATCGATCACGTGATCCGCACAGCGGTCGATCAGTTGCTGACGACAGAGATGACGGCGGCGGACAGGCATATCTTAGAAGACTATATGCGCCTCAAACTGGATCAGGAAAGCCGGTGGGACGTACGGCAGAGCCTGTGCGCCATGGCGAAAGAGTTGTATAATGAGTCGGTGCAGATGCTGGATGCCAAAGGGCAGATACTCTTTCATGCCGCGTCCATCGAGCGCCGGCGCGAGAAAGTAGAGAAACTATGGGCGCAAGATAAACGGCTGCACGAGCTGGCATCTATCCTGGACGGTATCCATACGGAGGGTTTGGTTGCGGACGGCGGCGTAGTGCCGAAGCCCCTGCCGCATGTGAAGGATATCAACAACGCCTGTGACCGCCTCCGCAGGACATTACAGGCACCGGACAAAACACCGTCTAAAGACCGTTTCCGCGGACTGACGGAGAACCAGCTTGCGGATGCCAAAGCCGGCAAATGGACCAAACTGCCGGAGCAGGTGGTGGAAGATGCCATACGTGCTACCGAGCTGGCGCGCGAACTGGCAAGGCACTATAACACGCTGCAGCTGACCATCCGTTTTAGCCGCGATATGGAGCTGATGTCCTCGCTGCAGGCGTTGATACAGCGCAATCTGGCGGAGGCGAACTGCGCCCTTCTCGCCCGTACAGCAGGCACGCTGAGTAATGCGCTCCAGGGAGGCGATGCGGATTTTATTCTGGAGAAAGCCGGTATCCGATACCGCCATGTGTTGATAGACGAATTCCAGGACACCAGCCGGCTCCAATGGAGCGTAATCCGACAGCTACTGCAGGATGTGCTGGCTTCCGAAGGAAATACGCTGCTCATCGTCGGAGATATCAAACAGTCCATCTATAGATGGAGAAACGGTGACTGGCATATCATGGAGGGATTGGAGGAAGAACCTGTATGCGGCCCGGCGGGAGAACGTATCAACGAGCGTTTCACTTCTCTTACACGCAATTTCCGAAGCAGCGAGGAGGTCGTTAAATTTAACCTCTCGCTATTCAAACATATCATCGGAACTCTGTCGGAAGACAGAATGGGCGAATTGGCTGAACGCATCTACGGCGAAGACTATACGCCGGAGAAACTGGAGCAATTCTACCAGTCAAACAAGAAAAAAGGCGGATATGTACGTTTCCATGCAGTACCTAATGGAACGAAAGAGGATCTGGCTGCGGAAATGTTCGATGAAATGGAGCAATTACTGCAACAAGGCGCAAGACCCGCGGACATGATGATTCTTGTTCGGGAGAAAAAAGAAGCCGCGCTGATCACCGATCTCCATTCCGCATTGGCGAAAGAGGAATTCCCCCGCCTGTCGGCTGCGGCGATCGTCTCGGCGGACAGTTTCCTGTTAGAAGCATCGGAGGCGGTACTGGCTGTTATCGCAGGGTTGCGGGTGATAGCAAAGAAAGACGAAGTGGCAGCCCGGTATATCTCCATGGTGACGCAAAAGTCCGATTTCACCGATCAAATCAAGGCGCATAAACTAACTACCCGGACACCGTTATACGAGGCGGTATCCGAATTGGTAAAGATACTGGTGACAGACGAGGACGGCCAGTATAAAGGTACGGAGACCGCCTATATCAACTCCTTATTGGACAGAACGCGCGAGTACGTAAGCGCATACGGGAGCAATATGGAGGATTTCCTGACCTATTGGGAGGATACACTGCATGAGAAGTCCATCCCTGCCGCCTCCGTGGATGCTATCCGTATCCTGACTGTGCATGCCAGCAAAGGACTTCAGTCCCAGACGCTTTTTATACCTTTCTGCATGTGGACCAAAGAGGCAGGCAAACACCCGCAGAAGATATGGTGCAGAGTGGCGGAAGAGATAGGGGATGAGGACTTTGTTCCTATCCAGGACGGTGCAGAGATGGCGGATTCGGCATATTGCGCGGAGTATGAGGAAGAGCACACCAACATGCGTATCGACAACCTCAACATGCTTTATGTGGCATTGACCCGTGCAGAGGACAACCTGTTTGTCTCTACCTCCTATCCGGTCAAGCAAGACGGTACCATGGGTACCTGCAACCATGTAGGACGCTATATCATGGATTTTGTACAGGGCGACGAATACGAAGCGGGAGAGAGGAAAGTTGAAAGTTTAAAGGTGAAAGGTGAAAGTTCAAAGAGGAAAGATGAAAGTTTAAAGCCATTCTCCTTTGAAGGAGCACCGGTTGTGCAGGCGGAGTTGTGGGCCAATAGTGACCGTGTGCGGTTTGTTCAGTCGCAGGAAGGTGCGCTATATACCGACATGGGCGACGAGGCTTACCGGAGAGTGGCACGTATGGAAGAAGGGACGCTATGCCATGAGATATTTGCCAATATCCGCAAGGCAGACGAACTGGAGAACGTGCTGGATGAGTTCGAGAGCCGCGGAGAGATCCGCGACCCGCAGCAAAGGGAGGAACTGCGCACATTGATCTCGTCGGCGTGGACGGGAAGCCCGGAGATGCACGACTGGTTTACTTCGCCATGGGTGCTGGAACTGGAGCACGACGTATTGATAGACCGTAAGAAGATACGTCCGGACCGTGTCATGATCAACTCCCGCACCAACGAAGCCATCGTGCTGGATTATAAGTTCGGAGCCTGGCACGGCAAACCGGACCTGGAATATGAAGAGCAGGTAAGGGGCTATATGGCGGCATTGAAAGAATTAGGACACCCTTCTGTCCGCGGATACCTATGGTACGCACGCAAGAAGGATCATAAACTGGTAGAAGTGCATGAGAAATAGTTTTTTGCGAAATACAGCTGAGTCTATTGTTCAGACAATAGGATGGGACCAGCTGAGCAACGCTACATTTGTGTTGCCCTCCCATCGTGCCGGACTGGTCTTGACGAACGAGATACTCGATTTGCAAGCCGAGCAGAACATAAAAGCGTTATGGTCGCCTAAGGTCTATACGCTGAACCAGTTACTGGACTCGCTCTCGCCGCTTTACGCCGAGGACGAATTGCCTACTATCGTGCGGCTGTACCGTCATTACCGGAGGCTGAGCAAAGGAGAGAAAGATCTCATGTCGCTGGATATGTTCTACGGTTGGGGACGAAGGATGTTAGCGGACTTTACCAATATCGACGCCTCCATGCCTGCCCGGCAGGTGCCTGATTTCTTCGATAACACGATAGCTGCTCACGAGTTAAGCCAATGGCAACTCGACGAGGACGTGATGGCACGGTTACGGACGCTGCTCTCCGGCGGTGTACAGACGGAGAGCAATGACGAATCGATCCGCAGGCAGTACGAGCAGTTATGGCACCGGCTATACGAACTGTATCTGGCGCTGCGTGAAGAGATGGCGGCGGAACAGAAAGGATACAACGGGATGCGGTACCGCGCCGTGATAGAGCAATGGGAGAGCGAGTCTATTCAAACACAGATAGCCGGAAGAACATTCATCTTCGTGGGCTTCAATTATCTGCTGCCTGTGGAGCGCGAACTGATGATTCTTCTCCGGGACGCCGGCAGGGCATTGTTCTATTGGGACTATGTGCCGGATTTCAAGACCAACGGGAAAGCTTTTGCCTTCACGCGCCTGAACGCCGAGATCTTGGGAGGAGCGCAGAATACGGAACACAGAGCGCTGTCGGATGCTCCTAAAGAAGTGACGGTAGTATCGTGTGTCTCCCGCGAATCGCAGGCACAGTACGTCCACCGATGGCTTCAGGAGAACTATACGGAGAGGGGACAGAAAGTAGGTGTCGTCATTTGCGACGAGACGATGCTGGAGTCCGTCATCCATACCTTGCCCGCCATTACGCTTCCGGGGGAAGAACAACCGGAACCGATCAATATAACCAAAGGTTTTCCGCTCCGCAATACGGCGGTGTACGCCCGTACGATAAGCTGGCTGTATGACAAAGCCAGAGGGGATGCGGAGCAGGCGCTTTCTCCCGGTTTCATCGATGAATTATTGAATTCTCTGTTGCCGGATCCTTCTGACGAATCCGACCCAGACAACCCGTCCGACAGCCTTACATGGCAGGATCTGCTGATCCTGGAATCCGAATATCAGGTCCGCAAGATAGCCAACCAGATGCGGCTTCTGATCGTGAACGGGCTGGGGGACATACCTGTTACTCTCAGGCTCTTGCGGCTGCTCTTCCGACGGACTATGGAAAGCGTGACAATGCCGTTCCATGGCGAGCCGGTAACGGATATCCAGGTAATGGGCGTGCTGGAGACGCGCTTGCTGGACTTCGACAAACTGCTTCTCTTGCATGTGGAAGAAGGAATCATCCCGCAACGGCAGAACGATGCCAGTTTTATCCCCTTCTATCTCCGTAAGGCATACCATATGCAGACTTCGGACGAGAAGGCTACTATCTATGCCTATAACTTCTTCCGCTTGCTGAGCCGTGCAGGCCATTCAACGATCCTGTTTACCACGGCGGAGAGTTCGGAAGGCGGCAAAGGCATGTCGCGGTTTATCATGCAGATGCTCGTTTCGCCCGAATTCAACGTACAAAAAGTGCAAATGCGAGAGCCGGGAATACTTGCCCGTACGATCATAGAAGAGGCGACACTGGACCAACCCGCACCGTTGCCTGAGCACCTGTCACCCAGCGCGCTCAATACCTATATATCATGCCCGCTATGCTATTACCGGCAATATATCGAACATCTGCATCCGTGCGAAGAAGAGGATGTGCTCTTTGAAGCCAACACCTTGGGATCTTTTGTCCACCACGCGATGCAATATATCTATACCGAGTATCTGGGATGCGACAACACCCGTCCGGTGCGTGTCACCCCGGAGGCGATAGAATCCATACGTACGGACGAGGCAAAGCTGCAGGAGGCTTTGGCTGAGGCTTACCGGAGAATGGAGAACTATATCCCGGAACACCATTCCGGCGAGAATGTCATCATTCTGGGATATATCAATAATATCCTTTTGCGCGACCGCGAGGATGCGAAGGTCGGCTTGCAGATTTACAAGCTGGAGCAGCCGTGTTATTTCCCTTTGTCAATAGAAGGAACGGGACAAGTGCGGATGGGAGGTATTATTGACCGGCTGGATATATACGGTCCGGAAGGCAACGAGACACTCCGGGTGATCGATTATAAATCCGGCTCTTACAATGATACAACCCATGCCAAGAAAATGTCCTCTTCCTGGGCGGATATCATGGAGAGCGGGGACAAAGGTTACGTGCGCCAGACGCTGATTTATTCCCACGCCGTCATGACACACGAGAACACAGAAAAACCTATAGAGCCGCACCTCTATTTCTGCCGCCGCAAACTGACGGAGATCAACACAGGTATTGAGGTGGAGGAAGCTCCAGTGACGGACTATAGAGAGATACAATCGGCGTTTACGGATGCTTTGCGGGAGAAAGTGACGCAATTGGTTCATGCTACCTCTTTCCCTCCGTGCGAAGAAGACAAATGCCCTCCGTACTGTCCGTTCTTTATCTTATGCGGACGTAAACCCAAAGATTTTTAGTATGTCCATTAAAACACAATATTATCAGGTAGGCGGACATCTTTTCGCCATAGAAGCAAAGGAGACTATTTTTTCTCTTTTGCCAAATTATACACCTTTTGCAGCCGATGAACCCGGCGCAACTCACGTGTTCATAATTCATGTGGATGGATCACCGGTTACGGGTGACGGGTTACGGGCGACGGAAGAGTGGGAGCATATGCATACGGACACATCGGACGACGATATGCCCCGGATAGAAATGTACAGGAGTGCGGATGAGTGGCTTTTCCTGATTTCCATGTCGAAGGAAGGCGAGATAGTGTGTGCTATGCGTTGCGATCGTGCATGGACGGACGTAAAAGTGTCGATGAAACCGGGTCAAGAGCGTTTTGCCATCGATAATGCGGCGATGCTTGTCTATGCCTTCCGTACCACCGCGATGAGCACCCTGCTTTTCCATTCCTCCGTCACGGTGCGCGAAGGAAAAGGGTTCCTCTTCCTCGGTCATTCCGGGACGGGCAAAAGCACCCACTCGCAGCAATGGCTCCGCGCTTTCAGCGACGCCCGTCTGCTGAATGACGACAACCCGGTAGTGCGCCTTTTTCCGGATGGGAGAGTGGTTGTTTACGGTTCGCCATGGAGCGGTAAGACGGCTTGTTATATCAACGGAGAAGCACCTGTCGGAGCCCTGGTGCAGTTAGCGCAGGCGCCGGAGAACAAAATAGAACGCCTGCGTATGTCGCAAGCGTATCCTTATATCCTGGGTTCTGTCAGCGGGTTGAAGATCCTGCCGGAGGCGATGGATGCTATCTATGAGTCTATCGCGCAGTTGCTGGAACGCTGTCCGGTTTATCGGCTGGAGTGTCTGCCTAATGTGGCAGCTGCACAGTTATGCGCTCAAACGTGTTTACCTTAGTCTTGTCGTACGGGCAGGAGACTTTGATATAATTCTCGGTGAAACCGTACATCAGACCGTCTTTTTTGTTTCCTTCCCAAAGAACCGTGGCTTGGTAGCCCTCGTGTTCGCGATAGAAAGCGTCCGTTTTGCGGGCGCTTATTTCGTGCAGCTGTCTGCTGCGTCGCTCGCGCTCTTTCTGCGGAACGATCTCCAGATCCATCTCCAGCATCCGCGTGTTGGCGCGCTCGGAGTAGGTGAAGACATGCAGTTGCGAAACAGGCAAAGACCCGATGAAATCGACATATTCCTCCCAGCACCCGGCCGTCTCTCCCCGTACGCCTACCATGCAATCCACGCCGATGAAGGCGTGCGGCATGACGGATTTGATATGCGCCACGCGTTCTGCAAACAGCTCGCGCGTGTAACGGCGGCCCATGATCTTCAGGACCGTGTTACTGCCGCTTTGCAAGGGGATATGGAAATGCGGCGCGAAATGGCGGCTGTTAGCAACAAAATCAATGATTTCGTCGCTTAGCAAGTTCGGCTCGCAGCTACTGATACGGATGCGAAAATCACTCGGTGCTCCGTCTTCTGTATTCTGTACTCTTATCTCGTCCAACGCCCGCAGCAGGTCAATGAAATGCTCGCCCGTAGAGCGTCCGAAATCGCCGATGTTGACACCGGAGAGAATAATCTCTTTGGCTCCTCCGTTCAGGGCTTCCCGCGCTTCTTCGACCAGCGAGGCAATAGAAGGGTTCCGGCTCTTGCCGCGAGCCATAGGGATTGTGCAGTATGAGCAGAAATAATTGCAGCCGTCCTGCACCTTGAGGAAACAGCGCGTGCGGTCGTCCCGGCTGTACGCTCCATGAAAATCCTCCACCTCGCGAATGGCGGAGACGGTTATGGGTGATTTGTGATCGGTGATTTGTGATTTGTGATCGGCTTCCAGCCGCTCGATGAACTCCGTGAGATGGAATTTCTCATTCTGTCCGAGGACGAAGTCCACACCCTCAATATGCGCGATTTCATCGGGTTTTAACTGGGCGTAGCATCCTGTCACAATAAGTACGGCATCGGGGTTCTGCCGCCGGATGCGGTGAATCATTTGCCGGTCTTTGTGGTCGGCAGCATCGGTCACGGAGCAGGTGTTGATGATACATATATCCGCAGGCTCATCTTTCTTCGCCCGCGTATGTCCGCGCTCCAACAGCGCTTTTCCCAGCGCGCTGGACTCCGCAAAATTCAGTTTGCAACCTAATGTCGTGAAAGAAATCTTCATAAATCGGGCACAAAGGTACTACAAAAATTGCACATACGCAATAGTTTGGGGCATTTTTTTATATCGGCGGCGGCAAACTTACCTGCCAAACGGTCTCCGTCCGGCACAAAATAGCACACTCACCGTGTGTGAAGAGCGGAAACGTCTGAAGGCGACAAAAAAATACGAAATTGCGCTGTTCAAACGGCTAAATACGTGCGTTTTTAAGTGCTTTGATATGATACGTATGTTATTGATTGTTAATGTATTGGAACGTTGTTATAAGTAACAAAGTCTAGGACTTGTCTTGAGCGGACTTTATTTTGACCCTTTTTAGGGTTTGTTTGGTGTTTATTTTGGGGTTTGTTTTTGGGGTAGTTGGCTATGCGACTAGTTTGCTAGACGACTAGTGGGCTGGGCGGATAGGTGACTAGGTAAAACTAGGCGGCTAGGCGAATAGACAACTATACGAATAGGACAAACCAGGTAGAACCAGGACTTTCTAAATTCGATGCAAAGATACAACAAATTTTTGGAATAAGCAAATTTTTTGACAAAAGCTGTCAGAAATCAGCTATCAACTATCAGCCGTCAGAAATCAGCTATCGAGAGGCGGCTCTGGAAGGAGAGGCAAGCACACAAACGAGGGAAAGCCGTCTTTTAGACGGCACAACGGACGCTATAGAAGAATCCGGCGGCAAAAATGCCACCGAAAGAAACAACGTAAGGCTCGCGCAATGATGAGCGAGAAGAGAAAAACGCAAGGATCGCGCAAAAAAGGAACAGGCTCGCCGGTACATCGGCGAGAGGTAGACTGAGGGCGGAATGGAGAGGGAGATAGGAAACCCCACCCAGCCTCCCCTCAGGGGGAGGAGAAAAAGAAAAGGAAGAAACCCCACCCAGCCTCCCCTCAGGGGGAGGAGAAAAGGGGGGAGGAAGAAACCCCACCCAGCCTCCCCTCAGGGGGAGGAGAAAAGAGGAAAGGAGAAAAAGCAAAGAGACAAAAAAGGCGGCAATGAAGCCGCCTAAATTGCTGATAAGGTACGTTGTACAGATCCAAGAGCGGGAGCGTACAGACCCAGGAGCGGGAGCGTTTATTTCGCTTGTGCTGAACGGGAGCGTTGTACTGCTTGGAGGGCCAGAGGGTAGTACTCCGTTCCTTCAAAGAGCCGAAGCATCATCTCGTCGTGCGCGGAACTTGAGGTGGGGGCTTGGTGCGCGGAACTTGAGATGGGGGCTTGGTACGCGGAACTTAATAATAACATCGCTTTCTCGGGCCAAGAATAAATTACCTCGCCTTTCATGTTGATGTATTGGTACTGCTTCGTTGCTATATCATTGACAAGACAGAGACCATTGTGAAAATCAAACAACGTACCAGCCGGCATTTGTAAACCCAGCGTTAAAATCTCGTTTCCCTGAAGATCAATCAACTTCCAATATTTATCCACAACCCAAGCATAGCCATTACAGAACGGGTATGCTTGTTCGTATTTCGCCGGAATCCGCCATTCCCCGTTAACATCTATATATCCCCATTTCTGCCCCTCTTCATCACTAATAGGCATAAGTCCTCCGTCACCGAAGAAAGTAGTGGTGTTAATAAAGGGTTTCGTAATAATATTTCCCCGAGTGTCCATTAGGCCATATTGCCAAGCAACATCCTGATTATCAAGCTGATACAGCAATCTGTCACTCCCAACAGATAGTAAAGACCGATAAAGGGTATCAATAACCAAATTACCTTTTTTGTTAATTGCTCCACAACGGTATGCTTCATTGGACATAAGATCGCGGGTATAACTTACAACAGCGATGCCGTCACAGAAGTCATCCATTGAAGTGAAGATATACTCTGAATTCTCGTCTAATCTTGGAATAACGAGTTTGCCTTTTTTATCCACGTACCCCATCGTTGTAGTTACCAGCCCGTCTTTCGTCATCGGTCCGATCGTTCTATACTGGTCTTCCTGGATAATATAGTTGAAATTATAATCAATCATAGCAACCGGTTCTGCTTCTTTATATATGTAATACCGGTATATTCTGCAGCAGCCGTAGCAGAAATAATTATCCCCCAATCTGTTTTCCGGGAAGGTATAAAGGATGTTTCCTTCAGGGTCAATAACCGCCATTTGTCCCGCTTGCGGCGTAACGATCGCTCTTTCTCCGCTAAACCGGCCTGCATAGAGGTATGTAGCAGGAATGACCATCTCTCCTTTTTCGTTGATAAATCCCCAGTGGCCGGTGCTGTCGCAGGCAGGCCAAAGCAGGTTCTTGTCCGTGTCCGGAGTCTGGGTAAACAGATGGTCATCATTACAGCCGAAGAAGGCGAAACTTACCAAAAGGAGTGGCAGGAGATATAATGAAAGTTTTTTCATTTTAGTTGGTATTTGCAAAATTTCTGCAAAAGTACAAATAATTTCTGACGTATGCAAGAAAAAAGAGAAAAAATAGTGAAAAAGTACGCGTGCGCTTGCGTATGTCAAAAAAAAAGCAGTACCTTTGCGCGCTAAACTGAAAATTGAAAGGTGAAAACTGAAAATTGAAAAGTGACAACTGAAAATTGAAAAGTGATAACTGAAAATTGAAAGGTGAAAATGGAAAGTTTTGAACAATTATGCCAAATACGGCGGTCAATACGCAAGTATAAATCCCAGCCGATCGAGCAAGAGAAAATAGACTACATGCTGCGCTGCGCGCTGATGTCACCGAGTGCCAAACGTACGATACCATGGGAGTTCGTGGTTGTACGCGACGAGGCGAAAGTACGCGCTTTGTCGGTCTGCAAGACCTACGGCGCCCAGATGTTTGATACCGCAACGGCTGCCATCATCATCGCTTTGGATCCTACGCTGTGCCACAACACATGGATGGCAGACGGTGCTATCGCTGCCGAGCATATCTTACTTGCCGCGGCGGAGCAAGGTGTAGGCGCATGCTGGTGCCATATCCACGAGAGGGGAAAAGTGGTTACGGGTGACGGGTTACCGGTTACGGGGGAAGAAGACCGTGGCGGCGCAGCGAAATTCGTGCGCGAGTTATTGGGTATTCCTGAGAAATACGAAGTGCTCTGCGCCATCGCATTGGGTTATCCGGACGAAGAGAAGAGCGCATATGACCTCGACCGTCTCAAGTACGAAAAGATTCATAATGAGGAATGGTGATTTGCAATTATTATTAAAACGAAAATGCGGCAGAACGGCTACTGATGTAGCCTAATGTGTATCGGTTCTTGCCCTCTTGTGAGCAAGCTCCCAGAGTTCAAAACCAATACCCATTCCGGCCGACTTCAATAAGTCGTCCGTCTGCCTTACAAAAATAATAAAAAATAATAAAAATAATTTAAAATTTTAATTTACTTTGAAACCGATAATAGCGATAACCGCCGGCGATACGAACGGCGTAGGATATGAGGTGATCCTGAAAGCTCTGCTGGAGGCGCATATCTTCGAGATCATGCGCCCTGTC
>JAFUUZ010000031.1 GCA_017471285.1 Paludibacteraceae bacterium | reverse complement strand
GGATAACGATAAGCGTGGGGTAATAATTGCCATCGTTAGAAATATTCGTGATTTTAAACGTATAATTGCCCTCTCCAAGAGTGTTGATCAGCACGTTGGCATTGCCTTTTTCTTTATTGGTGAGTGTAACACTATTCCCTTCCTCCAAAACGGCACTTCCATTTTCTTCAAGGCAGAAACGGTCACGTCCGATGGTACTACGATCGACAACTTGAAATTTATATTGTTTGTTAGCCAATAGGGAACGCGTGCATTGCAGATCCACGCCTGTTCCATCACCTGTACCCAAAGCGGTAAAGCCGACAACTTCAAAATCCGCCTCATAATCAGCCGAGCGCTCGGTTCCCCAAGTCACACCATTTTTGTTAGGCATACCGCCGGCCAGATCGCCTTCTTCGTTTAAGGATCCTATCAAGCCGTAACGAGGCTCAAAGACAGCGGTGATCTTTTGCTCATCGGCAGTAGCCATTATTTCCATTGTGGTGCTTGTTGTACTATGATGCTCCAAGTCTAAATTTATCGACGATGTTTCTTGCCACTCTTTGAATACCCACGCAGCATTAGCCGGAACAGCAGTCATCACAGGGGAGTGAGTTACATATCCGACATTCGTCACTTCTGCTATATTCTCACCACTCACTTGCACGGAACCCGCTCCGGCAGGAGAGACAGCAACAGCAACGGTGTGTTTGATTTCTGTCCATTTGGCAAAGAGTGAGATGGAATTATCACGCACCCAAGTAGGACTTTCACCACTATGACCGGTATATCCCGCAACATCCTTTATCCAGTTACCATTGGCGTCGATAAGTTGGTCCTCCAGTGTAGTGCCTAAATCATCACTCGTCCAATAACCGGCGAAGTCATAGTGCGTTTTCGTATGCGGAGTTACTTGAGACAGTACGCCATCATATGTTACATCAACATGAACAGGCACACTCCCGCCATCTGCTTCCATACCTTCCAGCGTGACGGTATAGGGTTTGGGAGTCCAGTGGGCATAGAGAGTGACCGACTCATCCCGAATCCATTTAGGATTTCCGTTATCTATACCAGTATAACCCTCTACTGAATTTTGCCACACTCCGGAAGCATTTATCACCATACTGCCTGTACCATCCGGATTGGTATAATAACCTTGAAACGTATAACCTGTTTTTGTCGGGCATGTGACATTTGAGGTTAAGTTGTCCGTTCTGTCGTAGATAGTTGTAACACTTCCGTTTCCGCCACTACCTCCATTATCATTCAAGGTAATCGTATATTGTTTACGGCGAATCATTGCCACATAAGAAGTATTAGCAAGTACTTGAAATGTAGGATTAGTCACATTATCTGTGTATGCAGGTATAGTAGCATCTTCAGAATAAGCCCATCCTTCTATTTCAAAACCGGTATCAATAGATTTTAATTCAAACGTCACTTCACCTGTGGGAGGAATCCCGCCAAATCCATAAGTCTTATTGGAATTATCCATCCAATAATTCTTGTCCAAGTTATAAATAGTGCTCTGTGCAGAAGTGCTTACCGATGACATATATGTTCCGGTAAAATCCATTATAACGCCATGCGTCCAGGTATCGTCTCCCGTAATGATACTCCCGTAGCCGTTTCCATCTCTTTCATCGTATTTTACACGCAGATACGCTGTGACTTTTTGGTTATCGAATGGTTGATAAGCATTCATCGCCGCATTAGCGTCTGAGGACTGAGGGACATAATACTGATTGCGTCCGGTAATATTATGATTATAGGTACATGAATACTTTGTATTTGAGCCCAATTGTGCTCGTCCTGTAGGTCTATTATCCCATCCCCCTTGCCAATCATCCCAGCCTGTTGTACCGGCTGCAAATCTAAACGCGATATACTGATAATAAGCCCCATTGCCAGTTCCCCATGAAGGCACATGCGCATACCACAATCGGGTATTAGCAATGTGGGTCATTCTATAGGCTTGTGACCCCACGTCGGCAGTTGGATCACTGTTGTATTGGTAATCTCTGCCGATTAAAAAAGTAATGCCATCGCTCGAAGGATCTGAAACCCAATTGGTAGTATAATCGTTAAAATAGATGTGTGATTCATTGTTGTGCTGATACCAATTATCATCCGCCCACGCATTCCCTGCTCCGAAAGTAAGGAGGAGCGCGATGATGGCAAACAGGCATTTATTCGCAGTTCGGTTAAGTGAATTTAATAGTGTTTTCATACTATTTTGGATTAAAATCATTTAGTAACCCTGCGGGAAACCAATCCCGCAGGGCCGGTATTGGGCAGAAGCCCTAAAGATTTATTTGATTTCAGCGCCGAGGACGTTGAAGGTCTTGCCGTCACGGATGATGATCAGTTGACCATCCACAATGCGTTTAACCGATTTGCCTTCAGCCTGGATATTCTCCACCGCCGAAGGAAGTTCCGGGAAGGAAACCACCAAGTTCTGACTTGCGAACGTCCATGTGAAGGTATAGTCACCGGCTTGGTCGGCGGTGAGAGCGAAGTTACGGCCTTCATTCACGATATTGACATTATCCGCATGATCCCAGTCACGATGGAGACCGAAGAGCGTCTCTCCTTCACCGTTGAGGCTGAGGTAGAATCCTTCGAGCCATACTTTCATCTCATAGGAACCTGCCTCCAGGGCGAAAGTCACGCTTGCGCTTGCCTTGTCTTCGGCAATGGTCATCGGGTGCGCACCGGGTCCCCATGATTCGTCCCCTGCGAAATTACCTACGATAGAGACAGCCGGTCTTTCGCCATGAGCGAGCCATGTTCCGTCCGTCCAGCCTACCAGATAGTAGCAGTCTTTTCCTTCCGGGATTTCGAGATCTCCTGTTTTGGTCCAGAGGTTTTCACTTTCCCATGGGATAGACTCGCTTTCGCCCTGCGCACGGACAAAAAGCAGATTGTTGTTGTCATCGGGGATGTCAACGGAGAAGAGGTATTCTTCGCCTTCTACGGCAACTAACTTGGCGTCCGCATCCGCGGCTCCTCCCCATGAATGGACAAAGAACACAGCGCCGAAGGACTTCCAATCCTCGTTAGCTTGGAGGTAAATGGTTTTCGCAGAGAGGGTTGATACAGCCATCAGTGCTACGAGCAAAGAGTAAATCTTTTTCATAATACAATGATTTTGAATGGTTCATAAAAAGGGTTAATTATCGTTTTATTGTTTCGGTACGATCTTGATTGCACAACCGCCACCGGCAGCGGTGAAGAGTTTGAGTTTGGTTTTGGAGGTTACCGTTTTGGTGGTGATGGTATATGCCTGCGGGTTGGACTTATAGTGCGCATCCTTGGCGTCGGCATAGATGGTAGCCGTATATTTGCGTCCGTCGGGCAGGAAAGAGAGGTCGATGAATGCGGTGCGCGGATCGTAGCCATTGGTGGAACCGACAAACCAAGCGTCGGTATCTTTCTGTTTGCGGGCGATGGTGACATACTCGTACGGCTCCGCCTCCAGATAATAGGGTTCGTCCCACTCAACGGGCACATCGACGATGAATTGGAAGGCGTCCAGGAATCGCTCGTAGTTATCCGGCAGATCCGCCGCCATCTGGAGGGGGCTGTAGAGGGTGACATAGAGCGAGAGCTGGTTGCAGAGGGTCGTATTGCACCAGGAGTTGGAATTGGGGTTGAGCTTATGGATATCATTCTCGAAGATACCGGGTGTATAGTCCATCGGTCCGCCGATGAGACGTGTGAAAGGGAGCATAGTGGTATGGTTGGGTGCGGAGCCGCCGAACGCCTGGTATTCGGTACCCTGCGCGGACTCGTTGCCGATGAGGTTGGGCCATGTGCGGCACAGACCGGTAGGACGAACCGCCTCATGGGCATTGACCATGATCCGGTATTTGGCTGCTTTCTCCACACAGTACAGATAGTGGTTGTTCATCCATTGGGAGTAATGCCGCTCGCCCTTGGGCAGCAGATTGCCCACATACCCGGATTTGACAGCCGGGTATTCGTATTTGTTCATAAACTGGTACGCCGTGTCGAGCCATCGCTCGTAATTACGGATAGCACCGGAGGTCTCATGGTGCATGATCATCTTCACACCCTTGGATTTTGCATAGTCATGGATAACCTCTACATCGAAATCGGGGTAAGGAGTGACAAAGTCATAAACGAAATCCTTTTCATTACCGAACCAGTCCTCCCAACCGATATTCCATCCCTCAACGAGCACGCCGTCAAAGCCGTACTTAGCCGCAAAATCGATATATCTCTTCACGTTTTCCGTAGTAGCGCCATGTCTGCCGTGCGGTTTGGCTTTGGAGTAGTCCGTATGACCGATATGGATAGAGGGGAAATCCCAAGTGTAGGACCAATCGCGCATGCCGGCGATCATCTCCCACCAGACGCCGACGTATTTCATCGGTTTGATCCATGAGGTGTCCTCTATCTTGCACGGCTCGTTGAGATTGAGCACGATGCGTGAGGCAAGGATGTCTTTCGCCGTCTCGCCGACCATGACCACGCGCCACGGGCTGACCGCATCGGTCTGGATATGTCCCTTGGTGCCATCAATGTCGGGTGTCAGATGCGAACGGAAGATAAATGACTTGTCATCCAGGTTGAGGTGCATGCAGGAGTAGTTCACCAATGCTGCCTCATGGATGTTGAGCCACAACGTATGATCCTTGGTACTCTGTACCTTGTCCCCTTGTACCTTAAACAAAACGGGTGTTTGCACGCCTGTAGTGGAGAAAGTGGTAGTAGAGAGATTCGCCTTGTTGGTTTTCTCTTGGATAGCACGTATCTCGCTGAGTTTGGAGCGGGTGTATTCGTATTCCTGGGTGTCATAGTCGCCTGGGATCCAATAGGCAGTGATGTCCCCGGGAAGGGCGAACTCCGTCTGCTCCTCCTCAATGACGAAATAGTTGAGGTTCTTCTGCTGAGGGAAGATATAGCGGAAACCGAGTCCGTCGTCATAGAGCCGGAACTGTATCTGGATGTAGCGGTCCTTGGCGGGTTGGCGGAGGGTGATGAGCATCTCATGATAGGAATTATGTATGCGTCGTTCCTCTCCCCAGACGGGTGTCCACCAGTCGTCATGGATAAAACGCTCCGATCCGGTCATTACAAAGCCGTTCAATAGACCGCTTACGCTCAAAGAAGAAAGACCGCTATCGCTCAAAGTAGAAAGACCGTCCTGCGGACTGTTGGATTCATCTTTATAGTCATTGAATTCACCACGGGAGTGTTCGCCACGAAGGGCGAGACCCAGATAGGATGGCCGGATCACGGTGTCGCCCTTGTGAAGCAACCAATAGACGGGTCTGCCCTCCTGCACATCGAAGTAGGCGGTGAGATTTAGCGACGGAGACTCTACTTTCTCTACGGAGTATAGAAACCCTACCCGACCTCCCCACAAGGGGAGGAGAAAAAGACAAAAGACTAAAATGTACTTCTTCATAATTCTCAATTATCAATTATCAATTATCAATTACTATCATGGTCCAATATTGGAGCGCGGGAAGGGTCATTGTGACTTGTCCTCCGGCATACTCGAAATCAACCTCCAACGCATCTCCATGCCGGTCATCAGGCGTGGCGACCCATATACGCGCGGGCTGTTTATCAGTTGCAAAGGAGATGGGTATATTCCTCAGCAAACTTTGCGGCGCTTGGTCTCCCTCGGAGTCGCACCAGTCGAGATGAGTGGCATTTCGGTATGATAGCAGGTGAATGACGTCGCGTGCGCCGACATGACGGCCCACCGTAGCGATCTGATTGAGTTGGGGTCCCCATTGGTTAAAGACACAACTGTCGTGCGGACTGGTGATATCCACGCCGTACCAATCGCTGTTGATTGCATCAGCCGGTACCTCCGGCCGCAGCAGGTTCTCGTATGCCACCGCGAAATCATAATAGCGGACCAATGCCCGTTTGAGTTCGCCTGTCATTGTCAAGTTATCATCAGGGAAATACTCATGGCAGAGCATGTGTTCCCCCATCTGCAGGATGGTACCTCCCCAAGCCGAAGCAGCTGCCGTAGCCATCAGGATGCCGGGTGTATTGAAATAGCCGCGCCCCTTCTGGCCGTGGTTATAGTTGAGATAGGCAGCCAGCACCGTCTGCTTGCCGGAAGACCAAGAGGCGTTGTTGGTGATGATATCCGAGAAGATCGAATAGCCGTTGGTGTTGGAGTGTTCCCATACCTCCGTATAGCAGAAATCGATCGGTGCGGCAGCTATCTGTCCCTGCTGACCATACTGACCGACGGCGTTCATGACAATCCGTTTGGACGGTTGCGCAGCTTTCTCATTGGCGATAAAAGAGCCGAAAGCAGCTTGTACATCCACCTCATTTCCCTCGTAATCATAGACGGTCGCCGGACGGGCGCCGAGCTGGTCTATCTGCCATCCGTCGAAATCAAAGATAGCATAGACCTCGTCGTTGCGGGCGCGCAGGTAATCGCGCCAACCCTCCTTATGCATGTCCGCCAGATAGATCGCGCTCTTGAAAGGCGAGCCCAAGGGGTGATTGTCGATCTTGGTATGGTTACGGTCGGTATAGAGCAGCCACTCGCGGCTCACATCGTCCGTCGCGAAATCTTCCAGACATCCGTACCCCAAGTTATAGAAAAGGGTCAGCATACCGCGTTTATGCGCACCGTCGATATAGGATTGCACCGTGGTACGATAGCAATTACGGGAGATGATATCCGTCCAGCTATCCATCGGTTGCGTAGCCGATCCCGCCAGCGGGTGATGGTGTTTCCAATGCCAGTCCTGGAACTGCACATAGTTGATATGATATCTGTTGAGGTCGTCCAGGACGGTCTTGATCTCGCTCTCTGACATGCTGCCGTAGGACGAGAGGAAACCGTTTCTGGGGAAGCGGCTCGGCTCGGATGATACGTCAATACCGATAGATGCTACCACAGAGTCG
Organism: Paludibacteraceae bacterium; assembly: GCA_017471285.1. Classification (GTDB taxonomy): domain Bacteria; phylum Bacteroidota; class Bacteroidia; order Bacteroidales; family Paludibacteraceae; genus Colicola. The sequence continues at coordinate 37,226 of JAFUUZ010000031.1, read as the reverse complement.
CGTCCGGATACGGACATATAGAGAGAAGCCATATATCCGCGGAAATCGTCCGCCGGAGGCTGCCATGTCCAGGACTTGGCGGTCACGGGTTCCTCCTTGATTACTTGTCCGAGATAGGAATAACGCACGGTTACCGCCTCCTCGGGCAGCGAATTGATGGACAGCATGACCGGCTCTCCCGGTTTATAAGCCGCCTTGTCGGAAGAGAGGAGATAGGGGATATAACTCTCGCCGTAGGTAATCGGGTCATTCTGAGGCGCAATCGTGTTGCAGGAAGGGAGTGCGAAAGCACTGACCGCTAACGCTGTAAGACTGGCTGCAAGCAGCCTGTAAGACCGCTTTGCTGCAAGACCGTCCTTCGGACTATAAGATATGGATTTCATAATTTAGTAAAACTTATGGTGGTGTCATTGATGTTAATTCGTATAGACCATTCTCCGCTCTCGGGGATGAGCCATTTGTTATCGGGATCTCCGGCGTGTGCGTCAAAGGTACCGTTTTCCGCAGGGGCGCAGTCCGGCACAGGCGCATAGAGCATCTCTCCGGACCAGTCGGAGCGGATCTCCGTAGGGAACTTGATCTGCCCCGTATTCAGATGGCCTTGATAGGTAAAGATGCCTGTTTCGGGGTGTTGCATCTCCGTCAGGTTGTCCCAGCTCCAGCCTCCGGGTGCAGCGTCGCCGATCATATAGATGTGGCTGTAGGCTTCGCCTCCGAGATAGGCGATCTCGATGGTCAGTGCCTCTACATCGGCAGTGATGCGGTAGTTTCCGGTTTTGGCGATAGCCCATTTGAAGTCAGGATAGCGTTCCTCGCTGTCGCGATAGACCATCTTGCTGTCGTCCGTCGAATCCTTGACGAAACAAGGGAACCAGTCCTCCGTAGTGCTCATGAGTTTGAACTCGCCTTTGTGCATGGTGCCTGTCCAAGAGAAGGTAGTGAAGTTCGTCATGTCCATGACCATCGCCGTAGCCCGTGCCAGATCCCAGCCGTGCGGGGTGGCGTCTCCCACAAGATACAGATCGGTCATCATCGTGGCATTCCATGCGATGGCCACCTTCACGACAGGCGATACTTGTTCTTCTCCGGTCTGCACCACTTGCGCCCGGACACGGCAGTCGAACACCACATACTCGCCCTCCTTCACCTCAGGATAGGTAAGATAAAGCGTATCGGCTAATTGCCGGTGGCTGAATACCATCGTTCTATTGGCAGTTCGCCCGATCTCCCATTTCAGACCGTCAGCGAAATTATTACCCTCTCTGTCCATCTCCAGCGTATAAGCGATGGCAGACCCTGTACCATGATTGGTACCGGGAGTCCAGGACATCTCCAACGCCGCCAGATCCCTATACACCGGCAGACAGAAAACAGAGTCTGTTGACAGCGTGAGTGCCAGTTCTTTCTCCGCAACCGGCTCTGCCGGTTTCTCACAGGAGGTTAGACCGCCTGCGGCTAAAAGAATAAAGACAGCTACGCTCAAAGACAAAAGACCGCTTGCACTCAAAGTAGAAAGATTCTTTTTCATATTACCAACCGGGGTTTTGAGTTAACAGATTATTGGCTTCCCGCTCCTGCATAGGGATCGGGAAAAGCAGATGCTTCGTAGTCGCAGCCGTCTTGCCGATGGAATGCAGGAAAGTGAGCGCGTAGTTATCGGGATATCGCAACATGTCAAACCACCGGTGTCCCTCAAAGGCGAGTTCCACCCGGCGCTCATGGATGATTTTCTCCCTCATCTGTGCTTGCGAGAGTCCCTCTATCTGCGCGCGGCTGGTCAATCCGGCGCGCTTGCGCACCTGGTAGAGCGGTTCCTCCGCTTCCGTAGTACGCCCCAACTCATTGAGAGCTTCCGCTTTCATGAGCAGCACATCGGCATACCGGGTAACGATCCAGTTCTGGTTGGAGGTATTGTAGTCCGGCGACTGCGCCTTGGTCAACAGGAACTTACGGACATTATAGCCCGTAGTGGACCATGTGCCGGAATAGGTATAACCGTCGAAAGTAGGACAACCGGTATAAAAGATGGTGATGTCCTTCCGCAGGTCTCCGGGTTCGTACTGGCTGACAAACTCCTGCGTGGGTTGGTTCCATCCATAGCACCCGGCTGCCATGCCTGAGTTACGCGGTCCTTGATAGGTACTGATCCAAGAGGCCTGATTCTCGTTTGACCAGAAATCCTTGTTCGTCTTACCGTAATACTGCACCTCAAAGATTGATTCCACGCCGTTCTGACGGGCCGGGTTGTAATTATCAGCATAGTTTGGTGCCAGCTGATACCCCATATCGCCAATCTCCGTACAGAGTCGGACCACTTCGCTGTAGTTAGCAGGACCGGGGTTGTAGGTCAGATAGACTCGCGCCAGCTCCGCCATTGCCGCCTCTTTCGTGGCACGACCTATATCCTTGCTGCCGTATTTGCTACGCGTGGGCAGAAGGGCGATCGCTTGCTTGAGATCCTCTATAATGAGTGTATAGACCTCGTCCGCAGAAGCACGCGGCATTTTCAGTTCGCTATCCGCAGTGAGAGGTTCGGTGGGCATCGGAACTCCGCCAAACAGACGCACTAATATAAAATAGTAATGCGCGCGCAGGAAACGAGCTTCGCCTAAAAGGCGTGCCTTCAGGTCATTGTCGATGTCCATTTGCGGCACATTAGCCAGCACAAAGTTACACCTCAGGATACCGGGAGAAGGACCTCTCCAAAGGTCCAAGGCGGCAAAATTATCGGAACTGGCTATAAAATTAGCCATCTCCACGGTCTCGAGCCCATCGGTACCGCCGCCGGCTCCTACTTCACTCTCGCCGGCAATGATATCCAGCGTCCAGATACGCATGTTGTACAGTTTAGGCCACTGGAGTGGCTGATAACAGGCGTTCACGGCAGCAATAGCATCGGCTTCGGTCAGGAATCCGTTGGTCGTATCGACAGAGTCCCATGGTTTACGGTCGAGGAAATTGCAAGCAGAGACCGCTAACGCTATAAGACCGGCTATGAACAGCCTGTAGGACCGCATTGCTGTAAGACCGCAACTCTCAGTTGCTGTAAGATATTTTGTTTTCATAGCATTAGAATGTGATATTAAGTCCAAAGGTGAAATTACGCGTGATAGGATAGACGTTGCTATCAATGCCGGATCCGCCTACCTCCGGATCGAGGCCTGTGTAGCGGGTTAAGGTATAGAGGTTCTGGGCGGAGAAAGAGAACCGTACTTCTTCCATCAGCGCTTTCTTGGTCAGGTGTTTTGGCAAGGTGTAGCCTATCGTGATATTTTTAAGACGCAGATAGTCTCCCGACTCCAGGAAGCGGTCTGAGGTACGGTTGTTCTTATTGGGATCCGAGAAGACCGCACGCGGCATGGTGGTGGAGTGATAATCAAGACGCCAGCGGTCGAGCACGGTGATCATCTGGTTCTGGGCGACGGACATAGCTTCGAGTGTCGCCCTGTTTCCGTTGTAAATCTTGTTTCCCGCAGCACCCTGGAGATATATCTCTATATCTACGCCGTAAAACTCAAACCGGTTGTCCATAGAGAAAGTCCAAGAGGGGCTCGGCGAACCGAGAATTGTCCGGTCGTCCTCATTGATCACCCCGTCGTTATTCAGATCCTTGAAGCGGATGTCGCCCGGTTGGGTAGAGGTATAAGTGTCCGAACCGATTGTCTGGACTGCATGGGCGTCTATCTCTTCCTGGGTCTGGAAGATACCATCGGTCACATATCCGTAGAACGCCGCTACGGGGTATCCTACCTTATGAATATTGCAGTCGAAATACATCGGCACATCGTCGTTGAGGGAGAGGATACGGTTGTGGTTGTATGCCACATTGACGATGGTGGTCCAGGTGAAATTGGTTTTCTTGATATTCATGCTATTGAGGCTGAGTTCGATACCCATGTTTCTCATTCTTCCGGCATTGATGCTCGGAACCGCCTCATCGGAATAACCGCTGCTGATAGGCACGGACATAGGCACCAGCATATCGTTGGTATTTTTGATATATCCGTCGATGGTGGCATGGAGTCGTTGATTCAAGAGAGCCAGATCAATACCGACGTTGTACTGCTCCACGGTCTCCCAGCGCACATTGGGGTTGGGCAAGACCCACGGAGCGAGCCCTGCTACCTGGGTTCCGCCAAAGAGATACTGCACCGTCTGGAGCTGCGATGCATAGGCATAGTTTCCTACGGAGGCCTGGTTACCGGTCAGACCATAGCCGGCGCGGAGTTTGAGATCAGAAAGAGCGAACGTTTTCTCAAACCAATGCTCCTCGCTCATGCGCCATGCGATTGCTACGGAGGGGAAATAGCCCCATCTGTTTTTCTTGGCAAACCGGCTGGAACCATCGGCGCGGAAGGTAGCAGTCAGTAGATAGCGGTTGTCATACCCATATGTGACACGCCCCATGAAAGAGAGCAGTGCCCAGTCTGATTTGTTTCCGCTTAGTGTCGGCTCAAGCAGACCGTTGCTCAGTTGGCGCGCTTCTGCAGAAATAAATCCCTGTACCGCACCGCTCATATACTCGTAGTTATTCGCCTGCATGGATGAACCGATCATGGCGGAGAAGGAGTGCTTTTCCTTAAAGGTCTTGATGAATGTCAAGGTGTTGTCCCAGAGCCATGTGACGGACTTGTCAAACTGGCGTGTTACCTGACTCTCCGGTTGCGCGATCGGTTTCCAATCATAAGCAGGCGCCCAGCCCTCCGAATCCCAATACATAACCTGCATACCAAAGGTAGTCTTGAAGATGAGCCAGTCAAGAGGTTTGATCTCGGCATAGATATTACCCAGCAGGTTGTAGCCTTTGGTAGTGCTGGTGTTCTCATTCATTTTGCCTATCGGGTTGGTGATATCACCTACGTACATTGCCAGCCCTACCGGGCCCGCCCATGTGCCGTCGGGGTTGTAAATAGGCTGTGTAGGCAGGGCGCGCATGGTATTCTGGAGGTTGTATTCACCGGAGGATTTGATATCATGGTTGAGGCTCAGTTTATGCCCGAACCGCAGCCAATTGAAGAGCTGGGTATCATGGTTGAACTGAAGGGTGATACGTTTATAATCCGTTGTTTTGACGATACCGCGCTGGTCGTAATAAGCCCCGGAGACATAGAAATTGGATTTCTGGGTACCGCCCGAATAACTGAGGGAGTAGTTCTGGGTTGGTGCGAACTGCCATATTTGCGACATCCAGTCGGTGCCGATACCCAATGCCGTAGGGTCTGCATAGGCGGTGTATTGAGGCTGTCCGGCAGCCGCCATCATTTCATTATGGAGAGAAGCGAACTGAGATGCATTGAGCAAAGGAAGGGTACGCTGGATCCGGTCAAAGCCGAAAGAACCTTTGAGGGCGATATGCCCTTTCTCGTTCTCGCCTTTCTTGGTGGTGATAATCACTACTCCGTACGCGCCGCGCGAACCATATATAGCAGTAGCGGAAGCATCCTTGAGCACATCAATACTCGCCACGTCATCCATATTGATCATGTTCAGCGGCACGTCAGTAGGCACTCCGTCAATGACAATCAGCGGCTGGGAGTTATTGATACTGCCGATACCACGGATGTTGAGGCTGACATTGCTACCCGGCGCACCGGAACCGGTAACCTGTAGTCCGGCGGCGCGTCCCTCCAGCGCTGCCCCTAAAGAGGGCGCAGGCATCTTCTGGAGATCCTTGTCATTCACTTGGGCAATGGAACCCGTCAGATCGCTTTTTTTCTGAACTCCGTAACCTACTACGACGACTTCTTCCAATACCTCGGTGTCTTCCTTTAGCACTACTTTCATGTCAGCAGCGGCGGCCAGAGTCTGGGAGGCATAGCCTACATAACTGATTTCCAGCATGGCTCCTTCCGGCACCTGCAGGCTGAAATTACCGTCGAAATCAGTGATTGTTCCGTTGGAAGTGCCTTGCTGCAAGATAGTAGCGCCGATTACCGGCTCGCCCGTCACGTCGGTTACTGTACCGTTGATAGCGGTCTGTGCAATACAGGAGAGAGGGAATAGCATCCCGATCAACCAAACACAAATGCGCGTGTACGATTTCATAGTAAAATTAAAAGGGTTAATACGCAGTTTTAAACTTTTGCACTGCAAAGGTACTACAATTCACACAAACACGCAATATGCGCATGTCAAAAAGTAGTGCAAAGTAGCACAAAGAAAAATGCAAATCGCTTATTTTCAACGATTTGCAAAATTAGTGATAGTTATAAAAAGTAGTGCGAATAACGGTCACAATGTTGCTATTTTCTCCTCAAAGTCTTCCCTTTTCCCGTTATAGAGGTTGCGCATCCGGGTGCGACTATTATAGATGGTGGAGAGAGAATAGCGCAGAAAACCGGCAATCTGCTTGCTATCCGTAATTCCCAAACGGATAAGTGCCAAGACGCGGAGATCGGTATTCAGACGCTCGCCATCCTTGATGCGCAGCTCAGCCTCCGGAACTAACAAGGCTTGCACATCCGAGACGAAATCCGGGAATAACTCCAGGAAAGCTTCATCGAAATCGTGATAGAATGAGGCTAACTGCTCCTGGGTGAACCGCTGCGAGTTGAGTGCAGCGGTAATTTTGTCATATTTGCGGTCATGAGCCAGTGTCTTCAGCTCTTTGCGCCATGCGTCAAAACGGTCTATCAGCAGCGAGCTCATCTCCATATACCGACCGACATAGACCGTTTTGATCTGGTTGCTTTCCTGCAACTGGGCGATACTCTGATTCAGACGGTTGTTCAAATCAGTCAATCGTTTCCGCTGACGGATAAAATAAAGGATAGTTCCTATCAGGAGTATCACGATTACCAAAATACTCGCCAATAATGCCAGAAGGGTAATCTGGCGGTGATAGACGAGCCTGCGATAGGCTTTTTCCACTACCGGATAGGTCACTCCGACTTCTATGGAACGCACGCGCGCACTTCCGGCAGAAGCATCTTGTACCGCACAGTCCATATAACGGAAGGCACGGTCTATATCGCCCTCTCTATAGAGCAACAAAGCCAGATCTCTCAGCGATATATATTCTCTTACCGCACCTTTTAGATCCGCGAGGGATGAGAGAATGAGATAGTGTTTCTCTTTCTCCGTATTCCCCAAGGCGCGGTATATCTGCGCCCTGGTAACTGCAAAAACGGCTTCTTCACCCTGCTCCTCCAGGCGGTTAGCCCGCTCAAAAGCGTCCAGCACATGCAGGGCGCTATCGTATTCTTGCTCTTCATACAGGTAATCCGCCCTCACCAACTCATGCAGAAAAGATCCGGCAGGGTGGATGCGCATCATCGAATCCCTGTAGTGCTGCGTCAGTTCGAAGTATAGTTCGCGCTCATGATCCGAAACCGCGAAATCGCGCATTGAGCCATAGAGGGTACGGCGCAAGTGGTAGTAATAGGGGAACAACACGCCGTTGAGAGGTATGCGGAGAGCCGAATCCATGTACACCAAGGCTTCATGGAACATGCCGTTCCGGGTCATCACTTCCGAATAATTAAGGAGCGACACCTGTTTTTCAAAAGGTGTTTTAGCTATACGCAGGCGTTGCTCCGTATAATAGAGCTGGCTATCCAAATCGTAGGATCTATATTCCTCTATCAGCCTGCCATATTCTTCAAAACAAGCGCTGTCATTCCGGCAAACAGCCAACCTGCTATGCAGCGAATCTATTCGGTCTTCACGGATAGAATGGTACTGTGAACGGATATTGATATACTCATCCAACTCGCGCAACAGCCGGTCTTCGGCATCGCTTTTTGAAGTACATGAATAAAACATGCACAGACACAAACTGATACAGAAAAAATGCAGTATGTACGATGTTCGTTTCATAGTATCCGGGATTTATCGCGGTGCAAAGGTACAATAAAAATTACACATACGCAAGAAAAAAGGCAAAAAAAGCGCCCGGGGGGACGCTTTTTATTAGAGAAAAGACCGCTTCGCTGAAAAATCACTCGCGTTGCTCGCTTATTAATTGGAAGCATTTGGAAGTCTTTGGAAATAAAAAGAAGTACAAATTTATATTTGGCAGCAGCGTTGATAGTTTATAGTTAGATAACTACAAAAGCGGTGTCATGTATAATGGTAGATAAGTGATACCATTCTCTTCTTTGACATCGCCGGAGTGTATGACAATAGGTGTTGTCACTTGCTCTGTGTATTTCTTCCGGAATTTCTCCAATGAAGAGATAGTGTACTTGGTTGTGGATTTAACTTCTATGGGGCAGATGTTATGACGATTGGTCAGATTAGGTTTTTGCGTCAAAAAGTCCACTTCCATGCGGTCTAATGCCTCGGTTTGAGAATATGAGGAATAAAAATATAGTTTGTGTCCGCTTGCTCGCAGCATTTGAGCAACGATATTTTCAACAAACATCCCCTTGTTGATTTCCAATTTATCCAAGAGCAGTTTCTGGTACAATTTCTCTGAAGCAATCGTGTTTTCGTCAAAGGCATGTGAAATAAGCAAACCGGTATCCGCCATATAGCATTTAAGGGCCGAACTATCCAAACGCATTCTTAGTCCGACAGTAGGCTCAGTTGCAGCATAGCAGATGTTTACAATCTGAGCATCTGCCAACCAGAAGAAGGAACTCTCATAGTCGCGATATCGGGCAGTGCCGGAAATGTCTGCTAAGTGGAATCGTTTCTCATGCCGTTGAAGTTCAGAGGGAATCTGATCAAAGATACCTTTCACTTTGCTCTCGTACCCGACTGCATATTTTTCAATATCCGCTCTGTATAGAGCAAGAATATCGCGTTTGACCAAGTCTGTTTCAATAAAGTTCTTTGTGTCGCGGAAAGCAAGAACCGCCTGTGGCATTCCGCCGACTATCATATACTGCCGGAACAAATCCATCACTTTCCGATGTATCGGTCCCAATGGCATTTTTTTTGCAAAGCAATCACGGATAAACGGTATAAGCATCTCATTCCCCATCGCCCAAAGGAATTCTTCAAAGTCCATTGGATACATGGCGATACGATGTTCCTCTGACGGAATGACAATATCCTTCACATTGCGGTTGATGCTAACTAACGAACCTGTCTCAATATAATCATATCGTCCGTCTGCTACGAGATATTTGATGGCAGCACGTGCACGAGGGTAAAGTTGCACCTCGTCAAAAATGATAAGCGAATCACGTTCATGTAGTTGCACACCGTAATGCAACGACAAATGCATGAAGAACATATCCAGATTGGTGAGGTAATCATCGAAGATTTTTAGCAACTGTTTATCTGCGTCATTAAAGTCAACGAGGATATAAGTCTTGTATTCATTGCGTCCGAAAGCCTCCGCGATGTAACTTTTTCCAATACGTCTGGCTCCGTCAATCATTACTGCAACCTTACCGTTCCGTTGCTTTTTCCAATCAAGCAACGTGTCATAAATCTTACGCTTCATCATGTTTTTTCACGATTTTTTAGGATTCCAAACGCAAATCTTTCACGTTTTTGAATTATTTTTAATGGCAATTTCGCACGTTTTTAGTCGTTTCCGGCTGCAAAGATACAACAAAAAAATGACACTTACAAATAAAAGTGCCATTTTAACATTTTTTTGTATTTATATTTCTTTTATGTCACCGCATTTATACGCTGTTGGTGGCAGCGATTCATTTTGCGCTGCAAAATTACTAAAAATATATCAACGTACACGCAGGTTATGCCGTACAACGGCGGAAGCGATATAGGCTACAAGGAAGGCGCCGACAGGGATCCAAGACAGAAACCCCACCCCAGCCCTCCCCTCAAGGGAGGGTGTTTCTATTAATCCAAAGTAAACGAAGACGGCTACCCATATTGCTACCAGCGCAAGACCGATGAGGGTCGCCCATATGACCCGCCACTCTATCAGATGACGGTAAGCCAAGTATATCCAGGCAGGAAGAATCAGAAAAACAACGGTGGGCAACCAACAGGAAGCGACACCTAACAGCACCGCCACCAGAAAAGCCGGTTCTACGGCAGAAGCGTGGCGTTTGATATGAGTAAGCAGTAGAACGGCAATGAGTACCAAAACGGCAGGGAGGAAATAGTTGAGAGTTGAAAGTTGAGAGTTGAAAGTTGAGAGTGGGAGCAAGAAAACAGGCAGCAACGCACCACCTGCCGCCAACAGCCAGAAGGCTATCGGCAACAGATGGTACAATATGGTCTGAGTCTGACGAGTCAAATCATTTAAGATTTAGACATTTACGATGTACGATTTATTTATTCGATAAATCCATTGCGGCGGAGGAGGTGCTGCGGGTCAGCCTCTTTGCCGCGGAACTCCAGATAGAGCTCCTGCGCATCGCGTGTGCCGCCCTGCTCAAGCAGATGACGGAAACGCGCAGCGGTCTCGGCATCAAACAGGTTGCCGGTCTCCTTGAACGCCGCGAAAGCGTCTGCATCCAGCACAGCTGCCCAGGTATAGCTGTAATAGCCTGCCTCGTAGCCCGTAGTGAAGATATGGTTGTAGAACGTAGGACGATAGCGGACAATGATCTCCGGTATCATACCCATCTTCTCCATACTCGCCTGCTCAAAGGCATTGACATCCAGCCCTTCGGCGGTTGTCAACTCATGGAAATCCATATCCAGGATAGAAGCCGAGAGCAGTTCGGTGGTCACAAAACCCTGGTTGAACTTGCCTGCGGCGTTGATCTTAGCAATCAGGCTGTCCGGGATCACTTCGCCCGTCTGATAATGGAAGGCATAGGTCTTGAGCACCTCCGGTTCGTAGGCATAGTTCTCCATGAACTGGGACGGCAGTTCGACGAAATCACGCGGCGTGTTGGTGCCGGAGAGGGATTTATAATGCGCCTTGCTGAGCAAGCCGTGCAGCGCGTGGCCGAACTCATGGAAGAGCGTCTCTACATCGTCCATCGAGAGCAGAGACGGATTGCCGGCGGTAGGTTTATTGAAGTTACCTACATTGATGATCACCGGACGATGGTCCACTCCCTCTGCATCGACATACTGGGACATTATATTATTCATCCATGCGCCCGGACGCTTGCCCGCACGCGGGAAATAGTCGGTATAGAGGATACCGATGAGTTCGCCTGCCGCGTCGGTCACCTTGAAGACCTCCACCTCGGGATTATAAACCGGCATGTCCTTCAGCGGTTCGAACTGCAGGCCGTACAGCTTGGTAGCTACGCCGAACGCACCCTTGCGGACGTTGTTCAGTTCGAAATAAGGCTTCAGTTCCTCCTCGTCCAGCGCATACTTCTCCTTACGCAGTTTCTCGGCGTAGTACCACCAGTCCCAAGGGGCTAATTGAGAATTGACAATTGATAATTGAGAATTATTTTTCAGGTCCTCATCGAGTAGTGCTTGCAGCGCAGCGGCTTCGCGTTTGGCAGCCTCCAGCGAGGGTGTCCAGACGGAGGCGAGGAAAGCGTCCACCGTCTGATGGTTCTTCGCCATGCAGTCCGCGAGGATATAGTCCGCAGGGTTGTCATAGCCGAAGAGTTTGGCTTTCTCGATACGCAGCTCCATCTCACGGACGATGACAGCTTTGTTGTCGTTCTCGTTATCGTGGTTGCCGCGGGTCGTATAATCCATCAGCAGCTGCTTGCGCAGTTCGCGGTTCTCGCAGTATTGGAGCACCGGAGTGAAAGACGTACGTTTGGGCGTAAAGAGCCATTCTCCCGGATGTCCCGCCGCTGCAGCCTCTTCCGCAGCCGCAGCCTTGGCGGACTCAGGCAGACCCGCCAGTTGCGCCTCATCCTTCACAAAGAACTGGCAGGCATTGGTCTCCGCCACGACATTATTGCCGAACTTGAGGGAGAGCAGACCCAACTCCTTGTTGATCTCTTTGAGCCGCTCTTTCTTGTCCTCCGGCAGGTTAGCGCCGTTGTCGGCGAACGACTTGTAGGTCTCGGTCACCAGACGCATCTGCTCGGGGTTGAGCCCCAACTGCTCACGCTGGTCATAGACCGCCTTGACACGGGCGAAGAGTGCCTCGTTGAGAATGATACCGTCACTCAGTTCACTCAGCATCGGACTCACCTGCTCGGCAATCGCGTTCATCTCGTCGTTGCCGTCCGCCTCCAGGACATTGAAGAACACGCCCGACACGCGGTCCAGCAGCATGCCTGCGCGGTCTAATGCCACAATCGTATTCTCAAACGTCGGTTCGGCCATGTTATTCGCTATCGCCTCTATCTCCGCCTTGTCCTGACGGATAGCCTCTTCGAAAGCAGGCAGATAGTGCTCGTTCTTCACTTGGTCAAATGCCGGTACGCCGTAGGGGGTGTTCGGCTGCTCCAACAACGGGTTGGCGTGGTTGCATGCTAATAAACTCATAGCTAGCGCTCCTAAAAGAATTGTTTTTTTCATATTGTCTTGTAATTAATTTCCTTTGTCACTTTGTCCTTTGTCCCTTTGTCACTTTATTCGGACGTTTTTCTCCATTGATTTCTTGATCCGTTCGCGGAGTTCGCGGGACTGGTTGTCCGCTTTCTGATACCAGTGCGGTTTGAAATCCTGAGCGAACTTGCATTTGGCGAGTTTGATCTTCAGATCGTCTATGTTCCCGCTCACGTTCACGCCCAGATAGATAGGGCTGAGGACGTTGATATCGTAATTGAAGGTCATGTCGGTGTTATGCCGTCCGCCGAGGGCGACCATGTAGTTGTCCATCTGCACGCAGAGCGGATAGACGTCTATCTCGTTCTTATAGACCGTCAGTTCGGCATTGATAGAGTCGATCCTGTTCTCCGTCTTCTTCTTGAACATCAGCAGTTTGCTGATCTTGGAGAAGGTCTCTCCGTCCAGCACCACGAGGTCTTTTCCGGTCAGCGAAGCAGCCCCGCGGAGGGTGGACATCTTAGGCTGATACTGACTGTTGAGATAGGTCTCCGCCGCCAGATGGAACTGCGCTGCGCCCTTGAACGAAGAGAGCATCGGCACCATCTGCTCCAAGTTAGGAATCATCGTCAGCAGTTCGTCGATGTCCACATCAATCATGTGGTAGTCGAATCCCAAATAGAGATGGTTCCGGCGCGGCGTGCGATACATTGCAGTCAACTGCAGTTTGGCGGCGCGGCATACAAATCCCACCTCATCCAGGATAAGCGTACCGTCCTTGACGAAGATACCTCCCTTGAGGTCCGAAGCCACCTGGTTGAAGATCTCCACCTGACGCATATGGGTATTAAGCGCCAGATCCACGTCGGTAGGAACGAGGAAGGGATCGGTCTCAGCTGTTGGACCGCTTTGCTGTTGGACCGTTTCACTGTTAGACCGCTCGCCTTCGCTCGCTGTAGGAGTTTCTTCCTCGCTCCCTTCGTCGGCGGAGAACCAGGCAAGCAGCTGGTTGGCATCGCAATGGTCGGAGACGACATCCAGTTCGCCCTCCAGAACCGCCTCATGGCGGAACCATTTGCCTATATTGCGTACATTGCCTTTCAGGTTCAGATCGGAGTTGCCTAACTCGATACGGGAGTTGTCTATCGCCATCTCGCGGTTGGAATAACTGAACTCGATAGACGGGATAACCACCGCTTCCGGCAACCGCTCCGGCAAGTTCACCTCTCCGTTCTTGAGGTTCACCTTCAGCCTCGGGTTCCATTGGAGCAGGATATTTTCCTCCCCTGCTTTATATCGCGCAGCGGCTTCCAGATCCAGTTTGCCGGTCTTGGCGGTCAGTTCATCACCCATACGCGCATTCAGCGCCTGCGTCTTCAGTTTGGCTTGCAGGCGCGGAGCGGACTTGTCTTTTCGTCCTCCGGAGAGAGAAGCCTCCAGATGGGAAGCAGCCAAGTCGGCTTTGGTATCTTTGAAGAATCCGTCCAAGGCATCGCAGTCTATCACAGCCTGCGCCACCGGCATGACGGTCGTGTCCTTGGTGTTATACTCCGCGTACAGTTTCATTTTGGGCGCATCGATCGTGCCGCCCATCGAGTCCATCTCTACCTCTACCGGTCTCTCGGAATCCAAGCCTACGGCTGCATACAGCACCGGATCTTTCGAGAGCACGTTACCTGCCTCCAGTTGGATGGACGAGGCTTTGAGAGCCGCTTTCAGCGGTGTCGCCATCTCGAAATCCACTTTGTCCGTCGTCAGGTCTATCCGCGCCCAGTTAACCTTCGGTTTGGATGGTTTGGGGTTAGGCATCTGCAGGACTGCGTGGGTCTTCGGCAGGTCGGCTACCATCGAATCCATCGCATAATGAATGTCTTTGAGGTCGAGGTCCGCACTGATCCTGCCCTTCTCCAGCCGCATCTCCGTCAAGTCATCCAGACGGATCTTCGCTTTCGCGGTTCCTTTGGCTTTGCCGTTGAGAGTCATTGCCTCCGGCAGGAAGTAGGCGAAGTCCGGCAGGTTGGCGTCGAGGTTCAGCGCGAGGTCAAGCAGCATGTCCCCCGTCAGGTCGGACAATTGAGAATTGAGAATTGAGAATTGAGAATTGCGCGTAGCGGCATGCAGTTTATGGATCTCCACATTGCTGATCTCTCCTTCTGTGAGACGGATATCGGCAGTAGCATCCATCTCTACGTCCCGCAGCGTATAAGGCAGCGGTTTGTAACTGCCCTCGCCGTCATCGAGCGTAAGATGCGCCTGCACACGCGGCATCTGATGGTCAGAGACATAACCTTGTATCGTTGCTTCCAACTCCGCCTCGCCGTCCACATCCAGGTCGCTGAGCGACTTGGCGAATTTCTCCGGAATAAGCGCCATGAGAGGTTTGAGTTGCCACTTGCCGGTCTCGACCTTGGCATCAACGGCTATACTATCCTGAATGGTAACTTCCCCTTCAAGGCGCAGGTTAAAATCATTGACCGCCAGTCGTGCTCCATCGAAAGCAAAATGCATGGAGTCGAGATTCATCGCCATCGGAGCGACCAACTCCACATGCAGGGAATCGGCATATTTGTCTCCTTTGAGCAAAGCGCATACATCTTGCGCATCCAACCCTATGAGCATGTCATCCCAGCTCTCCGCTTTAGCACTCAACTCAGTCTCTCCTAAAGAAGCATTGATAGTATCTTTGTCGTCCACGAACGTGATATAGTCGGCTTTTATACGCAGACCGTCCACTTTGAGCGCATCAAACGGCAGCGAGAAAGCGGTGGTGTCTTCTTCCGTAGTGTCCGGCGAAGTAACGAAAGCACCGGTAAGATTGGTTGTACCGTCCGGCGCGATATAGAAATTGACCCGCGCATCATCCAGCACCGCCTCATGGACATGGAGATTCTTATGGTTCAGGAACTCCATCACATCCACTGTAGCTACCAGATGTTTCGCTTCAACGACCGTGTCGTTCCGGCTGCCGGTCATTGGATTGATCAGCAGCAACCCGTCCGCCCGCAGCCCGAAGCGCGGGAAGGTGGAGAAGAAAGTCAGATCGACCTCTCCTATCTCATGCTCGCAAGTGATGAATTTGTCCGCAGCCTGGCGGGCAATAGGTGTCAGACGCTCCGGCGTGAAGATCACGTACATAGCGATAGAGGCTACCGCCACTACAGCTACCACGATACCCAGAAGCGTCCAACCGATGATTTTGAGTGCGCGTTTCATTGCTTCTCAACCATTTTGGTGAAATAGAACTTGACTGATTTCTGCTCTTTCTCGTAATACTCCAACGCCGTATCGTTCAGTTTGGTGACCACATAGACCTTGGGAATCTCCGCTCCTCCGTTGTCCATCAGATGAATCTCCGTGAGGCTGCCTGAGGTCTCGAAGAGGTACTTGAACCACCCGTTGCCTTTGGGTTTGAGGTCCGCCTCGAAAACATCCTCCGCCTCGTCCCATTCGCGGCCGTAGAGATATCCCGTCTCGTCCGACTGCTCGGTGGTGAAACGTACATAATGCTCGGTGTTGTTTTCCTGCCATAGCCCCTGCAGGTCGCTCAACTGGTACGACGGCGTATTCTTGTTGAACATGTCGCAACTCGCCAACGCCATTCCTACTACGGCGAGAAGCAGGAATCTGAAATTTGAAATCATAAATCTGACATTCATAACTATGCTTTTTCAATTTTAATATTCACATTATATCCGTCCATTTCGAGTGCTTCGCTGTTTGAAGGTTCGAACGCTTCGCTGTTTGAAAGTTCAAGCGATGTAGCCAGCACTTGTGAAGCTATATACTCGCCGCAATGGAGGACGGCATTATGGATCTCCGGACGGTCCTCCAAGAGGATGGCTATACGGTCGGTTATCTCCAGACCGGAGGACTTACGGAGGTTCTGGATGCGGTTGATCAGTTCGCGCGCAATACCTTCTTCAATCAGTTCGTCGGTCAGTTCGATGTCAAGGGCTATAGTCAGGATACCGTTGTTGGCTACAAGCCATCCCGGCATGTCTTCCGTCAGAATTTCGACGTCCTCTACTGTTAATTGATAATTGACAGTTGACAATTGATAATTGCCGTTTTGCTCCATTTGAGCGATCTGATCCTGATTCATCGCGTTAATCTCAGCGGCTACGGCTTTCATGTTTGCACCGACTTTCTTGCCCAGGACCTTGAAGTTCGGCTTGATCTTCTTGACAAGGCGTATTTCCGATTGCTCTGCAGGAACGATGACGAGTTCTTTGACGTTCACCTCGGATTTGATGAGGTCTGCCACATGGAGGAGCGCGTCTGTCGTCTCCTGGTCGGGTGTCGGTATGACGGCTTTCTGCAGCGGCTGGCGGACGTTCTTCTCCGCACGTTTGCGGAGCGAGAGGATCATCGAAGTAGCCTGCTGCGCGAGGTACATCTGGCGCTCCAGCGTAGTGTCTATAAGCGTCTCGTCAGCCTTGGGCCAAGTGCTTAAATGTACGGTTTCATCGGTCAAATCGCGGTAGAGGCGGTCAGCGTAGAACGGTGCGTTCGGCGCCATGAGTTGAGCCACGGTCTTGAGACAGGTGTAGAGGGTTTCGTAAGCCGCTTCTTTGTCGGCGTTCATCTCTCCTCCCCAGAAACGTTTGCGGTTCAGACGGACGTACCAGTTAGAGAGGTCGTCCTGTACGAAATCAGAGATGGCTCGTCCGGCTTTGGTAGGTTCGTATGCTTCGTAGGCTTCCGTCACCTC
This sequence comes from Paludibacteraceae bacterium, assembly GCA_017471285.1. GTDB lineage: Bacteria > Bacteroidota > Bacteroidia > Bacteroidales > Paludibacteraceae > Colicola. Next base: position 20,224 of record JAFUUZ010000031.1, on the reverse strand, counting down.
TTTGATGAGGGAGTTCAGTTTGGATAGGATCCAGCGATCGATCTCGGCATACTCTGCTTTTTCTCCCGTATCTCTCCCGTTCCGCTTCTCTCTCGTTAGTGTCTCGTTAGTCTGATTTGGCGTATTACCCCACCCGTCCACGTTCGCATAGAGGGCAAAGAAACCGTAGGTGTTATAGAGGGTTCCGAAGAACTTACGGCGCACTTCATCCACTCCTTCGGGATCGAACTTCAGGTTCTCCCACGGGCTGGAGTTGGTCAGCATATACCACCTTACCGGATCGGCTCCGTACTTGTCGAGAGCTCCGAACGGGTCAACGGCGTTGCCCAGACGTTTGGACATCTTGTTGCCGTTCTTATCGAGCACCAGACCGTTTGAGATGACGTTCTTATATGCTACCGTACCTTCTATCATCGTGTGGATGGCATGTAGCGTGAAGAACCAACCGCGTGTCTGATCCACGCCCTCGGAGATGAAGTCCGCCGTGCGCGGCAGGTCGGCGTTCTCGAACGGATAGTGGTTCTGGGCATAAGGCATAGCGCCCGAATCGAACCATACATCAATGAGGTCGAGCTCGCGTTTCATCGGCTTGCCGGACGGGGAGACAAGGATGATTGAATCCACGTACGGACGGTGAAGGTCAATCACAGAGGGGTCATAGTTCGCCTTGCTGTAATCGCCCGGTTTATGGTTCGGCCAAGGGTTGGATTTCATGAAGCCCGCCTTGACAGATTTGTCGATTTCATCGAATAATTCCGCGATGGAACCGATACATATTTCTTCGCTTCCGTCCTCGGTGCGCCAGATAGGCAACGGAGTTCCCCAATAACGGGAACGGCTGAGGTTCCAGTCATTCAGGTTATTGAGCCACTGGCCGAAACGTCCTGTGCCGGTTGATTCCGGCTGCCAGTTGATGGTCTTGTTGAGGGCGATCATCTCCTCGCGCGCCTTGGTGGACTTGATAAACCAGCTGTCCAACGGGTAATAAAGCACCGGTTTGTCGGTCCGCCAGCAGTGCGGATAAGTATGCACATGTTTCTCGCTGCGGAGCAGACGTCCGTCGGCTTTCATCTCCAGACAGAGATGGAGGTCCAGCGTCTCGGCTTTCGCGGCAGCCGCCTCGTCGTACTTGCCGTCCACGGTGAACTGCGGGTCATAGGCGTTCTTCACCCATCGGCCTGCGTAACGGCGGTATAGTTCGTCGTTGACGTTGGCTTTGTACCACTCCTCGTCGAGGTCCTCTACGTTCCAGTATTTACCGGTGAAATCGACCATCGGACGGGGTCCGTTGTTCTTGGTCTGCATATACAGACCCGGCACGCCGGCAGCATCGGCTACTTTCTTATCGTCGGCACCGAACGTAGGCGCGATATGCACGATACCCGTACCGTCCTCGGTAGTGACATAATCACCCGGAATGACGCGGAATGCTCCCTCGCCCGGATTGACCCACGGGAAGAGCGGCTCGTACTCCAAGCCGACAAGGTCTTTTCCTTTGTAGCGGGCGATGATCTTAGGCTCCAGCGGTTTGCCTTCTTCGTCCGTTCCGCAGAGTTCTTTGCGATAAGCATCCAGACGCGCCTCAGCGAGGATGATATGGTCGCCTGCAGGCGTCTCTACCTCCACGTAGTCAATCTTCGGTCCCACGCAGAGAGCCGTGTTGGAAGGCAGCGTCCAAGGCGTCGTCGTCCAGGCGATGATAAATCTATTTACCATTTGACCATTTACCATTTGGTCATTTGGTTTGAGTTTGAACCTCGCCGTGCAGGTGAGGTCTTTGACGTCGCGGTAGCAACCGGGCTGGTTGAGCTCGTGTGACGAGAGACCCGTTCCGGCGGCAGGCGAGTACGGCTGGATGGTGTAACCCTTATAGAGATAGCCTTTCTTGTACAGTTCCTTAAGCAGGTACCACAGCGTCTCGATATACTTGTTATCGTAGGTGATATAGGGGTTGTCGAGGTCCACCCAGTAGCCCATCTGCTTGGTGAGGTTGGTCCATTCTTTGGTGTATTTCATCACCTCGCGGCGGCAGGCAGCGTTGTATTCGTCCACGCTGATCTTCTTGCCGATATCCTCTTTGGTGATACCTAACATCTTCTCCACTCCTAACTCCACCGGCAGACCATGGGTGTCCCAACCGGCCTTACGGCGCACCTGATAACCCTGCATCGTCTTGAAACGGCAGAACGTGTCTTTGATGGTCCGCGCCATGACATGGTGGATACCCGGCATGCCGTTGGCAGAAGGAGGACCTTCGAAAAAGAGGAACTGCGGATGTCCCTCACGGGTAGTGATACTTTTCTCAAATAACCCCTCTTGCTCCCATTGCGCCAGCACCTCGCGGCTCAACGCGGGCAAGTTCAACTGTTTGTATTCGTTAAAATGTTTCATATATGTTGTTTGTGATTTTAATCTATGCTTGATAATTGCGTCCGTAGGAACGGTATGTGTCTTTTTCTATCTCGATAACAGGCTCTTCCCACCGGTCAAGAGGATCCAACCGCCACTCGATATATTTGATCTTCATTCCTCTGTCGAGCCACTGCTTCTCGTAGTGCGTCTGCAGCGCACGCGCATCCCGGAAAACATCGATGGAATCGAGCGAATCGGCATATAAATCATCTGTCTGCGCCACTACCGGATAGGGGTTCAGCCGCAGCATCTCGGTCGTATAAGTATATAGGAACGGACTGTCGGTCTTCAGATGAATCAGGCCGCCGGGTTTCACGATCCGGTGATAGCGCTGCATGAAATAAGTGGATGTGAGACGCTTGGTGGCTTTCTTCATCTGCGGGTCGCAGAAAGTAATCCATATCTCATCCACTTCACCGGCAGCAAAAAACTCCGTGATAAACTCAATATTGGTGCGCAGGAACGCTACATTCTTCAATTCCTTGATCTCCGCCTCTTTGGCTCCCGCCCACATACGCGCGCCTTTGATATCCACTCCGATAAAATTCTTCTCCGGATACCGCTCCGCCAGTCCTACCGTATATTCGCCTCTGCCGCATCCCAGCTCCAGCACAACGGGGTTCTCATTATGGAAATAGCGGTCGCGCCAGTGTCCCGCCAACTCCGGGTCGTACGGCGGCTGGAAGACATTGTGGAACGTCTCCATCTCCGCAAATTTCTTCAGTTTGTTCTTGCCCATTTCTTTCTACCTTTCATTTTTCACCCTTATCACCTCTATCCCCACATCGGTCACGCCGCGCAGGAGCGAGTCCCTCATTCCGTGCTGAACGGCGAAATAATACCGCCCGGTATCGGGGAAATGATAATTATCCTCCAGCAGAACGGGCATTTCTATAAAGCCATGGTGTTTGTCTCCGAGCCAGCGGCCTCTGTCATCCGCCAGATAAAACTCGACCGTATCCATGTACTGCCTGTTGCCGCGCACAAAAAGCCACATATTCTGATACGGATAGCGCTCCGTATGACGGACGTAGAGCAGGATATCATAAGCCGCCTCCCGGTCCGCTATGTTGAAGGCAAATTCCGGCAGTTGGTTTTCGTCCCATTCACCCGATGGAATCGCGACAAATTCGCTATACACGATATCGTGCCGGCAGGATGTCAGAAGACAGACGCATCCTATCAGCAAACAAATCGCAAGTCGTAAACTGTTCATCGTAAATGGCTTCATCGTCTGGGGTGTTTTTTCTTTTTTCTATCAAACCTCGTCAGTTCGCCATGGCCCGTCTGGTATCCTATCTCCGCTTCTGCGGCACGGTTGGCTTCCAAAGAGACGGGTTTCTCTCCGCGGCGGTTCATCGCGATCACCTCATGTGCGCGCGCAGCCGTCAGAGTCACCAGATTAGCCGGTATATGCTGGTCGGTGGAATAGGTAATGGTGCCTGCCAGCGGGTCGGTCGAGAAGACATAATAGGTAGCGTCCTTCGTCTCCAGAGGCAGATTGCGCGGCGGCAATGCCTTGGAAGCATCCTCATAGACCGGCACTTCGTAGTTCAGACAGCATTTGAGTTTGGCACACATGCCTGCCAGTTTCTGCGGGTTGGGGGATATGTTCTGCAACCTTGCGGCGCCGGTACCTACCGACGAGAAGTTGATCATCCATGTGGAGCAGCATAACTCACGTCCGCATGGTCCTGTTCCGCCGATACGTCCCGCTTCCTGACGCGCTCCGATCTGCTTCATCTCCACGCGGATGCGGAACGTCTCTGCATAGACCTTGATCAACTGGCGGAAGTCAACCCGCCCGTCAGCGATATAGAAGAAAATCGCTTTCGATCCGTCGCCCTGATATTCCACGTCACCTATCTTCATCTCCAGCCCGAGCGATTTGGCCAGTTGGCGGGCTTTGATCATCGTCTCCTGTTCGCGCGCGTGCGCTTGCTCGGCACGGGCGAGATCTTCCTCCGTCGCTATACGGATCACCTGACGGATCTCGTAACGGGAAGCGTCTATCTTGTTCTTCTTGATCTGCAACTCTACCAGCTTGCCGGTCAGCACCACCTCGCCCAGGTCGTACCCCGGATTGGCCTCCACCACCACTTTCACGCCTTTCTCCAACGGGAGGTGTGCGCTGTTATGGAAATAGCCCTTGCGTGTGTTCTTGAACTGCACCTCTATCAGGTCTGTCAGTTGCGTATTTTCGGGCAGGTCGCTCAACCAGTCGCATACGGGCAACATATGCGCTGAATTGCGTTTGGTTGCCGCCGCTGCCAGTTCTTGCGGTTCGTTTCCTACTGTATATTTCTTCATTTTCTTGGTTTTTTAATCAATATTATCATTTGCAGACACAGGTCGAAGAAGATCATCTTTGCGTTGCCGTTCTGCTCTATTTGCCGTTCCGCCAAGTCGAGTTGGTTCATGATCGCCTCTACATTGCCGGAATGGATAAAAGGCGCAAACTTAACGGAGAAATTCCGCTCTTCCTCCATCTGGTAATTCAGTTCGGGCTGACCTATATTACGGATAAAATTCTCTCGCACCTGCTGCTGGGCGTACTGCAGAAAATGCTTCTGCTTCTCCCTGCCTGTCGCAGCCATGTCCAGCGACCACTGGCGCAGATGTTTGAGCGACTCGTATTTCTTCTGCGGGTCGCGGAGGACTCCTACTGTATAAGCATCGCGGAAGAGAGCGACGAAATCACGCAGTTCCTGCTGATTTTCCTCGGATTCACCGGCTTTTTTCAGGGCAGCGAGAAAACTGCCGTTCGCTATCCGTGCTATGTCGGTCGTTTTGGAAGCAGCTATACCTCTGCGGACCAAAGCCTCAGCGATAGTCTCCGTCTCCAGCCTCGGAATCCGGATCGTCTGTACGCGCGACAGGATAGTAGCCAGCATCTGCTCCGGATGTTCGGAGACCAGAAGGAAAACGGTCTTCGGAGCCGGCTCCTCCAGTATCTTCAGCAGTTTGTTCGCCGTGGCTGCATTCATCTTCTCCGGCTGCCATATGATCATAATCTTGTAGCCGTCGCCATAGGCCTTGAGGCTGAGTTTGCGCAGGATCTCCCCGCTCTCTTTCTCATAGATCATGCTCTGCTTCGTCTCCACGCCCAAAGCGGCATGCCAGTCATCCAGGTCGAAATAATGTTTCTCCAGGATGATCTTACGCCACGGCTCCAGAAAATCATTGCATGTGTCGGCGGAATCCGTCTTGACGATCGGAAAGACGAAATGCAGATCGGGGTGCTGCAGATGCTGGTATTGGAGACATGTCGGACAACTGCCGCAACTGTCCTCGTCCGTCCGGTTGGGACAGTTCAGATACTGGGCATAAGCCAGAGCCAGCTGCAGTTTGCCGATCCCCGATATGCCGGTAAACAGCTGCGCGTGGGGTATTCTGCCCTCACGCACCGCCTGGCGCAACTGCGCCTTCGTCGCCTCCTGTCCTATGATCTCCTTGAAGAGCATTCAGTTATCGGAATTCAGTTTTTCAGCTCTTTTTGGAGTGCCTCTACCATCTCGGCGTACTCGGCATCGGAGAGATAGACTTTGCCCGGATTCATCTGGAATGTGCCTCCGTAATCCGGACCGTCCACATATTTGGGGGCCAGGTGGAAATGCAGATGGCTTAATTTATCGGAGAAAGCGCCATAGTTGATCTTCTCGGGATGGAATAATTTCTGCATCGCGCGTGTCACATCGGCTACGTCCGCCATGAAGAGATTGCGCTGCTCGTCGGACAGCTCGTTCAGGTCATTGACATGCCCGTCATATGCCACCAGACAGCGGCCGTGATAGGTCTGCTCCTTAAATAAAAACGCGCGCGACACGCGCAGGTGCGCGATCTCTATCATCAAATTGTGCAAAGTCTCATTGTTCTGACAATAGAGACAGTCTTTCGGATCGGAATACATAATTTATTTACAATTTAGTCATTTACTATTTGGTCATTTACTATTTAGTTATTTCTACCGGCTATAACGGCATTGCGGACCGCCTCTATAGCGGCATTGGAATCCATGTTTCCTTCGGCATCGCGGAACTGCTTCAGGTCTATCGGTTCGCCGATATACATACGGCAGGGCACGCGGTGAACGAAGGGCTTTCCCTTTGGCAACGCCTCGAAACATCCGTCCAGCGAAAGCGGGATGACTGGCAGGCCCAAATCGATGGCTATCTGGAAAGCACCGCGTTTGAACCGTCCCACTTCGCCGTTCAGCGAACGGGTGCCCTCCGGGAAGATCACGGTGCATACACCGCCTACCAGCTGTTTCTCCACCTCTTTGAGGCTCTCCATCGCGGCTTTGGCATTGCGGCGGTCGATAAAGATATGCCCGGCGGCTTTGCACCCCGTCCCTACAAAAGGCACCTTGCGCAACTCCGCTTTCATCAGCCATTTGAAGATCACCGGCAGCCAGCCGTAGATCAGCCATACGTCGAACATCGACTGGTGGTTCGACACAAACACATAACTCTGACCCTGCCGGATATGCTCCGCGCCCTCTACCGTCACCGGCAGAAACATCAGCCACAGGAACGAGCGGGACCAGAACTGCTGCACTTTATGCACAAACTCCGCATTCCGCCAATGAACGGTGCAGACCGTGAAAACAGCCGTGAAGACCGTCAGTACACACAGTATCGGCCATGCCACCAGATACTGGTAAATGATATAAAACGGTTTTAGTATGCTTTTCATTTTCTATTCTCAATTCTCAATTTTCAACTTCTGTCACTCCTTGTCATATTTCTGCATGAACCCGCGGTAGAGCGCGCATATACGGCGTATCTCCTCCCATTGCTCGTCCGGCAGTTTGGTGCCTACCACCTCCACTACACGTCCTGCAGCGATAGTACCTATCTCGGCGCACCGGCGGATATCGAAACCGTCCGCCAGAGCATGCAGGAAGCCGCCTGCGAAATAGTCTCCGGCGCCGGTGGAGTCCGTACAGGATGTGGTGATCGCGCCAATATGGTGACGCTTGCTGCCATGCTGTATATACGAACCGTTCTTGCCTACTTTCACAACCGCTATATCGCATTGCTCCGCGATCATCTGGACGGACTCTTCCGGATTGAGATGCGTATAGGCGAACGACTCGTCCTCGTTAGCAAAGACTATATCCACATACTGCTTCACCAGATTCTTGAGGAAAGCATGGTTCTCGTTTATCACATTATAGGATGCCAGATCGAGCGAGACCATACATCCGGCTTCTTTCGCCAGACGGACGGATTTCTCCAGCAGTTCATGGTTCTGCACCAGATAGCCCTCCAGATGGAATATATCGAACCCGTTGAAGGCATCCTTGGAGATATCGTCTGCGCACAGTTCCGCCGCGGCACCCAGATAGGTAGCGAAGGTGCGCTCGCCATCCGGAGTGACCAGCACGATAGAGAAACCGGACATGGCGTCCTGCGAGAGCAACAGGATCGGCTTCACGCCGTTCTTCAGCATGTCCTCGCGGTAGAAATCACCGACCTCGTCATTACCGATCTTGCCGATGAATGCCGCCTTGCCGCCCAACGATGCAATACAGTTGATCGTGTTCGAAGCAGAACCGCCCGCCACCATACGTTTACGAACCGAGAGAAAGCGATACTGGATCTGCTCCGCCTGGTCTCTGGAAATAAGGTTCATGCTCCCTTTCGGAAATCCCAGTTCACGCAGATCGTCTTCGCTCACCTGCAACAGGATGTCCGTCAGAGCATTTCCTAAACCTAAAATCTTTTTCATTTTTATCCTTTTTTGGCCTGTTTTCGGGGTTTTTAGTAAAAAAACGGCGCCAAGATGTCATTTTTTTGCAAAAAAACTTGCACATATGAAAAAAAAGCAGTACTTTTGCACCCGCTTTCGAAAAAAGAGAGCACAGACACGCTTCCTTAGCTCAGTCGGTTAGAGCATCTGACTGTTAATCAGGGGGTCCTAGGTTCAAGTCCTAGAGGGAGCGCAAAGGCATCTACAGACGTAGATGCTTTTTTGTTGCTTCTTTCATTCTTTCAAATAGCGCCGGCGGAATGTTTTTTCATAAAAAAACATAATCCGTGTGCAAAGGTACTACAAAAAAATGACATATGCAAGCATATGCCATTCTTTTTGCGAAAATTATACCGAAATTGCGTCTTTCTACTCAATTCGCCTGCCCAGTATATCAAATATACCGTCCTCTGTCACTAACAGCAGCTGGCCGTCCCGGAAGAGGACAGAAGCGTCTTCGGCCGCCGTCTTGTCGATGCCGGTAGGGGTTTGTGCCTCCGGATTAGACGGAATGATCGGCGGCGTGGGGATGATCTCGTTGCCTCCGCCTTTCAGTTCGCCTTCATAGCCGAGCGTAGCGAAATCGCCCACATACACATGGATCGGCGTGCCGTTTGCGTCCAGTACGGACAGCACGTAGTTATACCGCGAGGCTTCATCCAGACCTGTTACTTTGAACGAGAGGGTATAGGGAAGGCTGCTGTTCGCTCCGCCTGCAGGTGCATCTCTCCTGCCCGGAGCAGAAAAGTTGATTCCGAGCAACTGACCGCGGGAACCCAATGTCAGTTTGCAGAACACCGCGCCGTCCTTGTAGATGTCAATCTGGTAGGAGTGTGCAGCGGAGTCGGTAGGCCAGGTGAAGTCTGCAGTCGTTTCCGCCGCATCGACGATGACTGTTCTCTGTATCATAGCCGAGTCGGGTACGTCGCTCATGCGGAACCTGCCCCAATAGGGGTGCTCGCTGTACAGCTTGCGGCTGTCGGGAAGGACGGAGAGCCATGCGCTGTCCGGAATATCCGCCAGTGTTCCTTCCGAGACACTCGGAGGAGTGGCAGCCCATACTGCTATATGCGTGACGGCGCTGTCGCCCTTGAAGGCATTATCCCCGATGAGAACGACGTTTTTACCGATACTCAACTCCTTCAGTCCGCTCCAGTTCTCAAACGCGTTCGTACCGATGGAGATTACCTTGTCTGGAATGACGAGGGTGTCTTGCTTTTTTATTCCGGAGAAAGCACTGCCGCCGACCATCGTCAAAGCCTCAGGAAGTACGATGGAATCGAGGGAACTGCACCCTGAGAAGGCATTGTCTCCGATGGTCGTTGCACCCTTAGGAAGATGAACACGCGCCAAAGAAGTACACCCGGCAAAACACGAAGAACTGACCGCTGTCATGCCATCCGGCAGAACAATCCGCGTAATCTTGCTGCAGTTCTGGAAGGCTTGCTGGTGAATGGCTGTCAGGCTTGAGGGCAGGACTACCGTGTCCAGTATGCTGTTTCCCATGAAAGCACCTTGACCTATCCACTGCACGCCTTCGGGCAGCACCACCTTCTTCATTCTTGACCATTGGCATAAATGGGTCGGCACAAACTCCACATCCGGACCGAAGATAAAATCCCCGTTCCAATAGCAGTAAAGATTATAGAACACAGACGAAGAAGCCGGCGGGTTCTTGGCGTTCCAGACAATAACAGGGCTGCTATGGATGCACCACGAAATCTGCTTGGAGGAACGGAACGTAGCAGGGAAGAACAACGTATCTTGCAGTGGAATAGTGGCTACGCTGTTCATGTCGTACACGGCACGGTTGGGTTCTCCGTCAAAGATACTGCCGTCAATCACCTCCAGACAGTCCGACCACCGGACGGATTTCAGCCCGTAGCAGTTCTCGAATGCCATCTGGCCGATGTATTTGACGCCTTTCCCCAAGTCGCATTTCACCATCGTTGTGCAATTGGCAAAGGCAAACTGTCCCACGGTATCTACCGAGTTGGGCAGTCTGATCTCTTTCAGCTTATAACATTTCTCAAACATGTACGCCGGTATCTTCGTCACGCCTTCCGGTATCTCGCATGCCGTCAGGTTCCACCAGTCGCGGAAGGTGGCGCCGCTGAATCCCGTCAATCCTTCCGGTAGAGAAATCGTCTTGCACGAATTATAAGGATAATAGGTCTTGTAATCCGTCGCCCATGACGATGCCTGAAGCACCTGTTTGTTCCACCAGAGGCTGTCCACTGTGTTCTTCAACTCGCCGTACCCCTCAATGGTCATATGCGCCGTCTCCGTGTCGTACGACCATGTCAGATGTTCGCCGCACACACCCTCATACACGGTTGCACGGCTCATTCCGGCTATAAACACCAGACATACAATCAATAATAAGTACTGCCTTTTCATAAGTGTATATAATTTTCAATTATCAACTATCAACTGTCAACTACAATCTCTCTCCTCGTACATCGTACATCTGTCCTCCGCGGAGCAGATAGATCTGTCCGTCGCGGATGATTTTCGTACAGGGTACATGGTCACTTTGTATATTTTCCATTCCTGTCGGTGTTGGATTGCCGAGTGTCTTGAACGAACCGGAAGTGGAATAAAGCTCGATTTCATCGGAAGAAAAAGCCGAGAGAGTAAACCAGTAATCGGTGTTTTCATCCAAGCCGTTGTACCGGAAAGAGAAAGAGTCGCTTTCTTTCTCTTGCGGCAGACGCGCAGGGGCATGTTTAGAGAAGTTGATCTCGACGAGCTGGCCCATGGTATTGAACGTCAGCGTACAAATCTTCTCCGTACGCTCCTCGTTCGCCCAGATGATGAGCGTGTAGTAGCTGGCGCCTTCCACGGCCGGCCATGTGAACTGCACACTGTGCTCCTCTGGTTCTGTGGTCACCTCCTGATCCTGCTGATCTTGCTCCATCAAAGTATTGTCCACTTGGATGTTAAAGCCCTTCCAGATGCTGTTGGCGCGGTAGATTTCCGCCAGCGAATCACAGGGCACCAAAAGGACTGTTTGAGCTTGATTGAGCAGATTGAAAGGATTGCCCTGCGTCGCAGGAACCGACATCATCGGAGCTACGATCGTATCAAGCAGCGGTGTGTCATCATTTCCCCAGAAATATCCGCCGAAAACCTCGTTCTCCAACAACACTGTTTGCCTCGAAAGCACCAGCTTGTCCTTGTCTATTCCTCGCAACGAACCGGAACGTAAGGTCGTCGTCTGCTCCGGTAAAACAATTATATTCCCGTCATGCTTAGGCGGATAAAGTGCCAAAGCCGTCGTGTCTGCCGAAAAGAGCACACCGTCTATCGTACGGAAATAATCATTGGCTTGAGGCATCCGGATGTACCAGAGTTGTTGGCAATGCTGGAAAGCGTACGCGCGTATTTCGCGCAGGTTCGTGCCTATTTCAATGGTCTCCAGATTCGTGTCCTCGTAGAACTGTCCCTTGCCGATGACGGGATTGTTGATCACGGCTTTCTGTAAGTTGCGGCAATAACTGAACGCCTCATCGCCTATCCTCGTCACCGAAGCAGGGATGGTAACACTCGTCAGGTCGAACGACTCCGAAAAGGCTTCCTTCCCTATCTCTTCCAGACATTCCGGCAGGGAGAGGCTCTCAAAATTGTTTTGCGTAAATGCGCATTCGCCGATCGTCTTGACGTTTGGCATTCCGAAGGTACCATATAAAACATTCGCTACATAAAAGGCGTAAGGAGCCACGTTTTCCACCGTTGACGGAAACGTGAAATTGTAATATGTCTGGTCGTCCGCTCCAAAGATTGCAGTCTTCATGTCCTTCGTGTAAATGACGTTGTTCTGAGATGCATAGTGCGTATTGCCCTCCGCTACCGTCAACGTGGACAAACGGCCGCCGCAAATAGCGTTCGGACCGATATATTCTACAGAAGCAGGAATATGCAACTTGCTCACTTTGCCATAACCCGAAAAGAACAGCGACTGGCTCTCGATGCGCTTAACACCCTCAGGAATAGTGAGGCTGGTAATATTGGCGCACCCGTAAAAAGCACTATTACAAAGCACCTCTATTCCCGAAGGAATACTATATGCGCCGCTGTAGTTATCCGGCATCAGCACAAACAGGCTGTCGTTGTAAATGGGATCTTGAAGCGCGTCCAAGCTATAGAACGACCACGGACTTACTGTAGTGACCGAATTGGCGAGTTGAACCCGCTGCAGATTAGGCATCTGCTCAAACGAACGCTGTACTATAGTAGTAACGCCTTCCGGCACACGGAATTCAATCAGACCTGCTTTCCAGAACGCCTCAAACGGAATCTCCGTAATAGTACTGTCCGGAATGATACAGGACCTCAGACCCGTACACAGCAGAAACACATTATCGCCCATCGCACGCAATGTGTGCGGCAGAACGATAGAGGTCAACTGTTTGCATTCCATGAAGGCGTTTTCTGCTATGCTTGTAACTGCATATTTGCGGCCGTTGTACTGCACGGTGTCGCTCACCACAATATCGCCTACCGCGGTCGTATTGTCCTGACGGGCTACTGAAGCCGTCATCGCCGTACTGTCCAGACGGAAATACAATCCGTCTATCAGCACACTTTGCGCGTACACGCATGTTCCGTCTAATAACATTCCTGCTACCAGCAGCAGACCAAAAAGGAAATTCTTTTGCATAATTCTTTGTTTATTTTAGTTAGTAATTTGCAGTTCGGGATTTCTATTTTGAAACCATCGTTCGGGGACTCCTGGTCCGAGATTTGAAATCCGATGCAAAATTTCTGCTTTTCGCGCACATACGCAAATTTTGCAGTTGTACGAGGTATTTTTGGCGGATTTGTAACGTCTTGAATATCAGGAGGTTGCAAATTTCGCTCTCGGAAATAGTTGTACGCTCTTCTGCAAGGGGTTGAAAAATGAGGTTTTGTTAGATGAAATTCTACCGGTTCGAACGAAATTTCCTCCGAAATCCGCTTTAAGCGCTCCTCTGCGACACAGGATGTTTCTTGCTCCTCTTTGGCTCTTTCAGCCTCAGCTTTCAGTTGGCGGTAGATAGCGACGTAGGTATATTGGTAGAAACGCGAGTAGGGCTTCATGCCCTCTTCGGGTTTCGCACCGCCTTTGAAAACCCTGAAATAATGGTTGAAGAACCGCACACGCCATTCGAGCGCTTCTATGGAATGGTCATGTTCGAGTGCATGCGCCTGACGCTGCGCCTCTTTGATTAACTCGCGGTTCGCCACACACGCCGCAGACCAGTGTTTCGGAAAATGGTACGTATATAACTCATGCAATCCTGCCCGGAAACGCGAAGGTCTTACCACAATGCGTTTCCGGCACTTCCGACCTTCTTTCGCCATGTCCATCGCGCCCCTTATGGCAGTTAAAAAGGCGCATGTATGGAAATAGTGTACACCCCGTTTATGAGGCGTACTTCCCGCCGGCAGTGACACAAACTCAAATCCAGAAGACTTCAAGCGGTCCATTACCCGTGTTTTTAAGTGCTTTGACATAGTATTTCAAGTGCTTTGGTATGTTTTTTTCAAGTGCTTTGGCATGGTTTGGCTCTCAAAATAGACCCTAAATAGAGTGCGCCTAAAGTCGGCTAGCACTCAGTCCTAGACTTTGTTAAATTCTTTTTACTATAAATCTTTTAATTTCAGTCAGTTACACGACAATATTAAACTTTGAAATTCAATCACGTTGCAAAGATAATACAATTTTTTTGAATATGCAAATTTTGAGGTGCCGGAAAAGTATAAAAATTGGCAAAAAAGGACAGGCTGGAAGTAGAAATTACTGCCAATAGCCGGTGCAGCGGCATTTGAATTGGTCTGCGGGGGTAGCAACAGGGAAAAGGAGGGTGATTCGGATGCCGAAAAAGAGCATATTAGCGCGCGCTTTGGCTGCTTCGTCCGAGGCGTAGATATGGTTCATGGATACCGAAAGGTATTGCGACCAGTCGGTGGTCGTGCGGGGATGCCCCTCCTGACCTCCCCCTAGAGGGGAGGAAGGCAAAGGCGCGGGAGATGGAAGAGAGGAAGAACCCGAAAGCATATTGATCATTCCGTACTCGGCGAAAACTCCCACGCGGAGGAGAGGGGCAGGCGCAAAGGCTGAATGAGGATTCATGCGAGGGTTATAATGGGAGGGGTGAATGTTAAGACGGAAAGTGTAGCCCAGTTCGGCAGCGAGCCGCAGGTCGAAGCGACTGAGCGCGCCAAGGGTACTGGAGAGAGAGTTGGCGGCGGCAGAGTTGGAGAAAGAGTTGGCAGAGGCAGAGTTAGAGAAAGAGTTGGCAGAGGCAGAGTTGGAGAAAGAGTTGGCAGAGGCAGAGGTGGAGAGGGGAAGATTTTGGCAGGAACTGACGGGTTCGAAATCATGGTAGCCGTGGTTGGGCATGTCTTCAAACCATTCATAGTAACGCCCGTTATAGTCTCCGGCGGTGCGCAGCCCAGCCGTCTCGCGGGCTTGCGCAGACAAGGCGACGGAGAACTTGAGTCCCGCCAGCAGATAGACCCCCGACCAGTTGCCGCCTATCATAAAGGGAATCGAGAGTTGGTGGAGGAAGAGTTGGTCCGACCTGTTTGCCAAGAGCCCGCGATAGGTGACCGCTACTCCACGGGTGTCTATCATAGAATGGCTAAGCCACTGGCTGTCAACCGATTGCACGGGACATTGGAGCGTATAATTGAGCCCCGTATGCAGCAACAGATGTCCGTGTTGGTATTGGTACGCCACACCTATCTCACCTCCGCCGGAGATCCGGGATTGCGTCTCGGGCATGTCATCCACCGTTTGCACCAAGCCGCCTGAAAAAACAGGTCCTACATAATGTTGGGCAAGGGATGGGGAAAGGGAAGGTGAAAGGTGAAAGGTGAAAAGTGAAAGGAACACCACCTTCAACGCGATATGTCGGAAAGAGCGTCTCATCTTACTATCAGTTTATAGGTGTGTTCTTTCTTGTTGGTCTTCGTGATCACACGGGCGATATAGACTCCTGTAGCGCCGGGCGCAAGAACCGACGTGTCTCCTGCGGTAAGGGCGCAACGCATAATCAGACGCCCGAGCGCATCGTACACCCACATTTCCGCATCTTCGGAGAGATGACATTGGATCACCTGCCGTGCATCAACGATCGTCGGATAGAGACTGATGTCCGTTTGGAAGGTAGCAATCAGCGGACAGGTCATCGCTTGCGTTCCGTCCGCTTCGGTCAGCAACGCACTGTATTCACCGCCCATGACCAGCGGACGATAGAGATAAGAATGGTTTTCTCCGGTCAGCGCCACACCGTTCTCGTACCACTGGAACGCCGTAAAATCATACCCACCGTTGTAATCATGCGTCAGAACCGCCACCACATCATTCCAAGCCTGCTCCAAGACGGAAGATGGATAAAGGAGCGTGAAAGTGAAGGTCATGGTATGGAGCGTTTCGGCGCCATGGACCAGTGCAACCTCGCAACTATACGAACCGGCATGGACTCCTTCATGCGGGATTAGGATATCCGCCTCTTTGGCATGGATATATACGATGGAATCGCGCAAACCTGCGGCTTTGGCTTCATCAGAGAAAGTCAATCGCACCGAGTCCACGAGACGCGAAAGGGACAGATGAAGCGTGAAGAAATCTCCGTCTCCGCAGCCGCCTTCCCACGACTCTTGCTCCACCGTGAGGGTATAGTCAACATGCAGACTCAATACCCGCAAGCTGTCGCAGCCATTAGAAGCCACGAAACCGCGTATTTGTTCGGTGGAATCGGAGAAATATTCATTCTCCCACTGTATCGAATCGCCATAATGGATGGTAGCAAACGTGGTGTCTCTGTAATCCGGTTTCCATGTCAGATGCACCGAGACGATCGAGTCGCAGCCGTTAGCAGCCCGCATTGTGAGGGTGTAGTCTCCAGGCTCGGAGAGTTTGGTATTTTCTATCTCGCAATAGTCCCCCGGACAGAGTGCGATAGACGTGTCGTTATACGCTTTGGGCAAGAGATCGAGGTAGAGCACAAGGGCTGTGTCGCACTCTGTGGGCGCAGAATGCCAAAGGGTGTCGTGGTACTCTCCGCCTGCTGTCAGCTCGCGTCCATGCCATTCATAGACTTCTCCCGCGCAGAGCGAGACATGTTCCTCTTGGGGCACGATGCAGCGTTCGTTGACACCGATATACCATGTGACGATTGAGTCGCAGCCGGCGGCGTTGGTATAGACAAAACGGTAGGTGCCGGATTCGGTGACATTCCCCACGGGCGGCGGCAACGGATCTCCGGCGGTAATGATAATAGAGAAATCCTTGAAACTGCGTCCGTCAGAGAGGTTCAGGCGATAGACAGCATCGATGCCGGTAAGCGAGAAAGCGGTGTCGTTATAAATACCCGGGGTTGTATATTCCTTGCCGCGGAAGAGGATCGTGTCCTCGTGGCAGAGGACGGCGGACTCTTCCAAGATCGGGTACGATAGGACGACCAGATGGAGTATATAAGTCCGCGTACACTCGCATGCGAGGCTTTCGGTGTGGGTGTAAGTGCCTTCCTTGCGCAGGGTCTGCCCGAAGAAAGTATAGGTCTCGCCCTGTTGGATCGTGTCATGGAGGATGATCTGTTCGCCATCTGCGGCATTGATGATCGCCAGGTGCATCTTATAGGTCAGGCACTCCACTACGTCGCGGTACTCCACCGTGTAGTTATAATAGAGCGTCGGATCCAGTCCGTCCATCGGCGGGATCGGATAGTCGTAGTCCATAAAATGATAGGTCGGCTGCCAGCAGATCGTGTCGTACATCTCCTGAACGGGTTCGATCAAGAGCAGCGTCAGTTGGGTGATACTATCGCAACCGGCTTGGGATTGCAGGGTGTCGCGATAGGTGCCTTCCTCCCGATACCATCGTCCGTGCCATGAGACGGAGGTGCCGGTATAGGCTCGTATGGTGTCGTAGCGGACGGAAGTGTCGTTGACCTGCAAATGGATAGAGACGATGGAATCGCAGCCTCCGGCGGAAGTGAGGGTCTGGGAATAGGTGCCCGTCTCCGCATATTCAATACCGTTCATGGTGAAACTCTCGCCTTCACAAAGCACCACATTAAGCGACTCATGCAGGACATCCGTCAGATGCAGCGTCGTGCGTGCCGTATCTTTGTTATCCGGTCCGGTGACATACATCGTGACGAGATAGTCGCCCGGCGAGGCATATCGGTGGGTCGGTTCGGGTGTGTCGCTCTCGCTGCCATCACCGAAATCCCAATGCACGGCGAGATAGTCAATATTCGTATTCGGACGGAAAGCAACGGGTTGCAGATAGCAGTACTCGTCGTTGTAATCGACCTCGCTGCGCGACTGACCGTTCACGACGATCAGACCGGTGAGCGGCGTGACCGCCTGACCCATATTATAGGCGTAACTCTCACAGTAGCCAACGCCGTAGATATGCCCGATGAAACCGTCGGAAGTAGTAGCCAAAGTGTGCGTGCCGTGCGCCACGGGAATCTGCGCAAAACGGAGGGAGGTATTGCCGTTGATGGGTTCAAAGAGCTCCGCTACGCTCTGTCCGTCCATGCGCATCGCCGCAGCTCCTGCTGCCGTCGTGACCACATTGGCATAATGGGTACGCGACTCGTCGGTCTGGAAGGTAGCGAAGGTCAGTTCCTTTGTCCGCTGCTCCACAGGTGTTATATGTACCATAGATGGATCGCCGGTCATGTTGTTGTCCCGTGCGCCCTCCAGATAGAGATAGCACGCGGCGGCTTGGGATGTCTCCACCCAGGCGGAGCGGTCCGTGAGCCGCCATTCGTACGACTCGCCAGTGTTGAGCGTAGCCGCCAACGCTCCATTGACGCGCACTTGGGTCTGCTCTTCCGCCGCCGTGAGCATGACGCGGTCGCCGGATTGACCGGCAGTCTGGGTCACGGCAAACTGTCTGCCCCAGAGCACCACCGGCGTCTGCTGCTCTACTATATGGTCGCACCAGGGGTTGCCGGTCGGTACGTTGATACAGACATGCCCGCTGAAAACGGCTATGGGCTTGTCCGACAGGATGCGCGAACCGGAGAAGTCATTGCTGTTGTCCGCAGACATCACCTGGTAGGTCTCGCCGGCGTTGAGAGTGACCGTGAAGGGTACATTCTTCACCTTATTATCGCGTGTACGCGCATGAGGGGTGATGGTCAGGTTCGTTCCGTCGGCGGTGGCAACGATGCCGAACTCCTTGGACGTGAGGTTGTTTTCGTATATCTGGATGATATAGTCGTTGCTGAGCGCTTCGAGGGGCAGGACGATTGTGGCATCGTAGGTGTGCGCCACATAATTGGAAGCATAGAGCGAGATCGGCGCGCTGCTCGTCACTTTCAGTCCGCGCTGCTCCACTGTTTCGGAAGAATAGGTATAACCCTGGTCGTGCGGGATGGTGATTTCCGTTACCTGGTAGGCAGAAACATCCGATGAAACCGACCATCCGGTCTGCGGATTGGTGATCGTGAGGGAGGCATCCTGACGGGACGAGGCGATCAGTTTGAGCGTCATCTCCGTCGAACCGACAGGCTGGCTGAAATTATTGAGGAACGTCACCCAGAACTCCGTTCCCTCGGTGGTCTGCAACGCCATGCAAGGGACGAAGGTACAAAGTACCAAGTACCAAGTGCATATTATTTTCCGGACGTTATTTGACATATTGCATATCTTTTATGGTTTGATTATTCGCTTTGTTTGCACCAGACGGACGGAATTGCCCATACCGCGCGGACCGACCCCGCACCCCGGTCCGGGTAACATGAGTTGCATACTATAGTCTTCGTACCCGCTCCTGTTGGTACAGGAAGCCGTCCAATAGTGCCCGTTACTCCCCACACGTTCTACCAGATTATAGTGTCCGTTAAAATATCTACTGCCTGCATAGGGAAGAAAGACCGCGCCTGCAGCTTCCATCTTACGCCACTCTGTCTCCGTATAAGAATTACTGTAGTTAAGCCCGAACGAGACATCGGCGGGTTGCTCCCATTCATCCGGCAAAACGATTAATCCATTCATACCTTCAATACTTCCATAACCGTATAATTGTCGGGCATTTTCTCTGTTATTGAACAGGTAATCCCACTCCTCGCGAGTCAAGGTACGCCACGTACCCGGTGCATCGGTGCCTATCCCGCACCAGACACCCCAGTCGTAGTTCGTACCGGCTATATTCTTATGTTCACCGGGGAAAGGTATCTTGGCATTCAGTTTATTGGAATAAGGAGGTATATTGTCGTAGCCGCTGCTTCCCCACGCAAACAAATCAATCCATCCGTCGTACGAGGAAGAAATATTGCCATTGGCGGCACCGATACACTCCCATTGGTTCGGAGCGAAACGCCAAGATCCGTTGGCAGTAGAACCGTCCGCACACCGATGTGTGCCCTGCACGGCATTGTACTGCAGGTTGCCCGGAGCAAAGAGCACCTGACAAGTGTCGCTGACGCGGAACAGCAGTTTGCCGATACAGAACAGTTCCGGCACTTGGTCTGCCAGTTCGTCCGGATACGCCAGACGCTCGGGATTCGTCTTCTTGAGACTGTCCGAAACCTCCGTTGTGCCCCACGTCAGAAAAAGCTCCTGCGCCTCCGCCAAGCAAGGGACGAAGGTACCAAGTACCAAGCACCAAGTGCATATTATTTTCCGGACGTTATTTGACATATTGAATAAGTCGCACGCAGCATTTACTCGTACGAAAAAAGTTATTACGGTTGATATTATAGTAATAGGGGCTGAAGAAAATTTCCACCGCACTCGTCGTAACAGGATTGTTATTCGCTCCCGTTGCCCCTGTAGCCGTCCAGTAGAAGCCATAGATATATATATCCGGATTGGTGGGCGCAAAATTCTGGGTCTTGGGGAAGAAGACTGCTCCGTTCGCCTCCATCCGTTCCCATTCCTCCAAGGTATAGACATTCACGTCGTAGGTCTTCGGCAGCCCCGTCCAACTCAGTCCATCCGGCAGTTCCCATTCATCGGGCAGGAAAACAATTCCATCCACGCCAATCACAGTAGCCAGCCCTTGGAGTGAGTTTCTACGGGTAAGGACATCAAACTGCGCCATTGT